>NC_003063.2:1907500-2075577 GCF_000092025.1 Agrobacterium fabrum str. C58
TTGCGCCAGCTGTCGCCGGGCCGCTCGTTCTTTTCGATGATGATCGTCGGCACACCGAGCTGGCGAAGGCGCGCGCCAAGCGCGATGCCGCCCTGTCCGCCGCCGATGATGACGACATAGGGCTGCTCTGCATAACCGAGTTCCGCAGCCTCGGCCTCGCGCTTTTCCTTCCAGGTCCGGCGGCTGCGGTCGTGGCCGTGTTCCGCGCCCATCGGCCGGCGAATGCCTTTTGGTTCCTCGTGGCCTTTCAGTTCGCTCATGGTGGTGAGCAAGGTCCAGATCAGCCCGTCCTTCAGGCGGATATGACCGTAACCACGGGCGGCCCCGGTCTCGAACTCGAACCAGCCTTCGGTGACGCCGCCGCCTTCAGAGGCCTGCTCTTTTGCATCCTGCACGAAGCCGGAGGGCTTGATAGCGGCGAGCTGGCTGGCCAGCATGTCGTGGATCTGTTCGCGGCCCTCCAGCGTCTTCAGGTTCCAGGTGAAGGTCACGAGATCGCGCCAGTAACAATCGGCCTGAAACAGGTTGACGGCGGCGTCTATGTCGCCGGCTTCAAGCGCATTGCCGAGCTTCGAAAGAACCGTATCGATTTTGGTGGCGGGACTGACATCAAGCATATTCATCTCCTCCATGGTGCTTGGTCTGATGGCGGAGCGGCGGTGTCGCCGCCCCGAAAGCCAATACCCGCGCCTGCCGGGCTCCTCTTCCCGGCAGGCGCAGGCGAAAAGCCTATTTCGAAAGATCGATCAGGATTTTCAGATGCGTGCCGGCGGGGTCGAGCAGGGCATCGAAGCCCTCGGTCACGGCCGTATCCAGCGTGATGCGCTTGGTGACGATCTTCGTCGCCGGCAGCAGGCCGGAGGCAATGAGCCGGATGACGCGCGGCCAGTAATGGGTCGGATAGGCCCAGGAGCCCTTGATCTCCAGATCACGGAACGTCACCTGGAACCAGTCGATCGGGTTTTCATGCGGGTGCAGCCCGGTTTGCACGACGACGCCCTGCTTGCGCACGGCGTCAACGCAGGCCTTGAGCGCATGTTCATTACCCACGCATTCGATCGCCACGTCGCAGCCGACCTTGCCTTCGGTTGCCGAGCGGACGACATCACCGACATTATCGCGCTTGGGGTTGATGGTGATGACATCACGGATGACATTGCGGGCAAGCTCGAGGCGGGCGTCATTCAGATCGGAGACAAAAAGCTGGGTAGCGCCGGCGGCGCGGGCCGCCAGAAGCGTCAACATGCCGATCGGGCCGGCACCCGTGACCAGAACGCTATTACCGGCGGTAACGCCACCGCGATCACAGGCATAAACGGCAACGGCCGAGGGTTCCACCAGTGCGGCCTCTTCGTCGGTCATCTCGTCCGGAATTTTCTGGACGTTGTATTCGTTGACAAGTGCGGCTTCCGCCATGCCGCCGCCGTCCCAGCTGAGGCCGACCAGTGCCAGTTGCGTGCTGAGATGGAAAAGGCCACGATCAGCGAAATAATCGCCGGATCGCGGCATGATGAGCGGCTGGATGGAGACGCGGTCGCCGACGTTGACGGAGGTCACACCGTCGCCGATCGCCTCAACCACGCCGCCGAATTCGTGGCCCAGAATCTGTGGGCCATGGGCGCCGGTAAAAGGATGCGGTTCGGTGGGAATGAAGATCGGGCCGTAGCTATATTCATGCAGATCGGTGCCGCAGATGCCGACGAAACGGTTGCGGACGAGGACCTGTCCCGGGCCAGGCCGTTTCGGCTCGGCAATGTCTTCGATCCGCAAATCCTTGGCTGCATGAAATCTGAGCGCGCGCATGTTTTCTCCTCGATGGCACTTGATGCCAGAGAAGGTGCAATGCCCATGCCAGAACGGCTTTCTCCACCGAAGGCCTGAAATCGCTGGGTTTTGGGGAAGGCCTGTTTTGCGACCTGCCACAGCTGTGGCGCTACAGCTGTGGCATATGCCTCACCTTCAGTGAGGTTTTCCGATGCCGAGGCGCCGCATGCGGCGATGGAGGGTCGTGCGGTCAACACCGAGCCGGCGGGCGGCTTCAGAAATATTGCCGTTACAGGCGGCCAGCAATGCGCGAAGATCGGTGCCGCGGCTGTCGATCATGGGGGTGGAGGAGGCGGGGGTGAGCTGCTCCGGAAGATCCTCCACCGTAATCAGCCCGTCGTCGCAAAGTGCGGCTGCAAAGGCGATCGCATTGTCCAGCTCGCGGATATTGCCCGGCCAGCGGTGGTGCAGGATCGTCAGCCGGGCAGCGTTGGAGAGCGTCAGCGGTCGTCCGGGCATGCCGTGTTTTTCGAGTATCCTGTCGAGAAGCCACGGAAAATCGTCGCGCTCGCTGAGTGCCGGCAGCGTCAGGACCGCCGCGTTCAGCCGGTAATAGAGATCTTCGCGGAATGCACCTGTTCGCACCATGTCGTTCAGGGGACGGTGAGATGCCGAAATCACCCTGAAATCCACCTTCTGCGGGGTGGAACCACCGACCGGCAGAACCTCGCCTTCCGCCAGAACGCGCAAAAGCCGGCTTTGCGCCGCAAACGGCATGTCACCGATTTCGTCAAGGAAAAGCGTTCCACCCTGCGCCTCTTCCACCAGCCCTTTGCGCCCTTTCGCCAAGGCACCGGTGAAGGCGCCCGGCAGATAACCGAACAGTTCACTTTCGATCAGCTGTTCGGGAATGGCAGCGCAATTGACGGCGACGAAGCGGCCGGAAACGCCGCTGGCATCGTGAATGATGCGGGCGAGATGTTCCTTGCCGGTGCCGGTCTGGCCCTGCAGCAGGATCGGCAGTCTTGCAGGCGAGAGTTTCTCCACTTTCCGCCTGAGATTTCGAACCGCCGGGCCGTCACCGCCGATCCTCTCCGTTACCGGCTGCGGTTTCGAGCGGGCAAGCGGAACGCTCGACCTGCGCTGCTGCGGTTCGATCGCGTGCGCATAAAGCACGGTCCCGTCTCTAACGACGATGCGCCTGTCCTGCGGCAGGCTGGAGCGGGTGAGGGAGGCAAGCTCATCCAAACCGGCTTCGAAAAACTCCTCCACCCGCTGTCCGAGAAGACGCTCGGGCATGCGCCAGTCGAGCCCCCGCGATGCGGCGAGAAGGCGGGCGGCGGCGTGCGTCATGCCCGTGATGCGGCCGGAACCGTCGACCGACAGGGCCGCTTCCGGGTCGACATCCAGAAATTCGGGCGCGCCTGCAAAGCGCAGAACGAGGTCATGCCGGCTGCTGGCCATCAGATTGGCAAGCTCGATCCTCCGCACGGTGGAAGAGACCAGATGGCGGGCCATGTTCTGGCTCGTCTTCAGGATCGGTGAACTGAGCAGTGAAATATCCAGCACGGCGGTCAGTGCACCCTGCGTATCGTAGATCGGTGCTGCGGTGCAGGAAAGCGGCGTGTGCGTCACGTCGAAATGATCGGTCTGGTGGATGGTGAGTGATTCACCGGTTGCGATGCAGGCGCCGACGGCGCAGGTGCCGGCGCGGGGTTCAGACCATTCCGAGCCAAGATAAAGCCCAGCCTTGCGCAGATTGTTGTTGAAGGAGGGATCGCCCAGGAACTCCACCGTCACGCCCTGCCGATCGGAAAGGAGGAGGACGTAATTCTGCTCCGCCACCTGCCGGTAAAGCCGCTCCAGGCCGGAGCGGGCGATGTGCAAGAGGTCTTCCGCCTGCTGGCGATGCTCGCGAAGACGTGTCTCGGAGACGATGACCGCTTCACGCGCCTTCGTCGGATCAAGCTGGTAGGTGTCGAGGCAACGCCGCCAGGATTCCAGCACCACCGCATCCCGGCCGGTATTTCTGCCCTGGCCGACGGTCTCGATTTCCTTGATATGATCCGAAAAACCCATAAACCACCGGCTCTAGACAGCCGCCTCCCGTGATTTTTCCGGCGATCATAACCAGTTTTATGGAACATGGCCAATATTCCGTCTATTTTTTGGCAGAAGGGAACGACTGAACTTCCGCTGCCATCAACTGGCACTCAGGCTGCGCGTCTGCAAACGTCGAAACCGGACCTCCATCTGCCTTTTCGCCTGGATGTCGCCCCGCCGGATGGCCACTGCCACGCCTTCTATCCAGGCCGCGGCGGCGCCCTCGTGATCTCCCAGCCGCTCGCGGCATTCACCGAGTGCCGCCCAGACCGCCGAATAGTCGGGATTCTGCCTGATGGCCTCCTGCAGATGTTGCGCGGCGTCTTCGAATTGCCGCGTGTCCATCAGGGCCTTCGCGAGGGAAAAGCGCAAGACGGGGCTGTCCCTACCGCTTTCCAACACCTTCATGAGCTTTTCAATCATCGTTATTCCGTTGCAATGGTGATGCCTGTTGCAAATCGGTACGACGTCAAGCGCGGTTGAGGTCAAGTGGAGATTTCGGCACTTTCGCGGGGTGTTTCACTTCGCCATACGCCGCAATGCAACCGGGTCCCATATGTCGTCCAGCGGCCCCTCAAGGGCGGTTCGTGGGGGGATGAGCTGCGGTTCGATGATGGTGACTTCGGGCTCCGTCCGGTTTTCTTCCAGCAGTTCGAAGCCTTTTTCGAGCATCTGCGCGATATCTGGTTTGATCATGTAGACGGGGAAGGGAAGAAAAGACGCGAAAGGATCATAGTCGAAGCAGCCGACGACGATGTCGCCGAATGCCTCGCCGTCATGACGCCCCATGAAACGCAGCAGCCCCTCGAAATTGATCGAAGAATTGACGAAGAAACAGCGGGGCAGGCGGCCCCTGCGGCCGAAGAAACGTTCGAAAGCCATTTCCGTCATATGCGGCGAATAGCCGGTGATTTCGATATCGTCACCGCCCTCAACGCCGAAATAATCGGCTTTCGCTGCATGAAAACCATCAATACGTTCGCGGCTGGCGTGGTCGTCATGGCCGCCGAACAGGATGACATCGTCAGGGCCGAGCGAGCCGCCTTTTGCCGCGTGCGCAAGGATCGCTGCCGTCAAAATTTCCGCGCCGTGCCTGTTGTTGGAAATTACCGAGGACGCAAATTTGCCGGGTAGGTCGATGTTCACATGCGGAAGGGCCGCGCGCGCGCAGACCTGGTGAACGCCATCGGGATCGGTCACGCCGGCGATGAAGAGGGCATCGATCGAATAGGCGATCAGCGTCTCGACGGTGCGTCGTTCTTCTTCGGGGTCGCGCCGGCCGGAAACGACCATGGGCGACAGGCCGCGTTTGCGGGCCTGACCCTCGAAGGTTTGCGCCATCGATGAAAAGAACCGGTTGTCATAAACCGGCACCAAAAGCCCAACGAGGCCGGATTTCGAACTTCTAAGGCCGCGCGCCTGCAGGTTGGTGGTGTAGCGCTGAGCCTTGGCGAGCGAGAGTATCTTGTCTGCGGTTTCTTCCGAGATACGCCGCTTGCGCCATGATCCGTTCAACACCGCACTGACCGTCGAGGCGGAAGCGCCTGATAATATCGACAAGTCATAAATGGTGGCTTTTTTTGAACTTATGCCCGTCACTGTGATCTCCCCAACTGATTCCGATTATTAGAGCACGCATCCCCTTGACGGAAGGGCGCTTCATGATATGGTTATTGCACCATCGATTGTGCAGATTGGCAATATCGATTGTGCATGGTGGTTGCTATGGGAGTGGCAAGGGAGAGTCTCGAATAAGCGAGATGAGAGATTTTGAACGCGTCCGGGAAAAACGGGCTGCGGGCGGATTTCGTTTGCCGAATTTTTGAGGAGGAACATCAATGAAGAAAATTATTGCTGCGGCGGTTGGTCTGTCGCTGGCGTTGCTCTCATCCGCAGCCTTTGCCGAAGGGCCGAAGGTGGGCGTCGTCGTCAAGATCGGCGGCATTCCGTGGTTCAACGCCATGGAGGCCGGCATCAAGGAGCAGAGCAACAAACTCGGCGTCGACGGTTTCATGGTCGGCCCCACCAGTGCCGACCCGGCCCTGCAGGTGCGCGCGATCGAAGACCTGATCGCCCAGAAGGTCGATTTCATCGGCGTGGTGCCCAATGATGCGAAGGTGCTGGAACCCGTGCTGAAAAAAGCCCAGGCCGCCGGTATCAAGGTCATCACCCATGAATCCCCGGAGCAGCTTGGCGCCGATTGGGATTTTGAGCTGGCGTCCGCCAAGGGCTTCGGTGAAGCGCATGGCAAGCTGCTGGGAGAAAAGATGGGCGGCAAGGGTTCTTATGCCGTCTTCGTCGGTTCGCTGACGGTTCCGCTTCACAATGCCTGGGCCGATGCCGCCATTGCCTATATCAAGGCCAATTACCCAGATATGAAACTTGTCGGCGACCGCTACGGGGTTGCGGAAGACCTCGACAAGAGCCGTTCGACCGCGCTTGACCTGATGTCGGCCAATGCCGACCTCAAGGGCTTCCTCGCCTTTGGTTCGCAGGGACCGATCGGTGCGGGACGTGCGGTTGAAGAGCGCCGCAAGGATGGCAAGGTGTTCGTCATCGGACCGTTCTCGCCGGGACAGGGCGCCAAGCTCATCAAGTCAGGCGCGCTGACGGGCGGCTTCATGTGGAACCCGAAGCAGGCGGGTGAGGTCTTCATCACGCTCGCCGACCGTATCGCCAAGGGCGAAACACCCAAGGCCGGCGACACTATCGAAGGTCTCGGCACCATCGATCCCAAGGGTAACACCATCGTCGTCGACCAGCTCTTGAAGATCGACAAGGAAAGCATCGACAAGCTCGTTTCCATGGGCCTCTGATCCTCCCCAAGGCCGAAGGCGTCGCGCGGGAAGAGATGCCCGCGCGACGTCCATCCGAAATTTATGCCGAGCGCCACGTCTGCGATGCTTTCGCGGCGAAAGGAGAGATACGCCATCATGAGCGCAGAACCGCTCCTGTCCCTTAAAAATGTCAAGGTCACCTTCGGTGGCGTACGCGCCCTGAAGGGTGTTTCCTTCGAGGTCAATCCGGGTGAAGTGCATTGCCTTGCCGGCGAAAACGGCTGCGGCAAAAGCACCGTGATCAAGGTCATCACCGGTGTCTATAAGCCGGAGAGCGATGCGGAACTCTATTTCGATGGCAAACCCATCGCTGCTATGACCCCGACACTTGCGCAATCGCTGGGCATTCAGGTGATCTGGCAGGATCTGGCGCTGTTCGATGAGATGACGGTGGCCGAAAATATCGGTTTCCAATATGCGGTGAACGGCAGATTTGGGCTGGTCGACAAGCGCGCTATCAAAAATGCCGCCGAAAAGGCGCTGGCACGGCTCGGTGTCTCGTTCGATCTCGACAGGCCGCTCAAGGAACTGCCGATTGCCCAACGCCAGATCGTGGCGATTGCCCGTGCGCTGGTTGGCGAAGCCCGTCTCGTTTTTATGGATGAACCCACCGCATCTCTGACGCAGTCGGAGACCGATTACCTCATCGATATCGTCCGCAACCTCTCGGCGTCAGGTGTCGCTGTCGTGTTCGTTTCGCATCGTCTGGCGGAAGTGCTTGAGATATCGGATCGCATCACCGTTTTGCGGGATGGATCGCTTGTCGGCGTTTTCCCGGTCGAAGGCATGACCCAGTCTCGCGTGACCGAGTTGATGACCGGCCGCAACTTCGATAGCGCCGTCATTGCCGCCGATCACGACGACAAGCCCGTGGTTCTCTCGGTGCGAGGCCTGACACGGGCCGGCGAGTTCGAGGATGTTTCCTTCGATCTGCGGCGCGGGGAGACGTTGGGGATCACCGGTCTTCTCGGCGCGGGCCGAACCGAACTTGCCCTGACGCTGTTCGGCATGCACCGGCCGCAATCGGGTGAAGTCCTTATCGATGGAAAGAAGGTGGATTTCCATTCCAACCGGGATGCGATCCGGGTTGGTGTCGCCTATCTCTCCGAAGACCGGCTGTCGCTCGGTCTGAACCAGCCGCAGTCGATTGCCGACAATCTCGTCATGGCCTCCCTTGATAAGTTGTTGAGTGGCGGTCTTATCTCCACGTCGAAAAAGGCGGATGTCGTTTCCCGCTGGATTTCAGCGCTCGGCGTCAAGATCGGCCTGCCGGAAGATCCGATCCGCACGCTCTCTGGCGGCAACCAGCAGCGCGTGGCGATTGCCAAATGGCTGGCGATCGGGCCGAAAATTCTCATCCTCGATGCGCCGACCGTGGGTGTCGACGTCGGCGCCCGCGCCGGCATCTTTGAAATCGTCCGCAAGCTCGCCGCAGAGGGCCTGTCGATCATCGTCATCTCCGATGAGGCGCCGGAAGTTTATTTTAATACAGACAGGGTCATCCACATGGTCGAAGGCCGGTTCCACGCCACCTATGATCCGCGACGCCTGTCGCTGACCGAACTGGAGGCCGCCATCTATGCGTAGGCTCATCCTCGGACATACGACCGAATTCACCCTGCTTGTCGTCATGGTGCTGCTCTGCACGGGGCTTTCTTTCGCCACCGACCGCTTCCTCACGATATCAAACGCCTTCGATGTGCTGAATGTCTCGGCGGTCAACATCATCTTCGCGGTCGGTCTGCTCGTCGTGCTGATCTCCGGCGGCATCGACATCTCCTTCGCTGTCGCGGCCTCCGTCGTGCAATATGTGACGGTGCTGGCGCTCAATGCGCTCGGCGGCGGCAACTGGGCGGAAGGTTTCATCATCGCCGGTGCCGTTGGCCTCAGCCTCGGTTTCGTCAACGCCTTCCTCGTCTGGCGGCTCAACATCATTTCCATCGTCGCGACCATCTCCACCTTCAACATCTTCTTCGGGTTGTTGATGTTCTTCACCAAGGGTGTGTCGATCTACGATCTGCCGGAATGGCTCTCGACGCGTGTGGTGTTTTACGAGCGCGAAATGCCCGATGGTTCCTGGGTCGAGCTGACGCTGCCGGTCGTCGTCATGATCCTCTGCTGTGTCGCTACCTGGTTCATGATTTCGCGCACCACCGTCGGGCGCAAGCTTTATGCCTTCGGTGACAACCCCGAGGGCGCACGCCGCTTCGGCATCAATATCGGCGCGATGCATTACATTTCTTTCGGCTGGCTTGGCCTGATGGCGGGTATAGCCGGGCTCATGCAGGCGCATTACGCGCAGGAGGTGGTGCCGAACGCGCTTTATGGCCGCGAGCTGGATGTGCTTGCTGCCACCGTGCTTGGCGGTGCGCGACTTGGCGGCGGCAAGGGCTCCGTCATCGGCTGCGTGCTTGGCGTGCTGATGGTTTCGATTACCCAGAACGGCCTCAACCTGATGGGGGTTTCTCCCTTTGCCTTCAAGATGATCGTCGGCGCCATCATTCTCGTCGCCATCACGCTGTCTTCCACCCGGTTCGACAAGCTTCTGCCGAGTGCGCTTCGCACATCCGCGAAAAAGGGGAGCGCCCAGCGATGAACAGTCTCATCCGGAAATTCAACGCGATCTTCGGGGCCGACATGGCAGGCCCGGTGATTGCCCTCATCGCCGTCATGCTCATCTTCGGAACCTTTGCGGACAACTTTCTGTCGCTTGCAACATTCGGCTCAGTCGCTTTCCAGCTGCCGGAACTTGGCCTGCTGACACTCGCGATGCTGCTGCCGCTGCTGACGGGCGGGATCAACCTTTCCGTCACCTTCGCCGCCAATCTGTCGGGGCTCGCCGCAGCCTGGGTGCTGCAGGCCCATGGCGGGGTGGATGCGCCGCCGAGCGCATTCCTGTTTGCGTGCCTTGCCGCCCTTGTCACCGGCGGAGCCGCCGGGGCGATGACGGGAGCGGCGATCGCCTACACCCGCGCGCACCCCATTCTGGTGACGCTGTCGATGATGATCTTCCTGCGCGGACTGGGCGAGTTTCTCACCCGTGGCGGCGATGTCTCCGGTTTTCCAGCCTATATGGCGCCGCTCGGTCATGGCACGCTTCTCGGTCTGCCGATCCCGCTTCTGATTTTCATCGTCTGCGTCGGCATCTGGCATGTGCTGCTAACGCGCACCAAGCTCGGCTTTGGTCTTCTTATGATCGGCTCGAACATTGAGGCCGCACGTTATTCTGGTCTCAACACCCGCAAGATCCAGGTGCTCGTTTATACGCTTTCGGGTCTGATGTGCGCAGTAGCCGGCATCATCATGCTGGCCCGTTTCAACTCCGTCCGCGTCGGCCATGGGGAATCCTACCTGCTGATCACGGTGCTGGCGGCCTTTCTCGGTGGCATCAATCCGTTCGGTGGTTTCGGCCGGGTGCTTCCCGTCTTCGTCGCGCTTATCGTCCTGCAGCTCCTGTCGTCGGGCCTCAATCTTCTCGGCGCCAACCAGCATCTGGCGACCGCGCTCTGGGGCGTGCTGATGATCGTCGTCATGGCGGCGCGTGGGCTGTTCTCCAGCTACTTCGCATCTCTCAGAAAGAAGGTATGACGTGAAAGGCCTCGGTGTTCACGCAATGATGTGGTCTCTGCAATGGGACCATCAAAATGCCGCCCGCGCGATTGCCGGTGCAGCCAGCTACGGACAGGATTTCATCGAAATCCCGCTTGTCGATATCGCCTCCGTCGATGCGGAACACACGCGCAGCCTGCTGGAACAGCACCATCTCAGTGCCGTCTGTTCGCTCGTGCTGCCGGAACCGGCCTGGGCTTCGGTCCGTCCGCAAGCCGCTGTCGAGCATCTTAAGGCGGCGCTGGGCAAAGCTGCCGCCATGGGGGCGAAGGCGCTGACGGGCGTCACCTATGGCGGAACCAATGAGCGCACCGGTTTTCCGCCGACGCGGGGTGAATATGACAATCTGACAAGGGCGCTCTCCGAAGCCGCCGGCCACGCAAAAACGCTCGGCCTGCAATTCGGCATCGAGACCGTCAACCGTTACGAAAACCATCTGCTCAACTCCGCCGAACAGGCGGTGGCGCTGGTGGAGCGCATCGGTGCTGACAACATCTTCATCCATCTCGATACATTCCATATGAACATGGAAGAAAAGGGCATTGCCAATGGCATCATCGCTGCCCGCAACCATCTGAAATATATGCATATGTCGGAAAGCGACCGCGGCACGCCGGGTTTCGGCAACGTCGCCTGGGACGAGGTGTTTTCGGCGCTTGCAGCCATAAGGTTCAACGGCGTCCTTGCGCTTGAGGGCTTTGCCGCGATGCCGGTGGAGATGGCGGGCGCGATTTCGACGTGGCGGCCCGTCGCGGCCAACACTGAGGAGTCCCTGGAGAAGGGGCTGGCCTTTCTACGCGACAAGGCAAATCAGTACCGGATTTTCGAGTAGCCGGTCGCGATAACCACTTTTCGAGGCGAGGAGCATCTTGAGTAAAATTGACGATAATGCCGGTGAAATTGCTGGCCTCGCGCGGAAGTGCTTCGCGGGTTCGAATGACCGGCGCGTGATGATTGCCATTGCCGGCGCCCCCGGATCGGGAAAATCAACCCTCGCCGAACGTGTGGTCGATGCACTCGCAGGCGAAGGCGTGTCCGCGGCACTTTTTCCGATGGATGGTTTTCATTATGACGATGCCGTGCTTGAGGCGATGAACCGCCGTGCCTTCAAGGGCGCTATCGATACCTTTGACGCGCACGGCCTGCGCCATATGCTTGAGCGTCTGAAAGCCAATCAGGACGATGTGGTCGCCGTTCCGGTCTTCGATCGCGCCATCGAGATCGCCCGCGCCGGCGGTCGGCTGATCCCGCAATCCGTCGATATCATCGTCTGCGAGGGCAATTATCTCCTCGCCAGAGAGACGCCATGGGATCGTCTGAAACCGATCTTCGATCTCACTGTCTTCGTTGATGTCGACGAGGATGATCTGCGCGCGCGGCTGCGGGACCGATGGCTTGGTTTCGGTCTCGGCGAGGACGAGATCATCAGGAAGGTGGAGGAGAACGATCTTCCCAATGGCCGCTTCATCACGTCCACAAGCGCGGAGCCTGATCTTCGCGTCAGAAATCCGGGAAGAGGCGCCGCGTCCTGAGCCCGCCTGAACGACTGCGCCTCCCTATTCAAAGTCAAGCGAAACAGAAAAGCGAAAGAGACACCCATGAAACACGGCATCTATTATTCTTACTGGGAACATGAGTGGAGCGCCAAGTTCGGTCCCTATATCGAGAAGGTCGCCAAGCTCGGTTTCGACATCATCGAAGTCGCCGCCCACCATATCAACGAATACAGCGACGCCGAACTCGCGACCATCAGGAAGAGCGCGAAGGATAACGGCATCATCCTCACCGCCGGCATCGGTCCGTCGAAAACCAAGAACCTGTCGTCGGAAGATGCTGCGGTGCGTGCGGCCGGCAAGGCGTTCTTTGAAAGAACCCTTTCGAACGTCGCCAAGCTCGATATCCACACCATCGGCGGCGCATTGCATTCCTATTGGCCAATCGATTATTCGCAGCCCGTCGACAAGGCAGGCGATTATGCGCGCGGCGTCGAGGGTATCAACGGCATTGCCGATTTCGCCAATGATCTCGGCATCAACCTGTGCATCGAAGTCCTCAACCGCTTTGAAAACCACGTCCTCAACACGGCGGCGGAAGGCGTCGCTTTTGTGAAGGATGTCGGCAAGAACAATGTGAAAGTCATGCTGGATACCTTCCACATGAACATCGAGGAAGACAGTTTCGGTGACGCCATCCGCACGGCCGGCCCGCTTCTGGGGCACTTCCATACCGGTGAAAGCAATCGCCGCGTACCGGGCAAGGGCAGAATGCCGTGGCACGAAATCGGCCTTGCGCTGCGTGATATCAACTACACCGGCGCGGTAATCATGGAGCCTTTCGTCAAGACAGGCGGCACCATCGGCTCGGATATCAAGGTGTGGCGCGACCTGAGCGGTGGCGCCGACATCGCGAAAATGGATGAAGATGCCCGCAATGCGCTGGCATTCTCCCGCTTCGTTCTTGGTGGCTGATTTGCGATAATATCCTCACCGGGCGGCCGCCATCTGCCGTCGCCCGGTTCGGCACTGCCATCATCTGCGAGTTGAACTGGCCATCGCTTGCGGCTAAAGCTCCAGTGTCTCTTCAGGATCAAGACGATCCGCCCAAGGCCGCTGGTTTCATGATCCCTATCGCACTGCCATCCGTCGAAGCGCTGCTTTTCCTTGCCTTCCTTCTCGCGACGACCTTCGTCTGGGCGGTGTGGACACTGGGGCTTCTCATTCGATATGCGGCAGGACGCTGGACGCGCCCGATGGTCGTGCCCTATGGGCTGGTAACCGCTGTCGCACTCTTCACCCTGTGGCAGATCGGCGATTTTTACATCCAGATGCATGCCTATGAAAAAGAGAGGGCGGCAAGTTATCGCCCGGAACTCGCGGAGCCGACGCGCCTTGGCCAGATCGATATGCCCAAAGGCACGAAACTCGAACTGTCGGTCGCCGATACACCAGAGTCCTTCCGTCGCGCCCTCTTTCCGCATCCTGTGTCTGTTGCGGATATCGATGCCGTGGAGATCGCCCGTTATATCTCGATCAAAACCAACGAGAATTACGAGACGATCGGCTTTACCCCTGACAATATGCGGATAACCGGGCAGGGTGTGACCACCCAGAGCGGCTGGCGTTGTGATGCGAAACAGCCCGTGGAATTTGACCTGAAACCGGATGGCGGCATATCCGCTTTCAGTACATGCATTCTCGCCGATGGCAATGTCGTCGATGGCATCAGCTTGCCGAAGGGTACGTCCCTGCGTTCCTCCACCGGCAATGTCTATACCGATGGCTTTGTCGATTCAGATAAATGGGTTCTCGATACGCCGGAAGGCCAGATCGTCCACATAGATGATTTCGATCTCGAGGACGTGACACTTGCGCTTGATGGCGAGCGAAACCTCTATGAAATCAGGAGGGCGAGGCTGTCTGAAGAAAAAATGGTCGGGACGGAGCGTTCTCCGCCCGGCACGGAAATCCGCTTGAATTCCCGGCATATTCGTGACGACTATCCTGGCGCGTGGTGGGTGATGCAGCCCGCCGACGACACTCAGTCTGGGCCGGGATCCAGACAGTCAATCGTGCTCAGCCGTCATGGCGACGTTCTGGCGACCCTTAGTGAATAAGCGCCGTGAGCTGCGAAGGCTGTAAACTCACCGTAAAACAGACGACAGAAACTCGCGTGTCCGTTCTTCCTTTGGCTGGCCAAAAATCTCGTCCGGTTTCCCCTGTTCGCAGATGCGGCCCTTGTCGAAGAAGCACACTCGATCGGAAACCTCGCGGGCAAATCGCATTTCGTGGGTGACGAGAAGCATCGTCAGATCGTGCTCATGGGCAAGATCGCGGATGACGGAAAGCACTTCGCCCACCAGTTGCGGATCGAGGGCCGAGGTCGGCTCGTCAAAAAGCAGGACACGTGGGCGCATGGCAAGTGAGCGCGCAATAGCGACACGCTGCTGCTGGCCGCCGGAAAGCTGCACTGGAAAGTGATCCTTCTTGTCGGCCAGGCCGACCATGTTCAGGAGTTCGATTGCCCGTGCTTCTGCCTCCGCACGGGCAATGCCCAGCACACGCACCGGCGCCTCCACAATGTTGCGCAGCACGGTCATATGGGGGAAGAGGTTAAAGCTCTGAAAAACCATGCCGACGTGGTTACGGATCTGGCGAAGGTGTTTTTCCGAGGCTTGGAAGGGGCCTTTACCGCCGGGCTGATGGTAGGAGATATCCGCGAGCTTCAGCTGTCCCTCCTGGAACGGTTCCAGCGTCATGAGAATGCGCAGAACCGTGGATTTTCCGGAGCCGGAAGGACCGATAAGGGTGACTTTCTCGCCTTTTGCAACGCTGAAATTGAATTGGTCGAGGACCGTCAAAATGCCGAAACGCTTCGTGACATCGGAAAATTCGATCAGCGGCTGATTGGTGTTGTTTGTCATCGCAACGGTATTCCTGCTTTTGGAAGCGCCCTTTGCAGGCGGCTGAGGCCTGCCGAGCAGATTATGGTCAGGAGAAGGAAGATCAGACCGACAAGCGTCAGTGGCACCAGATATTCGAAGGTGCGCTCGCCGATCATATTTGCCAGCCCCATCATCTCGAGAACCGTGACGACGGAAAGCACCGGCGTTTCCTTGATCATGGCGACAAGATAGTTGCCCATGGCCGGGACGATGCGCGGGATGGCCTGCGGGATGATGATGTCCCGATAGGTCTGCATGCGCGTGAGATTAAGCGCCGTCGCCGCTTCCCACTGGCCGTGATGCACCGCCTCCATGCCACCGCGATAGACCTCGGAGGTATAGGCGGCATATTGCAGGCCGAGCGCCAGCGCACCGGTGAGAAACGCCGGCAGAACGATGCCGAATTCCGGAAGCACGTAATAGAGGAAGAAAAGCTGCACCAGAAGCGGCGTATCGCGAAGGAATTCGACAACCACCGCGGTCGGCCAGGAAATCAACTTCACCCGGCTGCGGCGTAGCAGCGCAAAAACCAGCCCCAGAACAAGCGCGATGGCAAAACCGGCGGCGGCTGCTTTCAGCGTTACGGTCAGGCCGATCAGAATGATGGGCAGGATCGAGGTTGTGTAGGTGATCCAGGTGGTCGTGTCCCATTCGTAACCATACATCATGACTGAATATCCTTACGAATGGCGGGTGCGCGGAAAGACATTGCCGCGCCGCACGACATGTTCGATCACCCGGATGATGACCATCAGGATCAGCGACATCGCGAAATAACAGAGCAGCGTAATCGAATAGATGCTGGTGCTATCGAGCGTCAGGTTGCGGATCGACTGCGCCGCGAAGGTGAGGTCGGCAATCGAAATCAGCGAGACGAGCGAGGAGAGCTTCAGCGTTTCGATGGCCAGATTGCCGAAGGCCGGCATCATTTCGACGACCGCCTGCGGCAAGGAAATGCGAAACAGCGTCTGCATCCGCGTGAAGTTCAGCGCTCGTGCTGCTTCCAGCTGCTGCACCGAAACGGAAGACAATGCACCGCGCACGATCTCGGCGCCATACCCACCCGCATGGGCGGCGAGCACCATGACGCCGGTGGTGACCGGATCAAAACTCAGACCGATGAGCGGCAGCGCGTAATAGAACCAGAAAAGCTGGACCAGCAGCGAGGTGCCGCGAAACACTTCCGTATAGCACAGCGCGACAGTCGAAAGGATTGGTCCACCCTCGACGCGCAGAATGCCGAAGAAAAAGGCGAGTACCGTGCCGACAACGAGGGCTGCAAGCGTTATCGTCATGGTGACGACGGCGCCTTGCCACAACATCGGCAGGTAAGCGGTCATGTCCATCTGGAGTGTTCCCGAGTTCCTGGTAATCGGCGCCCGGTTTTGCCCGGGCGCCGGCGGACGTCATTTTCCGGCGCAGAGATCGGCGACCTTCTTTTCGGCCGCGGCCGCGATACTCTGTTCGGAGAGGCCGTATTTCGCGAGGATTTTCTTGTAGTCGTCGGTCTTGCGGAATTCGACGAGCGCGGTGTTGAAGGCATCACGCAATTCCTTGTCCTCCGGCCGGAAAGCGAAACCGCCGTAATTGCGCACAGGCGCATCCTTCACGACGGGATCAACGAAGGGCTTCACCTGCTCGACATTGGCTTGGCCCTTGGCCAGTTCCGACACCGTCAGCTCCGTGGCTGCGTAAGCGTCGGCGCGACTCTGGACAGTGGGGATGGCATCTGCATTCGCCGGGATGAAGACAATCTGCTCTTCCTTGACGCCGACGGCGCGCAGGAAATCGACATTGTTGGCGCCGGATACGACGGCGACCTTCAATGCAGGATCCTTGGCGATATCGGCATAGGTGGTCAGCTTTTTCGGATTGCCTTTCTTCACCAGCAGACCTTCGCCATAGGACGAGTTCGGTTCAGTGAAGGCCACCTGCTTGCAGCGCTCGGGCGAAATGTTCTGTTCGGCTGCTGCGAAATCGAAGCGACGCGCCTTTAGCCCCGGGATCAGCGTGCCGAATGGCGTCACCGTCCAGTTCACCTCCTCGATGCCCATCGATTTCAGAACCGCATTGGCGACATCGGGGCCGATGCCTGCGGAGGTGCCGTCGGGCTGCATGTAGGAATAGGGCACTTCATTGGCGGTCGCTGCGCGGATGTAGCCTTGCTTCTTCACCTCCTCAAGGGTGAGTGCGCTGGCCGAAGTCACACCGATGATAAGGGCGAGGGCGGAAAGCCCGGCGAGTTTGGTCATGTTCATGTTCTAACTCCTCTGGTTGGGTTGCGTGGTCCGTTTTCGGATCTCACGTCATTCTTCTGGCTAGGTATTCTCCGTGACCGTGGCGATGACGGAAAGGCAGTCGCCGGCCTTGATGAGGCCGGGAACGTGACGCGCTGCGAGCACGCCGCTGATGGAGGCACGGTATTCGACCGGCGCAAGACCGGTTTTTCCAACGGGGTAGACCCTGGCGATGGTTTCACCCGCCGTGACCGCGTCTCCCAGATCGCGGACGAAGGCGACGAGCCCGTCATCTTCGGCAAAGGTGAAACAGTCGCTGGAGGGCATGTCCAGCCAGCGGCTCGGCGCCGGCACCGGGGTGCCGGTCAGGATGCCGGCGTGGCGCAGCAGGTTGATGGTACCTTTGCGGGCGATGTCGATCGATTTTGCGCTGGCCGTGCCCGCGCCGCCAAGCTCGGTGGTGACAAAGACCTTTCCCAGTTCCTCGGCTGTCGTGTCCAGCATGCCGACGGCGTCAATCTCCAGCATCTTCATGGAATAGGGGGCAGCAAAAGCTGCCACCGCCTCGAAACACCGGGCTTCCTGTGTCTTGTCCGGTAATTCATGAGCGGCAGCGTAAGGCAGGAAATCAAGCGTCCTGCCACCTGAATGAAAATCAAGAACGATATCCGCAAGCGGTAACAGATGACGGGTCACGTAATCGGCGATCTTCTCTGTCACGGAACCGTCGGGCCGACCGGGAAAGCTGCGATTGAGGTTCCCGCGGTCGATCGGCGAGGTGCGTGTTCCTGCGCGAAAGGCCGGATAGTTGAGCGCTGGCACGATGATGATACGCCCGCTGACGTCAGCTGGATCGAGTGTGTAGGCAAGTTCGAAAAGTGCGGCCGGCCCCTCATATTCGTCGCCGTGATTGGCGCCGGTCAAAAGGGCTGTCGGCCCGTCGCCGTTGGCGATGACGCATATCGGGATCATCACCGACCCCCATGCACTGTCATCGCGGCTGTATGGCAGCCGCAGATGACCGTGCTGTACGCCTTTCCTGTCAAAATCGACCGTCGGCGTGATAGGTGAGGGGCGTAGCGCGATGTTTAACATCTCTCAGCCTTTCACGAACAGTTGCCGAGGCACGTTGGAGAGGCATTCGACACCCGTTTCGGTGATGGCAATGCTCTCGGTGATTTCGAGCCCCATGTCTTCCAGCCACAGACCGGTCATGAAGTGGAACGTCATGCCGGGCTTCAGTTCCGTGCGGTCCCCGGGGCGCAGGCTCATGGTGCGCTCGCCCCAGTCCGGCGGATAAGAGAGGCCGATTGGATAACCGGTGCGGTTGTCCTTGATGATTCCGTATTTTTTCAGCACCGCGAAAAACCCGTTGGCGATATCTTCGCAGGTATTGCCGGGTTTGGCAGCCGCAAGACCGGCCTCCATCCCCTCGAGCGTCGCCTTCTCCGCATCAAGGAACGCCTGCGTCGGTTTGCCGAGAAAGACGGTACGAGAGAGCGGACAATGATAACGGCGATAAGCGCCGGCGATTTCAAAGAAGGTGCCTTCGCCCAAGCGCATCGGCTTGTCGTCCCATGTCAGATGCGGCGCAGAAGCATCGGCGCCCGATGGGAGCAGTGGAACGATCGCGGGATAATCCCCGCCGAATTCCGCGGTGCCACGAATGCCGGCATCGTAGATTTCGGCAACGAGATCGCATTTGCGCATGCCCGGCTCTACCACGTCAACGATACGCTTGTGCATCAGTTCGACGATCTTGCCGGCCTTGCGCATATAGTCGAGTTCGGTCGGGCTTTTGACGGCGCGCTGCCAGTTTACGAGACCGGCGGCATCCTTGAAGCGGGCGTTCGGCAGGTGTTTCTGCAAGGATGCGAAGGCAGCAGCCGAGAAATAATAATTGTCCATTTCGACGCCGATCGGCAGGCCTGACCAGCCCCGGTCATCGACGATCTGCGACAACAGATCCATCGGGTGCCGTTCGGTCGATTGAACGTAGTGGTCCGGATAACCGATGATGTTGTCATGGGCGAGGTAGGCGGTGCGCTTGGCGCCATTGGCATCCTGCTTGCGGCCATACCAGATAGGCTCGCCTTCCGGCGGCACCAGCACGCATTGGTGGACATAGAAAGACCAGCCGTCATAACCCGTCAGCCAATGCATGTTGGATGGGTCGGTGACGACAAGCAGGTCGATACCGGCCTTTTCCATGGCATCGCGGGTTTTGGACAGGCGCGCGGCATATTCCTCGCGTGTAAAGTTCAGCGTTACGCTCACGCTGCGTCTCCCATTTTTACAGTGTTTTCGATGATTTGGCCGCTGCCGGCGTCTTTCGCGCGGGTAAAGGCGAGATTGGCGATGGCGGTGTCCTGCACGCCGGTGCCGGTCAGATCGGCAAAGGTGATGTCGTCGTTCGAGCGTCGGCCCTGCGCCTTGCCGGCGATGATGGCTCCAAGCTCCGGAAAGGGCTGATCCGGCGCGACACGACCTGCGGCGATGGCATGATGTAGTTCACCGAGAATGCGGGTCTGCGACAGCCGGTCCGCGACATAGCGCGCTTTGGCAAACACGGCCGGATCGATCTCGTTTTTGTGTTCGGCATCCGATCCCATGGCCGTCAGATGCTGGCCTTCTTCCAGCCAGTCGGCGAGCAGGATCGGCGTCTCGGCCGGTGTCGTGGTGACGATGATGTCGGCTCCTTGCAGAGCGGCTCGGGGATCGGTCATCGCGATAACGTCGATACCGTGCTCTCTGGCGAAATCGCTGGCCAGCTTCTCGGCCCGGTCATGGTTCCGGGCCCAAATCCGCGCTGATCTGATTGGGCGCGCCAGCGTCAGGGCTTCAAGCTGCAGACGCGCCTGCATGCCCGCCCCGAAAATCGCTGCGACGGAAGCGTCCTCGCGGGCGAGATGCCGTGCTGCGACTGCACCGGCTGCAGCGGTGCGCACATCGGTAAGATAACCGTTGTCGAGAAGCATGGCGTCCACTAGTCCGGTCCTGGCGCTGAAGAGGATCATCAGCCCGTTCAGGCTCGGCAGACCGAGCTTGGGATTGTCGAAGAAACCCGGGCTGACCTTGATGGCGAATCCGTCGAAACCAGGCACATAGGCCGTCTTCACATCCACCTCGCCACGAAACTCAGGGATATCGAGCCGCAGGATCGGCGGCATGGCGACAGCCTCCGTAGCAAGCGCCGAAAAGGCCCGCTCGACACAATCGATCGCGGAGAGGTCGAGCTTCACGACAGCGCGCAGATCTTTTTCGGTTAGGATGTTGATTTGGCTCATGCGACTCCCCCGTCGATGATCGTCTTGTGGACCGCCGGATCGATATTCCCGCCCGATACGATGATGGCGGCAGGGCCGCTCACCGCGATCTTGCCGGCGAGGATTGCTGCGAAGCCAACGGCGCCCGCGCCTTCCACTCTCAGGTCTTCCTCGCGGGATGCATGGCAGATGCCGGTCGCGATTTCATCTTCGGAGACCAGCACGATCTCATCGAGAAGTGTCTTGCAAAGTGCAAAGGTCACGCGGTTTGCCAGTCCAATCCCGCCGCCAAGCGAATCCGCCAGCGTTTCTTCCTCGCAAACCGAGACGGGGCGGCCGGCTTTCACTGACGCATGCATGGCCGCACCTCGTTCCATGGAAATGCCGATAACCCGCGCCCTTGGCTTCAGCGCCTTCACCGCAACGGCGATACCGCCCGCAAGGCCACCGCCCGATAGAGGAACGAGAATTGTCGCCAGTTCAGGCATGTCTTCAACGACCTCGAGGCCGATAGTGCCCTGGCCGGCCACGACGTCAGCATGATCGAAAGGTGGGATCGCGGTCAGGCCTCGGTTTTTTGTCAGGCGCTCCACTTCCTCCTGCGCATCATCCTGTGATCTGCCGACAATCCGGATTTCCGCGCCAAGCATGCGGATCGCCTCAACCTTGTTTGCCGGCACCAGCGCCGACATGCAGATCGTGGCGGGAATGCCGAGTTTGGCGGCGGCGTAAGCAACGGCCCGACCATGGTTGCCCGTCGAGGCGGTGACTAGGCCACGCCGTCGCACCGCATCGTCAAGCGAGAGGATCGCGTTCATCGCGCCGCGCAGTTTGAAGGCGCCGATAGGCTGAAGGGTTTCAAGTTTGAGATGAACAGGATGACCGCAGCGTTCGGAGAGAAACTCCGAGCGAACCAGCGGCGTGCGCTCCACCTGTCCCGAAAGCCGCGTTGCCGCCCGCTCTATCGCGGCCAGCGAGACCGGAAGCTGGTTTTTATCGGCGGATATGGACAGGTTTTCGCTCTTCATGATTGTCATG
The DNA here is from genome assembly GCF_000092025.1 of Agrobacterium fabrum str. C58. Lineage (NCBI taxonomy): Bacteria > Pseudomonadati > Pseudomonadota > Alphaproteobacteria > Hyphomicrobiales > Rhizobiaceae > Agrobacterium > Agrobacterium fabrum. The sequence goes on from NC_003063.2 coordinate 1,928,796, forward strand.
TTGAGAGCGAAATAAAATCATGTCAATTATTATATTGTAATGATTCAATGATTTTGAGGCTTTACCTCAACCGATCGAACCTATGTCGTAAACCGGTGGCAATTGCTCGAATGTCTGCCGCACGGTGGTCAAGGCCCTGGCGAGGCTTGCATGATTGAGGCGGCCGCCCAGGCATATGCGAATGCCGCCACCATGGCCCGGACCGGCAATAAAGGGTTCTGATGGGGTTACCGCGACATTCTGGTTCGTGAGCGCGCGCACCAGACCATCCTCCGTCCAGCGTGGCGGAACCGTCAGCCAGGCGCAGAAGGAGAGGGGGTGGGTCGAGCCTATATGGTCGCCCAATATGTCCACGGCAATTTTTTGCCGCGCACGCGCTTCGGTGCGCTGGACATCCAGCAGCCGCCGTGCGGTGCCGTTTTCGACCCAACGCGTTGCGATTTCGGCGGTAAGATAGGTTCCGCTCCAGCTCGACACCCGCAGGATGGAGGCGGCGCGGATGGAATAGGCGGGTGGCACGACGAGATAACCGACGCGCAGTCCGGTCAGCACTGTCTTGGTGAAGCTGGTGACGAAGAAGCCTAGGTCAGGTAGCATTTCTGTGATGGATGGCAGATCATCCTCGATCATCGGACGGTAGACTTCGTCCTCAATGATAAAAATGCCGTACCGCTCGGCGATCGTGGCGATGGCCTGCCTTCGCGCCGCGCCCGACACATGCCCGGTCGGATTGTTAAGGGTTGGGATGAGCACCAGAGCGCGCACGCCTCCAGCTGCGCAGGCGGCCTCCAGCGCGTCAGGCAAAATGCCCTCTTCATCCGTGGGCAGGCCCTTGAGGCTGAAGCCGAGGATATTAGACAGGCCGATAATGCCGTGGTCCGTGAGGTTTTCGCAGAGAACCACGTCGTTAGAGCGGATAATGCAGCTCAGAGCGAGAAAAATGCCGTGCGCCGCGCCATTGGTGACAAGAATGCGTTCCGCACCGGCCGTCACGCCCATCATGCCAAGCCATGTTCTGGCCGTTTCGCGATGGCTGTCGAGGCCCGCGACCGGCCGGCAGGGGCGCATGAAGCCAGAATTGTCACTATCGGCCATCTCGCGCAGAATGGTGCGAGAGGCATTTTCATGGTCATCGAGATAAACGCCGCGGATGATGGAGAGATCGAGCACCTCGGTGGGGCTGTGATCGAGCATCATGCGGCCTGCCCGCTCCGTCACCCGCGTCTTCACGAAGGTTCCGCGGCCGATTTCGCCGCTGAGATAACCGAGCCGCTCCGCCTCCTTGTAGGAAAGGCTGACCGTCTGAACAGAAAGGCCGAGTTCGCGGGCGAGATCGCGGTGCGTCGGCATGCGGTCCATCGGCTTCAAAACGCCGGCGTCGATATCGGCAATAATGCGTTCCGTCAGTGCGGAATGTTTCGTTTCGCCTTTCTGCTTGGCCAGCGTCGGCCGCCATGCCACCGGTCTCGTTGTGGAAACTGGATCTGGGCTGGGTGAATTGGCTTGACGACGCATGAAATTGTCTCGTTTTCGACGAAGGTAATTTCATGACATTATGCATGCTTCTGCGAAAAGATGAAGCCTTATGCAGCGCAGATGGCAACTGCGCCGTAAAGAGGCGCAGTTGCCGTGGAAATGAGCAGCATTTGCGATAGTTGAAAACTGGAGCTGCCGATCAGATTTTCTCGCCGGCCTGGACCAGATCGTCCATGACGGTGCGCACGGCGGCTTCCGCGATGGCGATGATTTCGTCCACCTCCGCCTTCGTTGTGACGAGCGGCGGTGCAAAGCCGAGAATATCGCCGTGCGGCATGGCGCGCGCAATGAGGCCGCCGTTGCGCGCCGCCTTTGAAACGCGTGCGCCGACCGTCAGATGAGGGGCAAAACGGGTCTTCTTTTCCCGATCAGCGACGAACTCGATAGCGCCCATCAGTCCCACACCGCGCACCTCGCCGACGATAGGAAGCTGGGCGAACTTCGCCTTCAGCTGTTCCTGGAAATAGCTGCCAACGGCCTGTGCGTTGCCCGGCAGGTCTTCCTTTTCGACGATGTCGAGCACGGCGTTTGCCGCCGCCGCGCCGATAGGATGGCCGGAATAGGTGTAGCCGTGGGAGAAGGCGCCGACGCGATCCGCGCCGTCCTCCATCACCGTGTAGACTTTCTCCCCTACGATGGCGCCGGAAAGCGGGAAATAGGCCGAGGTCAGGCCTTTAGCGACGGTGATCAGATCCGGTTCGATGCCGTAATGCTGTGAACCAAACATGGAACCCGTGCGGCCGAAGCCGGTAATAACCTCATCCGCAATCAACAGCACATCGTATTTTTTGAGAACCTCCTGGATGGCTGGCCAGTAACCTTCCGGCGGCGGTGTGATACCGCCCGTTCCAAGCACCGGCTCGGCGATGAATGCTCCGATCGTGTCCGGTCCTTCGCGCAGAATGAGGGCTTCCAGTTCGGCGGCGCGTCGTTTTGAGAATTCCAGTTCGGTTTCACCGGCTTCCGCGCCCCAATAGTGATGCGGAACGCCGGTATGGAGGATGCCGACCCGTGGAAGGTCCATGTGGTCGTGATAAAAACTCATGCCTGTCATCGAGCCGGCGACGACGCTGCAGCCGTGATATCCCCTCTCGCGGGAGATGATCTTCTTCTTCTGCGGCTTGCCACGCAGATTGTTGTAATACCAGACGAGTTTGGCCTGCGTCTCGTTGGCGTCGGACCCCGACATGCCGTAGAACACCTTGCTCATTTTGCCCGGTGCCATCCTGACGAGGCGGTCGGAAAGGATGGCCAGTTCATCCGTCGTGTGAGCGGCGTAGGAATGATAATAGGCGAGGCGGTAGGCCTGTCGCGAAATCGCCTCAGCTACCTCGGTGCGGCCATAACCGACATTGACGCAATAAAGACCGGCAAATCCATCGATCAATTGCTTGCCGTGCGCGTCCTGAATGCGGATGCCCTTGCCGGTTTCAACGATGGTGGGTTCGCCGAGTTTACCGCTGGCAAAATCCTTGAGCTGCGTGAAGGGATGCAGAACGGCGTTTCGATCCATTTCCGCGATATTTTTGATGTCGATGGTCATAGGTGAGATCCTTTCAGGCAGCCAGATTGCCGAAGCAGACATATTTGGGTTCGAGATATTCCATGAGGCCATGACGCGAGCCCTCGCGGCCAAGGCCTGATTGTTTCCAGCCGCCGAATGGAATGGGCGCTCCGGTGAATTTCGGCGTGTTGACGGCAACCATGCCGTATTCGAGCTGGTCGGTCAGGCGCATCGCCCGGCCGAGATCGTTGGTGTAGAGATAGGCCGCCAGTCCCATCTCTGTTGCATTGGCGCGGCGGATCACCTCCGCCTCGTCATCGAACGGCAAGATGGCGGCCACCGGGCCGAAGGTTTCTTCGCGGGCGATCAGCATGTCGTCGGTAACATCGGCAAGCACGGTGGGGGTGACGAAGTTGCCGCCGAGCGGACTGTCCTGTCCGCCGCAGACGAGCCGTGCACCCGCCGACAGCGCCTGGGCAACCTGCTGGCGGCACTTTTCGGCGACGGACGGCCGCGTCATGGGGCCGATATCGACACCGGTTTCGAGGCCATGACCAACAGTCAGCCTGGACGTCGCCTCGGCAAACCGCTCAACAAATCGCGGATAAAGGCTGCGCTGCACATAGATGCGGTTTGCCGCAAGACAGTCCTGCCCGGAAGTGGCGAATTTTGCGCCCAGACAGCCTTTGACGGCCTCTGTGAGATCTGCATCTGCGAAGACGATGAAGGGTGCGTGCCCTCCAAGCTCCAAGGATGCTTTTTTCACCGTCGCCGCAGATTGCGTCAGAAGAATTCGTCCCACCTCGGTCGAACCCGTAAAGGAAAATGCCCGCACCTCGGTATTTTCCAGAAGGCGGCGCGCAAGGGGTGCGGCTTCTCCCGGCAGAACTTGCAATACGCCAGGTGGTACGCCGGACTCTTCGGCAAGTCTTGCCAGCGCCAGCGCTGACAGAGGTGTTTCGGGAGCAGGTTTGACGATCATCGTACAGCCGGCAGCAAGTGCAGCACCGGCCTTGCGCGCTATCATCGCTGAGGGAAAGTTCCATGGCGTGATGGCGACGGTAACGCCGATCGGCTGCATCCGCACGGAAAGATTGCTGCCCTTCAGATGGGTTGGAATTGTTTCGCCGTAAGATCGCTCCCCCTCACTCGCGAACCAGTCGAGGAAATTGGCGGCGTAGGCGATTTCGCCGCGTGATTCCGCCAGCGGTTTGCCCTGTTCGGCGCTGATGATCGTGGCGAGGTCATGCGCATTCTCCCGCATGCGCGCACTCCAGTTGCGCAAAATGTCGCCGCGATCAACAGGCAGCATATCGCGCCAGCCGGCGAAAGCCTTGCTGGCTGCGTCTATCGCAAAATCGACATCATTGAGCGTGCAGGACGCCACGTCGGCGAGGTGATCGCCTCCCGCGGGATCAACGATGGCGAACATCTGATCGCGCTCCACCCATGCCCCATTCACAAACGCACGGTCTTCGATCAAATCGCGTCGATGCAGGTTTTTCAACGCAGCGCTTGCGATGCCTTTCATAAAAATGCTCCCTTTTTATTTGCCATCAGCCTAGCGGCGCTGCATGATCGCAAGACGGCATTTTTATGCGTTTTAACGCCGAAATAATGCTTGTTTCCATCGCAAAGCGCAGGAATTCGGCATGATTACGCTTGATAGAGCTGATAGGGCGTTGCTTGACGCCGTCCAGAAAAACAATCGCCTGACCTCGGAAGAACTGGCGCAGATCGTCAATTTGTCGCCAACGGCCTGTCAGCGGCGTTTGAAGCGACTGCGCGAGGAAGGCATCATCGAGGCGGATGTCGCCATCGTTTCGCCAAAGGCCGTGGGACGCGGCATCACCATGATCGTACTCGTCTCGCTTGAGCGCGAGCGGGCCGACATCGTCGATCGCTTCAAAGCGGCGATCCGGACGACGCGCGAGGTCATGATCGGATATTATGTCACTGGTGATGCTGATTTCATTCTGGTGATCACGGCCAAGGACATGGAAGACTACGAGGTTTTCACCCGCCGGTTCTTCTACGAAAACCACGATATCAAGGGTTTCAAGACCATGGTTGTGATGGACCGCGTAAAAGCCGGGTTTTCCTTTCCAATAGAGGTGTGATGACTTGTGATTTCGAGGACGCGCCACCAGATGTCGGTGATTGATGAAAAGGCGCTACGATGATGACTGATATCTCACTCCCTATAGTGACCGACCGGCTGATCCTTCGCAGGTTTCAGTCCGCGGATCTGGCGGCGTATGGGGACTACCACAGGCGCGACGACGTCTATCGGTTCCTGTACTCCGCACCGCCATCGGCGGAAGCAATGAAGGCGCAGTTTTCCGGCCTGCTCTCGGCCTCTTTCGAGAAGGAAGGAGATACGCTGCGACTTGCCGTCATCCGCGCTGAGGATGGAGCGCTTGCCGGGGAGGTCCTTCTTAAAATCGCCAGCGCGGCGGCTCTGCAGGCCGAGGTGGGTTACATTTTCAATCCGGTGGTTTCGGGGAAAGGCTATGCCACGGAAGCGGTGAGGGCCATGATAACGCTCGGCTTTGACACGCTCGGATATCATCGCATTTTTGCGCGGCTGGATGCCCTCAATCATGGATCGATCGGCGTTGTCGAACGTCTCGGCCTGCGAAAGGAAGCCCATTTGATCGAGAATGACCGGTTCAACGGGACATGGGGCGACGAGTTCATCTATGCCGTTCTGAAGTCAGAATGGCCCCCCGGTTCATGAGGTCGCCCGGTTGAGGTTTGTGTCCGGTTTGAAGGAGGTTCTCGGTGTCTCAGCTGGTGTTGATCCTGGGCGATCAATTGTCGCCTTCAATCGCCGCGCTCGATGGCGTCGACAAGAAGCAGGATACAATCGTGCTTTGCGAGGTGATGGCGGAGGCAAGCTATGTCGGCCATCACAAGAAAAAGATCGCCTTCATCTTTTCCGCCATGCGCCACTTTGCCGAGGAATTGCGAGGCGAGGGCTACCGGGTCCGTTACACGCGAATTGACGATGCCGACAATGCGGGCTCGTTTACCGGTGAGGTGAAGCGGGCAATAGATGACCTCACGCCTTCGAGGATCTGCGTGACCGAACCCGGGGAATGGCGGGTCAGGTCAGAGATGGATGGCTTTGCCGGAGCCTTTGGCATCCAGGTGGACATCCGCTCCGACCGGCGCTTCCTGTCCAGTCACGGCGAGTTCCGGAACTGGGCTGCGGGCCGAAAAAGCCTGACGATGGAATATTTCTACAGGGAAATGCGACGCAAGACCGGCTTGTTGATGAATGGTGAGCAGCCTGTCGGCGGGCGCTGGAATTTTGATGCGGAGAACCGCCAACCCGCGAGGCCGGATCTTTTGAGACCTAAACATCCTGTCTTTGCGCCGGACAAGATAACAAAAGAGGTCATCGACACCGTCGAGCGACTGTTTCCGGACAATTTCGGCAAACTTGAAAATTTCGGTTTTGCGGTCACCCGCACCGATGCAGAGCGGGCGCTGAGTGCCTTCATCGACGATTTCCTGTGCAACTTCGGCGCCACGCAGGATGCCATGCTGCAGGATGACCCCAACCTGAACCACTCGCTTCTGTCATTTTATATCAATTGCGGCCTGCTGGACGCCCTTGATGTCTGCAAGGCTGCGGAGCGGGCCTATCATGAAGGCGGAGCGCCGCTCAATGCCGTCGAAGGGTTCATTCGTCAGATCATCGGCTGGCGGGAATATATGCGTGGCATCTATTGGCTTGCCGGGCCGGACTATGTCGACAGCAATTTTTTCGAAAACGACAGATCGCTTCCGGTTTTCTACTGGACGGGCAAGACCCACATGAACTGCATGGCTAAGGTTATCACGGAAACCATCGAGAATGCCTATGCCCATCACATCCAGCGCCTGATGATAACAGGAAATTTCGCGCTGCTCGCCGGCATCGATCCAAAGGCGGTGCATCGGTGGTATCTCGAGGTCTATGCGGACGCCTATGAATGGGTGGAACTGCCCAATGTGATCGGCATGAGCCAGTTCGCCGATGGCGGCTTTCTTGGAACGAAGCCGTATGCAGCCAGCGGAAATTACATCAACCGGATGTCCGATTATTGCGATACCTGTCGCTACGATCCGAAGGAGCGTCTGGGAGACAATGCCTGTCCGTTCAATGCACTTTATTGGGACTTCCTCGCCCGCAACAGGGAAAAGCTGAAATCCAACCATCGCCTAGCGCAACCCTACGCCACCTGGGCCAGGATGAGCGAGGATGTGCGCCATGACCTGAGGGCAAAGGCTGCCGCTTTTCTGCGAAAGCTTGACTGATGCAGGCAAAGGGCTTGTCGAATAACGGCGGGCCGCCTTTCGCCCTTACCAGCCGTAACTGAAGGTCAGGCCACTGCCATTGTCGCCATCCTGCACCACATTGGTGCCCGTATTCCGCCCATACTGGAAAATGCCATAGGCATTGTTGTTGCCGTTCTGCTGCAGCGTCGCGGAATGGCCGTTGCCGCGCTGCCGGATGAAGCCGAGATTGCCGCCGCCATTCTGGGCGATGCCCGCCGCATTGCCGCGGCCGAGCTGCTTTATGTTGGCATCCTTGAAGTTGCGGTAAAGCGAATAGGCTCGCAGCCCGGTCGAAAGCAGGTCGCCATCGGCATTATTGCCGGGTGCAAGGTCGAAGGAGATGCGGCCGCCGGCATGGGCAGGTGCTGCGAATCCGAGCGGCGTCAGGCCACCGACAAGCAGGGTGACGGTGAGAAGTTTCAATATGTTGCGGGCCATTCTTATCTCCATCTGTCAGCGCCTTGCCGATGATCCATAATCGCATCCGGCAACTGAACCCGACCGGAATTACCCATTCACATCGCGTTCAGTCACTCGGCGCGCGCAAAAGAAAAGGGCGCCAGAAACGGCGCCCTCTCAGGTGAAAATTGATAGTGTGCGGCGACTTAATCGCCGCCAATCTGCTTCGTGCAAGTGAAGCTCTTCCCGTCGATCACGAGATCGAGCACCGCCTTGTAGCGGGCTCCCTTCGCATCGAGCGTCACCGAGCTTAGCAGCTGCGACCGTCCGGCGGCGGCGTTGAGGTCTCCACCCTGGCTGATGACGGAACTGCCGCTGCCGCCGGATTTTTCGACGTGAAAAGAGTAAGTCCCGCCAGCACCGGTATCACCCTTGGCGACGGCCTCCAGTCTCACCATGCCCGCCTGCGGTGTTGCCTTGATCTCGCAGAACCGCCCATCGGCCGGTTCCTTCGCGGTCGATATGGCCGCAAGGGCGCCGACAGGAAGCAGGGCCAGTGCAAGGATTGCCGCCAGGCGGCGCGGGTTTCTGACATTATGGGGCATGGCACGTCTCCCTGATGATCTGGTACTCGATCTCGATCGTTTCACGTCATGGCAATGTCGTTACGGGCAGGCCTGCACGAAGGCCGCGACATTGTCGTTGCCGCCCTGGCTTACATTGGCGCTGCAACCGCGGCCGACCTGAACGCCTGCAGCAATGTTGCCATTGCCGTCCTGGGTCAGGATGGTGGTGTGGTTGGAGCCGAACTGGCCGATGCCGGCCACGTTGCGGTTGCCGTTCTGGGTGGTGGAACCGTAATTGTCATGCCCTTCCTGACCGACAGCCGAAAGGTTGTGACGACCATACTGGTGGCCGACGATCCGGTTGTAACCGCCGTTCTGGTAGGTGCGGATTCGGTTGCCATACCCTTCCTGCGCGCCGCCGGCAGAGTTGGACCAGCCATATTGTTCGATGCGCACATCATTGGCCATGGCGGGCGCCGCAGCAGAGAGGCCAACGAGAGCAACGAGTGCACTTGCAATGAAAGACTTCCGGATCATGACTGTCTCCTCAGGCGGATGGGACCGCGGTTGAACGTCTTTGTTCTAGACGGTCCCATTAGAACGGAAGCTGAAGAGACTATTCAGTCGGAGTTCATGCGCCGGCGGCGGCAGGTTGCTCTTGCAAAGTGGGCGGCCTCAGACCAGAGCCAGAATGCGCGCCGGCCCACCCGTTCCACCGCTATGCTTTGGTGCGCCGACGATGATGGTCGCGCCCTTGACCGGCAGAGCCTCAAGGTTGTTCAGGCCTTCGATCCCGTAGCGCCCCGCCGGAAGCCAGGAATTGTGAACCGCAAAATCTGCCGAATTGCCCGGGTCCAGCGACAGCGTGTCAACGCCGATGGCCACCGTGTCGCGCTCGAGCAGCAGGTCGGTCGCGGATTTGCCGAAACCGGGGAAGGCGAATTTTCCGGCGTCGTCATTGCGGAATGAGGGGCTCTTCACCTTCGTCGCCCAGCCGGAGCGCAAAGCCACGATCGCACCTGCCGGTATGTCGCCATTCGCTGAGATCCAGCGCTCGATGTCTTCGGCCTCGACGGTGGAATTGGCATCCTCTTTGGCGCGGTCGGTGATGTCGATGATGACCAGCGGTGCGACGAGTTTCTGCGGTTCCAGCTGGTCGACGCTCGCGCCGTTGGCACTGAAGTGGAACGGTGCATCGATATGCGTGCCGGTATGTTCATAGATGGTGAGCTTGTGGAGCTGATAGCCGTCTTTGGCAATCTCTGCCGCCCACTCAAATTCTATGCCCGGTTTGCCATCGAATGTGGGAAAGGTAGAGTCATAGCTATGGGTGAGGTCGATCACCTGTCTCGCTGATTGCGCCAAGACCGGGGCCGCCAGGCCGCCCGCCGCCATTGCCGTCGCTCCCGCCACGGCGCCCTTGAACAGCAGGCGTCGTGACAGCATGTTTCGTTTCACGTTCTCGATCACGCAGGTATTGCACATGCCTCAGTCCCTCCATTGAGAATTCCCTGCACAAGCGTAGCGCAAAGGTGGAGTGACGCAAGGCGGCAGCGTTGCTGATTTTTGACCCGTGTTTACATCGCGGTTTCGGCAAGGCGTCGTCCATAGGCGGCAATTGATTTGCCCACCGGCAGGCGGGTTCTCTGATATCGCGAAAGGGCGCTGGGCAGATCCTCCGTTTGCCGCAGGGCATCGCGCAGCGCCATCGCGTCGCCCGCGGCCTTGGAAACGCCCATTGCGGTGTGGGGACGAACAACAAAGGCGGCGTCTCCGACCAGCGCGATACGCCGCGACACCATCTGTTCCGCCTCGTAATCAAAAATTCCCTGGATGGATGGCGTTTCCTCCGCCTCCACCGCGAGCGCCAATTGCGGCGGCAGAAACGAAAAGGCGTCTTCGCGCAATTGCGCGCGGCGGCTTTCGGAGAGTTCGCCGCGGGGCAAGGAATGTTCGAAATGCCTGCCGTCGCGGCCGGTGAAGGTTCGGGCAAGCTCTTCCGCCGTTGTCGGACGATACCAGACCCAGTTATAGCGGCGCTGTCCCTGCTGGGTCTCGCCGCGTGGCCCGGGCACCAGATAGCCCAGAACGTGAATTCCCGGCGCGATGTAGAAGGCGAAGCGGTCCAGCAGCAGGGCCGCATCGGCAGGCAGGTTTGTTTCAGGGACCAGCCCGCGCCAGGCGACATAACCGGCATAGGTGTTCTCCGAGCGGTGGTTGACGGCGCTGCGGATCGCCGAACCCAGACCATCCGCGCCGATCACCAGATCAGCGCGCTCCTCCGTGCCATCGGCGAAGGACAACGAAACTCCCTCCGGTTCTTCCCGAACCGCTTCGACATGGTGTCCGAGACGATAGGTGTCCGCCAAGAGACGGGAGGACACGCGCTCAAAGAGGTAGTCCCAGGAAACCTGCATCTGCGGCGTGTTTTGGCGCTGGGCGACGCGGCCACCGGCATCGAGGTAGATGCGCTCCCTGGCGACCACACTGACATGGGCGACGTCTTCGCAGCCGATCTGACCGAGAACCTTGAACAAGTCCTGCTGCGGCACCAGTCCTGCACCGCGCCCGGCGAGGCCGGACGATGAGCGTTCGTAAACTCTCACATCGTGCCCATCCTCCTGAAGCAATATCGCCGTGAAGAGACCGGCAAGCGAGCCGCCGGCGATGCGGATTGTCAATGGTTTCATGGCCCGTTCCTGTCTTTTGATATGGATATTGGCGCGTGGAGCATTGTTGGGATGAGGAACGACCGGCGGATTGGACGTGCCGAAACGCCGGTCAATAGAGGAACAAAATGTTCAGCCCGGCATGATCGCCGGCTGGTTGGCGGGAAATTTCGCCACATCCTCAATGCTGACATTCAGGTGCTGGGCGACCAGCGCCGGCGGGGTGTGCGTCAGCCAGGACGACAGGCTAACCTCCTGGTATTCGGCAGCCTTGAAGACCGCGACGAATTGCAGATCGGTCTTTCCGGTATTTTCGATGATGTGGCCCTGGCTCCTTTTCACGTAACCAATATCGCCGGCGCGGAAATCGGCGGTCTGGCTGCGTGGACCCGCGTCGAACACGGTCATCCGGCCTTCACCCTTGATCCAGTATTGCCATTCGTCCGCATTGGGATGCCAGTGCATTTCGCGCACGCCGCCCGGCTTGATCGTTTCAATGGCGGCGGCAATGGTTTTGGACACGGTAAAGGCGCTGCTGTCCGCAAGGCGAATGACGCCGGCAGCATTTTCCTTCAGCGGTTTTGATGCCGCAAGTTTGTAGGTGAAGGGAAAAGGCGGAAGACCGGTGCCGGCAACCGCTTCCTGATCCTTGGACAGTGGACCCGGCTCCTTGCCCTGGAATATCCAGAGGTTCTGCAGCGGAATGTTGCGGAACACATCCTGTGCGACGCCGAAATTCTTGGCCAGCAGTTCGGGGGAGGTATGCGCCAGCCAGTCGGTCAACAGCAGGGTGCCGTATTCGGACTGGTCGCCTTCGTCGAACACGATGACGAATTCGCACCCGTCAGGACCAAGTCCCTGCAGCGAATGGGGATAACCGGCCGGAAAATACCAGAGATCACCGGCCTCGACATCCTGCACATAAGCGCGACCCTGCGGATCGAGCACGGTGATGCGGCAGCGGCCATTGGTCATGATCGCCCATTCGGCGGCCCGGTGCCAGTGCATCTCACGAATGCCCCCCGGTCCCAGCCGCATGTTGACGCCGGAGACGGCATCCGAAATCGCGAAGTCCGACTTGGTCACCTGACGGGCCCAGCCGCCGTTCTGGATACGTTTGGCGGCATTGTTGAACGACGCCCAGAAAAGCTGCATGTCGCCGACATCGGTCGCCGGCGGGCTCTGGAATGATGGAAACTGGTCGTTGATCGCGGGGTTTTTCGGGCCGGGGTCGCTGAGCCCTGCGGCATTGGCATTGATTGCTCCTTCGGCTGGCTGATCGGGATTGCCGAAAGATGCTGCTCCGGCCGTGCTGGCGGCAAGGGCGGTGCCGCCGACGGCGCCGATTGCGAGGACTGCGCGTCTGGTCAACGTTTCCATTTCAGAACTCCTTGTTCATGGCGAGTTGGGACGAGGTGTCGATAAAGCGGGGTTGTGATGCGAGCTGGAGCACGGCGATGCGGTCGATCAGCTCGGCATTAAAGAGGCGGTGCTGCAGCTGGCAGAAGGCTTTGGGATCGAGCGTGTCATGCCGGTCCGTTTTCCGGGCGGCACGGGTGGCGACGCAGGACGTCTTGTCCGCGGCCGGAACAGCCACGCCTCCGGTCGCATTGCCACCGGTCGCCGCAGGGGCGGAAAGTCCGGCCAGCCTGTCGATCGTCTGCGGCGTGAGGATGCGGAAGGCGCTGGCCGATGCGACGTCCTCGGAGGCCGCAAGCGCCGGTTCGGTATTCCTGATCAGGAGAGCATTGCCACCGAGCACTGCAATCGCACCCAGTGCCAACACCGCTGCGACCTTGAGATGACGAGGTTGGCGCTCGTCTGCATTCTGACTGATGGAGGTCATGCCCTGCTCCACAAAACGGTGATGGTGCTGCCAGGGCCGTCCGGAACGGAGGCGCTTGACTGGAACAAAGGCTACGGCGAGGTGGAGGCGCCGGCATCTATACAGAGGTCTAGTTCTTATAGCGGAAGGTGTTGGCGGGAGACATGCGCGCCGGAAGTCATGCGCTCAACGGCAATGCGTGCCCGGACGGCAAGGCGTCGGGGCATACATAGTGACGGATATTCATGGAGATAGGGGGGCGGTCAGCGCGATGGAAGGCTGTCTGCGCAGTCTGGGAAAGGCGGCGACTGCTCGATTGCCAGGTGGCCGAGCGTCACGCTGCGGTCAGGGCCGCTGGCCGAGAACGGATTCCAGGCATCCGATCAGATTGCCGATATTGACCGGCTTGCGAAGAAAAGCCAAAGCGCCGCCGCTCAGGGCCGCATTCCGGGTGCGTTCATCCTCGTAGGAGGTTACGAATATCATCGGCGGATGGCTGCCACGCCGGTTCAGCTCGCTCTGCAACTCTATGCCGGACAGACCGGGCATTTTCACATCCACGACGATGCAGTCGATGCCCGCCTGCTGCTGCGACTCCAGAAAATGCTCGGCAGATGCAAACAGGCGGCATTCGTAACCGAAGGACATGATGAGATCATCCATGGCTTCGCGGATAGCGGGATCGTCGTCGACGACGGCAATGACGGGAACGGGGGGCAATGAGAGCGACCTTTTCTGTTTCTTTCTTTCTCTATGCGCTCAGGCCCGTTTGAAAGATACCATACTAAGATACAGGTGGTCGGAGCTTCTCGCCGATCAGTTCCGCCTTCCGAACAAGGTCGGCCACCGATCTTGCCTCCATTTTGCGCATCACATTGCCCCGGTGCAGCTTCACGGTAACTTCGCTGATACCGAGTTCGTAGGCGATCTGTTTGTTCATCAGGCCGCGGACAACGGCGCCCATGACCTCACGCTCCCTTGGCGTCAGTTGTCCGGCAAGGGAGGTGACGGCCTCGTTCTGGGCACTTTCGCGGCGGCGTGACGCATCCCGTTCCATCGCAGCCGCGACGGCATCCAGAATGTCCTGTTCCTTGAAGGGCTTGGTCAGAAAATCCACGGCTCCCGCCTTCATCGCCCGCACGCTCATCGGAATATCACCGAAGCCGGTCATGAAAATGATCGGCATCCTGTTGCCGACGCGTTCCAGCTGCACCTGGAAATCAAGGCCGCTTATGCCCGGAAGCCGCACATCCAGCAGCAGGCAGCCGTGCCGGTTCAGATTAGCTTTTTCGAGGAAAGCGGCGGCGCTGTCGAAAGCTTCGGCATCGAATTTCATGGAGCGGAAAAGATCGGTAAGCGCCTCCCGCATCGACACATCGTCATCGACGATGAAAACGACGGGTGAAAGCGGCTCCTTCGTTGTCTTGCGTGGCTCAGACATGTTCCATCTCCTGGCTGATCGGCATGGAAATGGTAAAGACCGCCCCGCCGAGAGGATGATTGTCACCGGTCAGCCTGCCGCCGCGTGCTTCCAATGTCGTGCGGCAAATGGAAAGCCCCATGCCCATTCCCGTCTCCTTCGTCGTGAAAAACGGCGAAAACAGCTTGTCTTTCATCTGCGCGGGAAAGCCGGGGCCACTGTCCTCAACCGCGATCTGAATATTATCCCCGTCTTCGCGCTCTTTTCGTACCGTGATGGTGCGATTGCTGATACCCGCCTCGTCCATTGCCTGAATGGCATTGGTGAGGAGGTTGATGAGAACCTGCTGCAATTCGATCCTGACGGCCGTTATCGGCGGCGTGGCCTCATTTTCCACATGGACCGTGGTGCCGCTGCGCTCCAGCTCATGTTCGAGAAGGCTGAGCGTTTCATCGATGAACTCATCGAGGTCGAAGGTTTCCACCTTGCCGCTGGTATGGGCGAGCAGGCTGCGTGTGTTCTGGATGATGTCACTGGCGCGCTCGCCATCGCGGATCATGCGTTCGGCCGAGCGGCGGGCGGCCGCGAGATCCGGCGGATCGCGATCGAGCCACCGCAGCAATGTCTGCGCATTGACGATGATGGCACCGAGCGGCTGGTTCAATTCGTGAGAGAGCGATGCGGACATGGCGCCGACAGCCGCCGCCTTGGAGGCCTTCGTCAGTTCCGCCTGTGCTTCCGCCAGCGCCTTCAGCTCCATTTCGCGCTGAGTGACATCCACCATGCTGACCACCACCCGGTTGAAGGAGGCCGCCTCCGCGGGGAAACTGATGGAAAGCAGCACAAGCTTGTCTTCGCCGCTGTCGGTGCGTACCACGACCTTGTCTTCGAAGACACGGCGGTTGTCCATGATCGCCTGCAACACATCAACGAACTTGCTGGAGGCGGAAACGACCGATTGCTGAAGGGTACCGCGGATCGAGGAGTCGTAGCCCAGCATTTCCTTACCGGCTTCGTTCGAAGCAACGACCGTGATGAGATCGATACATTGTTGCGTGAAACCCGGATTGGCGCGTGCATGGGCGTGCATGTCGGTAATCCCCTGCTGCCTGAGGCCCATGAGCAGAGCGTGAAGCTTCGAATAGTCACGCTCCCAGAGTGCGACGCGCGTGCGGTCGAAAATGGAGCGATAGCGCTCCTCGCTTTCCTTCAGCGCCGCGTTGACGGACAACATCGCCAGTCGGGCGGTTTCCGTTTTCAGAAGCAGCATGGTCGTGACGGCAAGTGCTGCAAGGGCGACGACCAATCGAAGGGCCGACTGGAAATCCGCGTCCTCTGCATGCGTTGCCCCATAGGACAACAGGGAAAGAATGGCGCAGATACAGGAGATCGCGATCAGTCCGGACCGGGTTATCGCCTGGGCGGCCAAAAGGATCGTGATCACATAGAGCACCGCGATCGCGCCTTCTATGTCGGTATAGGTATCGACGTAAAATACCGCGGCCGCCAGCGCCAGCGCCCCAAGGCCAAAGGCCAGATGGTGCGTTCCGCCTTCCGGCTCGCGAGCACGAAACATCCTTGACGCAATCGACATTGTTCCCCCGATGCGATTTTTGCAGACAATACGGGTTTTTCAGCACAACCTGACCTATACATAGGTCTTGGTTGCCCCCGTCGTCGAAACATCAGGATAGCGGGAAAACGGTGCGGCGATATATCGAAAAATCCGCATGTACGGCCGGTCATCCACAGCCATGCAAGATGGCTGGTGGTGAGGTTTCCGTGAATTTGACACGGGGCGGCGGAAAGAAAAGCGCGAAGCGATCGCTGCCTTGCGCGCCTGTCCCGCGTTCGTCAGGTCGCCGCCGGGCTTATGGTGATCGGAACACCCTTGTAGGAGGGCGTTCCGGACAGGCGATCATAATGGCCAAGCGCCACCACCGCATTCATCTCCGGATAATAACCGGCCGCCGAACCCTTTGGGATATTGTATTCGACGGCGGTAAAACCCTGCACGAGGTGTCTATCCGCGCTTTCTGCGCCGATGCCGTGAATGTCGATGCGATCGCCGTCCTTCAGACCACGTTCGGCAAGGTCGTGCCGGTTCATGAAAATAATGTCCCTGCGCCCGAAGACGCCGCGATAACGGTCATCCATGCCATAGATCGTCGTATTGTACTGGTCGTGGCTGCGGATCGTGGTCAGGACGAGCGCGTCAGGATTGGAGATGAGCGGATCTTCCTCAAGCCCCGTGGCGACGAGGAAATTGGCCTTGCCGCTTTCCGTATTCCACCGACGATAGGACGCTGCGACATCGAGGCGAAAGCCGCCCTTCATGCGGACCCGGCTGTTGAAATCCCTGAAATCGGGAAAGACCTCTTCGATCTTGTCACGGACGCGGTCGTAATCGGCAATCAGCCAATCCCAGTCAATTCCGTAACGGTTACCGACGGTCGCTTTGGCAATAGCGGCGATGATGGCTGGCTCCGATCTTACAAGCTCTCCCGGCGGGTTGAGGAAACCGCGCGAGGCATGCACCATCGACATCGAATCTTCGACGGTCACCGCCTGCGGGCCAGAGGCCTGCGTATCGAGATCGGTGCGTCCGAAGCACGGCAGGATCAGCGATGTTCTGGCCGTCAGAAGATGCGAGCGGTTGAGTTTTGTCGCAATGTGAACGACGAGATCGAGTTTGCGCATGCCCTCGAAGGTCGCGGCCGTATCCGACATGGCGACGGCGAGATTTCCGCCAAGGCAGATGAGCGCCCGGGATTTCCCGGCAATGATCGCCTCGATGGCTTCGATGGCATTATGCCCCTTTTCCGCAGGCGGCCGAAAACCGAAAGCGCGCTCCATGCCATCCAGCAGCGCCTTGTTCGGGATTTCGGTAATGCCGACGGTGCGGTCTCCCTGCACGTTGGAATGGCCGCGAATGGGCGCTATGCCAGCGCCCGGGCGGCCCATATTGCCGCGCAGCAAGAGCAGGTTTGCGATCTGCTGCACATTGCCGGTGCCCTTGGCGTGCTGCGTGATGCCCATGCCGTAACAGATGATGACGTTCGAGGCCTTCACATAAATCCGGGCAGCGCTTTCAAGCGCCTCTTTCGTCAGTCCGCTGACGGATGAGATGATGTCCCAGGAGGTCGCATCGATATCGGCACGCAGCGCCTCGAGGCCGGCCGTGTGTTCCTCGATGAAGGCTCGATCGAGCACGCCGGCGCCACCCGCACCAAGGTTTTCCGCATCCAGTTCGAACACCGCCTTCATGATGCCCTTCAGGGCGGCGAGATCGCCGCCGGTGCGGAGCTGATGATAGGCGGAGGCGATGGGCGTCGACGACAGCGTCGCCATTTCGATCGGGTCCTGTGGTGCGGCGAAGCGTTCCAGCGCCCGTTCCTTCAGCGGATTGAAGACGACGATCGGCACGCCGCGTTTGGCGGCATTGTGCAGCGTCGTCATCATCCGCGGATGGTTGGTGCCGGGATTGTGGCCGAAGCTGAAGATCGCATCGGCATAATCAAAATCCTCCAGCGTTACCGTGCCTTTGCCGACGCCGATGGATTTCGGAAGCCCGACGCTGGTCGCCTCGTGGCACATGTTGGAACAGTCAGGGAAATTGTTCGTCCCATAGGCGCGCACGAAAAGCTGATAGAGAAACGCAGCCTCGTTGGAGGCCCGGCCGGAAGTGTAGAATTCCGCCTTGTCGGGATTATCGAGCTTGTTCAATTCCTGCGCGATCAGATGGAAGGCATCGTGCCAGGCGATTGGCTCGTAGCGATCGCTGTCGGCGTTGTAATGCAGGGGAAGGGTCAGCCGGCCGGCATCTTCCAGCTTGTGATCCGTCCACTGCCACAGTTCGGAAACCGTATGCTGCGCGAAGAACTCAGGCCCGGATCGTTTCGCGGTCGATTCCCAGGTGATGGCCTTGGCGCCGTTTTCGCAGAACTCGAAGGATGAGGTGTGTTGGGGATCGGGCCAGGCGCAGCCGGGACAGTCGAAACCCTCGGGCTGATTGGCCTTGAGCAGCGTCATGGTGCCCTGCGCGATGATCTGCTGATGCGCGAGCGTCTTCGCGACGGCCTTCAATGCATCCCAGCCACCGGCTGGGTGATTGTATTTTTCAATACCTTCCGGCCGTTCTTCTGCCATGTCAGAGGTTCCTTCGATTGTGCGGATTGACGATAGTCATGACGCTAACGCAACTGCGAAGGAGTAAACATAATACTCAGGCATAGGTTGCCTGCGTTCCCGCGGCCAAAATGAAAAAAAAGGCCGCCTCCTGCGGCGGGGGCGGCCTTGGCGGATCGGGAGGGAGATCCGCGGCTCCGGGGAGGGGACGCCGGAGTTTCTGGCTTCTGCGAGCCAATCGCCCTGGGGCGGGGCGACAGGCAGAAATTATCGCAGGCCAGGCCTTGCCGAAACTACACTTAGGTATCGGGTGGACTGTACCAGCAGCCGATTTCTCTTCGACCATCCTTCTCCCTATTCTCGGTGCCGATCAGACAGCCGCAACAGGGGCGCTCAACAACGAGCGGTCGATTGCCGAAGGAGAACGATCATGGACACGACCACAGCTGCCAAAAACCGCAAGCTTCCACTCGCAACGCCGACCGATCTCGCGACTGAAGCGAGCCGCGAAATCTCCGCTGCGCTGACCGCGCTGCTGGCGGACGTCTTCACGCTCTACATCAAGACCAAGAATTTCCATTGGCATGTTTCCGGCCCGCATTTCCGCGATTATCACACGCTGCTCGACGAACAGGGCGCCCAGATCTTTGCAATGACCGACGACATCGCCGAAAGGGCGCGCAAGATCGGCGGCACGACCATCCGCTCCATCAGTCATATCGCCCGCGTCAAGCGTCTCCTCGATAACGACGCCGATTTCGTCACGCCGGAGGATATGCTGGCCGAACTGCGCGAAGACAACAAGCAACTCACCGCCATCCTGCGCCAGACGCACAACCTCACCTCCGACCTCAATGACCACGCGACTACCAGCCTGATCGAAAACTGGATCGACGAGACAGAACGCCGCACCTGGTTCCTGTTCGAAACCACCCGTCGCGCGCGCTGAAGCCAGCCAGGAAACCAAAATGACCGACAATCCTGTCGAACTCGCAATTTCCAGACGGCATGTCCTGCTGGCCGGTGCCGCGCTTTCCACTGCGATGGCCATGCCGTCGCTTGCATTTTCAAAATCCATCCCATCCCGCAACGAAGGAACATTTCCAATGACCGAATCATTCGTAAAGAACAAGGACGGCGTCGAAATCTATTTCAAGGACTGGGGCCCGAAGGATGCCCAGCCGATCGTGTTCCATCACGGCTGGCCGCTGTCCTCCGACGACTGGGATGCGCAGATGCTGTTTTTCGTTCAGAACGGTTACCGCGTCGTGGCGCATGATCGCCGCGGCCACGGCCGTTCGCAGCAGGTGAGCGACGGCCACGACATGGATCATTATGCCGCCGACGCGTCCGCCGTTGCCGAACATCTCGATCTCAGGAATGCGGTTCATATCGGCCACTCGACCGGCGGCGGTGAAGTGGCACGTTATGTCGCGAAATTCGGCCAGCCGCAGGGCCGTGTTGCCAAGGCCGTGCTTGTCTCCGCCGTTCCGCCGCTGATGCTGAAGACGCCTTCCAATCCCGGCGGCCTGCCGATCGAAGTCTTCGACAGCTTCCGCAAGGGCGTGGCCGAGAACCGCGCGCAGTTCTTCCTCGACGTGCCGGCCGGTCCCTTCTACGGGTTCAACCGGCCGGATGCCAAAATCTACCCCGGTGTCATCCGGAACTGGTGGCGTCAGGGCATGATGGGCAGTGCCAAGGCCCATTATGATGGGGTCAAGGCCTTCTCGGAAACCGACCAGACTGAAGACCTCAAGGCGATCACGGTGCCGACGCTCGTTCTCCACGGCGATGACGACCAGGTCGTGCCGATCGCAGATTCGGCCGAATTGTCAGTCAAACTTCTGAAGAATGGCACGCTGAAGGTTTACAAGGGCTATCCGCATGGCATGCTGACGACCCATGCGGACGTCATCAACCCCGATCTGCTGGCCTTCGTGAAGGGCTGATCGCATAAAACGGCCGCTACCTGCAGAAGCGGATGGCGGCTATTTCTCGTAAATAGGAGATTTCGATGCCGTTCAAGCCATCTTATGAAGACCTTGCCCTTCGTGACGGCATCGCAAGCCTGCCCGAGACGGAGAATATCCAGCTTGAGCTTCCTCTGCCCCGGCAGGCCGATGGGGAAAATCGGGTCGAAGCGGGGTTGGAGCCGGATACGGTAAGTACCGGAACAACATTTCAGGACTGATTGACGTGTGATGAGCCCGGCTGTTTCCAGGCAGCAATCGGCCTGTCGACATCATGGCCTGCGTTAAGCCAATGTCCGTTCCGCGGCGAAAAAGCATTTCCGCCACGATATCGTCTCCCGACATTTTCGCAGAATCGTTCCGCCAGATTGACGTGTAATGAAACTTTTTCGAGCGCGACGAGTTTGGGCAGAGAGCAATCAGCTCGCATTTCTCGCTGCCTATAATCATCCGCTACGCGGAGGATGATCGTCCTTTCGGAGGAGATACCACATGAATTCTATTATCTATCTAGTCGGTCTAGTTGTCGTTGTCCTGTTCATTCTCTCATTGCTGGGGCTACGTTGATGGTTGATCCAACGGGTATCGAAACAAATCCTAACCGCAGCTATGTCGATTGGCCTGCCATTTTCGCCGGTGCTGTTATCTCCTCTGGCGCCATGGCGATCCTCACCGCATTCGCGGGTGGTCTGGGACTGAGTTCCATTTCGGCCGACAATGGTGGCGAAGTCAGTACCGTATGGCTGATCCTCACCGCGCTTTTCGTCATCCTCTCGATGGTGGGCTCCTACATGCTGGGCGGTTACATTGCCGGCCGCATGCGTCGCCCCGCCGGGGCTGCCGACAGGAACGAATTGACCGTTCGTGACGGCGTCAATGGTTTGGTCGTCTGGGGTCTCGGAACGGTTGTGTCCGCGTTCCTCGCTCTCGGCGTGTTGTCCGGCGGTGCGAAAGCCGTGGGCAGTGTGGCGCAGACCGCTGTCGAGGCCACGGGTTCCGCCGTTGGCGGAGCAATGCAGGGTGCTGGTCAGCTTGCGGGCGGCATCATCTCGGGCGCTGGCAGTGCTGCAGGCGGTCTCGCGCAAGGTGCGGGTCAGGCCGCTGCGCCCAGCATCGAGCAGATGCTTCCGCAGGGCTTGAAGACCAATCCGGTCGATTATTTCACCGATACGCTGCTGAGAACCGACACTCCGGCCACCGCCGTGCCGGGTGATCAAAGCGCCGGTGACTTTCAGCGGCAGATCAGCGGTATTCTCGGTAATCTGCTTGCAACCGGCCAGATTTCCGACGCCGATAAAACTTGGCTCACCAATCAGATTGCCGCCCGTACAAACATCAGCCAGACGGATGCCCAGGCACGCGTCAACGAAACGGTTGAACGTGTACAGGCTATCAGAGCTGAAGCGCAGAAGAAGGTAGATGAAGCGCAAAAGCAGGTTGAGGCTGTGAAGGCGGAAGCGCAGAAGGCGTTGGAAGACGCCAAGAACAAGGCTGCCGATGCTGCTGAAAAAGCCCGTATCGCCGGCATTCTGACCGCGTTCCTGCTGGCTGCCTCCGCACTCGTCTCCGCTGCTGCCGCTTATATCGGTGCAGTGCATGGCGGACGCCACAGAGATGAAGGCCGCATCTGGGGTGGACTTGCCTACCGCAAATAACCAGTACGAGTGATAAGAGCGGACCTCCGCAACACCGGGGGCCCGCTCCAGCAAGACGATCAAACTTATCTTATTCCCCGCTGCAACCGCTATCCTCACGATGGCGGTTTTTTGTTTCCGTGCCTGCCTCGAGGGATACTGACGTAAGCGTTACCTGCGATGACAGCACGTCATTTTATCGCGCGTCATCAGGCATATCGTCCTGCTTGCCGAAGATCGGGAATGTGAGCGATACGCGCGCACCACAACCGGGCTGCGACGTGATTTTGGCGTCACCGCCGCTTTGACGCATGAAACCGTAGACCATGGCGAGGCCAAGTCCCGTGCCGCCCTGTTGGGCGCGCGTGGTGAAATAGGGTTCGAAAGCGCGGTCCACCGCATCCTGATCCATGCCGTGTCCGTTGTCCTCCACGGAAATCTCGACAACATTGTCCGATTTCTCGGCCGCAATGATGATGACGCCGCCGGTGGGCATGGCTGCGGCTGAGTTGAGGCATAGGTTGAGGATGGACTGTTCAAACAGGGCGGCGTCCAGCGCCAGCCGTGGCAGATCATCCTGAAGACGAAGGTTGATCTGGTTGCGCGTACCGACCGCAATCTCCAGGACATCCACCATTCCTTTCAGGAGCGCGGCGACATCGACATATGCAGGGTGGATCGGCTGCTGGCTGCCGATGGAGAGCATGCTGCTGGCAAGCTGGCGGCCACGATCGGCGGCTTTACGGATGCGGTTGATGTTGCGCTGCTGGCGCTCGCTGAAGCCTGTTTCCCGCTCCAGAAGCCCGAGGCTTCCGGTAATGATGCCGATCATGTTGCCGACTTCGTGGCTGAGCTGATGGGTCATGCGCATGATGCCATCAAGCCGCTGTGCCTTTGCAGCCTCTGCCTCCTGGCGGTCGAGCGCTGTCACGTCGCGGGCCAGCAGCACGATGCCGCCGTCCGGTTGCCGGGAGACGGCAATCTCCGTGACCTGCTGGTCCTGCGTGCGGTGGCGCACGGTGATCCGGCTGGCAAGCCCGCCCGGATCGTCGGAAGAGGGCAAGAGGCCCGGATCGATCTCCGGTATCGTTTCGATGAAGGCGCGCAATGGCAGCTTCCTCGAGTAACCGCCGCGCTTTCCGACAAGCTCGATGATGCGCCTGTTCATGGTGATGGGCTGGCCGTTGGCGTTAAACAGCGCTATGCCCTCGTTCATCGTCCGGAAGGTGGAGCGGATCGTTCGGGCCGCGGCTTCGGCCGTGCGGCGAAGACGGGACACGCGGTCGACGCTGTCCTTGAAGGCGTGAAATGCGTCCGACAGGCGGATGAGTTCGGTTTCCGAGCCTCGGTACGTGGGCAGGCTGACATTCTGCTCGCCATTGGCGAGGGAGTTCATGCCGCCCGAAAGTGCCGTTATGCCATGTGAGACCCGCATGACGGAGCGGATGGAGAGGGTCGAGAGAATGATGACGACGACAAAGGCGATCGCGACCATGACGATCAGCCGGGTGAGCGCCGCCGAAGCCGAGGCGAGGCCCTGCGTCAATCTGTGCGCGACGGCTTCGCTTTGCGTTTCGGTGGCATGGGAAAGGTTGCGGGAGACGACGTGGAGTTTCGATACGGAGGACTGGATCGCAAACATTTCCAGAAGATATTGCGTCTGGGCGTCGAACACGCGTTTGTAGGGTACAAGCCCCTCGGCTCCCGCGTCATCCATTGCAGCGGGCTCGTTCATGAAATAGCCGGTTTCCGACGTGAAGCGGCGCTGCAATTCACCCAGCTGGAACAGGCTGGCGGAATTGGCCGCAGCCTGCACGATGGCGTTCAGGCGCTGGCGAAGGGCGCCTTCGGTGACGGCCTGGCCGGTTGCGATTTCGCCTAGTGCCGCTGCCGCCTCTGCCTTGTGCTGCTGGGCGGCATCCGCGTCCGCCGCGAGCGACAGGGTCTGTTGGCGAATGGCCTGGAGCAGCTCGACGATATCGTCGTTTGGAATGGCGTTCTGCGTTTCTGCTTTCTTGTATTGCGCGATTGTCTCAAGAAGGCTGTCCACCTGCGAAACCACCGCGCGGCTTTCGCTCGATACGCGGTAAGGCGATGTCGCGTTCATCAGCAGCGGCGCGCTGGAAACGAGATCGGCCACCTGTCGCGACACGAGCGAAGCGCGCGCAAGGCTGGAGAACGCCTGCAGGCTGTAGGTCGCCATTTCGGTCTTCGCCTTCTGCAAGCCGTAGATTGCGACAGCCGACAGAATGAAGACCGACGAGCATATGAAGACGATGGCAAAGGGCAGACGAAACGCGATTGACTGGAGGAAGAGCCTGTTGATCACAATTGCGGCTCTGCCGCGTCTGTATGCAGGACGTAGCCCTTGCCTCTGCGTGTCTGGATATGTTGCGGCAGATCCGGGTTGCGCTCGATCTTCCGGCGCAGGCGAAGCACGAGAACATCGACGTTACGATCGATGAAGCGGTCGCTTTCCGCACCGAGGCGATCGAGGATATGGGATCGACTGACCGGCTTGTTCGGCGTTTCCGCCAGAATTTCCAGAAGGGCGAATTCGGCCGTCGTCAGCGTCCTGCTGCGGTCTGCAAGGCAGACGGCGCGCCGCCCTGAAAGATCGACCGCCCAGTCTCCCAGTCTCAGCGAATTCGTCTCGGTTTCGCGCTCCGGCTCCTTTTCGACCTTGAGGGACGGAGCGATGCGACGCAGAACCGCCTTGATCCGCGCCGTCAGTTCAATCGGCTCGAAAGGTTTGACGACATAGTCGTCGGCGGCGGTTTCCAGACCCAGCACGCGCTCGGTTGCGCTGCCGGCCGCGGTTACCATCACGATACCGACATTCAGTCCCAGTTCGGTGCGGATGCGCTGGGCGAAGGTTCTACCGGAAATTCCGGGCAGATTGTGATCGAGAAGCACGAGATCGATTTGCTCGTGTCCCAGTGTCGCTGCGGCATCTTCTGCCGAGTGCACCACAAGCGGAGACCAGCCTTCGGCCTCCACAAGATCGGCAATCAGTTCCGCCATATCAGGATCGTCTTCGACGATCAGTATCCCGATCCTCTGTTTCTGCAAAATGAAGTCCTCCCATCACCGATCATATGCAAGAGCAATGAAATATTCAAAAGCTCGATGATGACTGGTCGTGTTACATTTGTAATATTCGTAACCAATCTCGCCCGCAGGTGTCTTTCGTTGAAAAATCGGTAACCATTCAATGGATTGCTGAAATTCGTCGTTCTGGCATGATTGTCCTCAAGAATGGAACGGGGAGGTTCCATGGGAGGACAAGGTGAAAGCATCGCTTGCGGCATTCAGCGCCGGTTTAGCCCTGTGGGCGTTCGGCACTGCCGGGGCGCAGGCCGATGGACGGCTGAATATTCTCTGCGCGGCGGATGATGCCTGGTGCGCAGCGATGCAACGCGCTTACGAGACGAAAACCGGCGTACAGACCATCATGGTTCGCAAGAGCACCGGCGAAATTCTTGAACAGGTCAGAAAAGAAAAGGACGCCCCCACGGTCGACGTCTGGTGGGCCGGTACGGGCGACACTCATTTGCAGGCGGCCTCAGAAGGGCTTCTGGAGGCCTATGCCTCGAAGAATGAAACCGAAGTTCTTCCGTGGGCGCAAAACTTCTTCACCATGTCGGGTGGGCAATCGGCCGGCATTTATGCGGGTGCGCTAGGTTTTGCCTATAATAGCGATCTCTTGCAGCGGCAGGGGCTTCCGGTTCCAAGCTGCTGGAAAGACCTGATCAGCGAAACCTATCGCGGCAAGATATTGGCCGGCAATCCGAACTCGTCGGGCACCGCCTTCACCATGCTCGCGACCCTCGTCCAGCTTTTCGGGGAGGAGGAGGCGTTCAGCTACATGAAGGCGCTCGATCAGAACGTGGCCGAATATACCAAGGCAGGTTCGGCGCCCGTCAAGGCGGCGGCGCGCGGAGAAGCAGTGATCGGCATATCGTTCATGCATGACGCCGTCACGCAGAAGGAGGCGGGTGCACCCCTCGTCATCGTCGCTCCCTGTGAGGGAACCGGTTATGAGATCGGTGCGGTCAGCATCGTCAGGGGCACGAAAAACCGGGAGGAAGCCCGTCGGTTCGTGGACTTTGCGTTGAGCCCTGACGGTCAGGCCACAGGGGCTGCTGCGGGACAGAACCAGGTGCCATCAAATGCAAAGGCAGCATTGCCGGCAGGCGCGCCGGACCTCTCGCTGATCAAGATGGTCGACTACGACTTCGCGACCTTCGGCACACCGGAAGAACGGGGACGGCTTTTGCGCCGGTTTGACACGGAAGTACATCCCCCCAGCCAATAACCAGACGATTTGAAGCGGACCAGGACGACAGCCACCGGCATGTGGAACGGCGAAGCCATGTCCGCAGACTTATTCAGACGCAAACAATGGAGGAAATCATGCGACTGACGATCATATCCAGCCTGCTTCTCGCAGGCACCACGCTCCTGGGCGTTCCGGCCCATGCTGCCGGCGACCTCAATCTCATCTGCGCCGCAGATGTGGTGATCTGCGAGCAGATGAAGGGTGACTTCGAAAAGACCCATGACATCAAGGTCAATATGGTGCGCATGTCCTCGGGCGAGGCTTATGCCAAGATCCGCGCCGAGGCCCGCAACCCGAAGACCGACCTTTGGTGGGCCGGCACCGGCGATCCGCATCTTCAGGCGGCTTCTGAAAACCTGACGCTCGAATATAAATCGAAGATGCTCGACCAGTTGCAGGACTGGGCAAAGAACCAGGCAGAGAGTGCCGGTTACAAGACGGTCGGCGTTTATGCCGGTGCGCTCGGCTGGGGGTACAACACGGATATCTTCAAGAAGAAGGGCTACAAGGAACCCAAGTGCTGGGCAGACCTTCTCGCGCCCGAACTGAAGGGCGAAATCCAGATCGCCAACCCGAATTCCTCTGGCACGGCCTACACCGCGCTTGCCTCGCTGGTGCAGATCATGGGCGAAGATCAGGCTTTCGACTATCTGAAGAAGCTCAACGGCAATATTTCGCAATATACCAAGTCGGGCTCGGCTCCGGTCAAGGCAGCTGCGCGTGGCGAAACGGCTGTCGGCATCGTCTTCATGCATGATGCCGTGGCGCAGACAGCCGAAGGCTTTCCGGTAAAGTCGGTCGCGCCGTGTGAAGGCACCGGCTATGAAATCGGCTCCATGTCCATCGTCAAGGGCGCGCGCAATCTCGAGAACGCGAAGACCTGGTATGACTGGGCGCTGCAGCCGGACGTTCAATCGCGCATGAAGGATGCGAAGTCGTTCCAGCTTCCGTCGAACAAGACGGCTGAAATTCCGAAGGAAGCACCACGCTTCGAGGATATCAAGCTGATCAATTACGACTTCAAGACCTATGGCGATCCTGAAAAGCGCAAGGCCCTGCTGGAGCGCTGGGACAAGGACGTCGGCGCCGCCGCCAACTGATATCCCATGTCGGCTGCCTTCGTTTCTCAATGACGAAGGCAGCCCCTTTCCGACACACTCAATTTTGTGAGGTTGACCATGACCCATGGCAATCGCAGGCTGGATATTGTTCTGGCCTTGGGCCTTGCTGCCCTGGTGCTGGTGCCCTGGTACCGCATCGAAAGCGGCTTTTTTGGCCTTGGCTGGCTATCGGATTTTCCGACATCATCGCAGGTCGCGCCCGGCATTCTCCAGATGATAACCGAAGGCCGCACCTGGCTGTTCGGCGTCCTGATCTTCTTTCTGCTGGGAGCCGTTGCGCGGACGCTGTCCGATCCTATCCTGCGCGGCAGGCTTCTGGTGGCCGCCGGTGCTTTCGGGCTTGCCTTCCTCGTACTTCAGGGGCTGGCGATCGGCTTTATCGGGTGGACCTGGCAGGCCACCGAAAGCCTGTTCGGCGCCATGGCCGACGGCCAACCCTCCATGGGCGCGGGCGCCGTGACGATGGCTTTCGTCTTCGTGCTCTTCATTTCCTTTGGTCTTGCCGAACGGGGCTTCATGAAGGGCGACGTCTTTGTCGTCTCCTCTATTTCGCTGCTCGTGTTCCTGGTCTGCGTTTTCGTCTTTTATCCCATCGGCAGCATGATGGTGGGCGCGGTTCAGGACTTTGACGGTTCGTTCAATCCCGACGGATTTATCCGCAATATGCGCGATCCCGGCATCTGGAGCCTGGACTGTGTCGTCGGTGCCGGCCGCTGCGGTGTCGCATGGCGCACGCTCTTCCTCGCCATCATGACGGCGGCGGGATCGACCATCCTCGGACTGGCTTTTGCGCTGGTCGCCACCCGCACGCGTTTTCCGTTCAAGAAAGGTCTGCGGCTGCTGACGATCCTGCCGATCATCACCCCGCCCTTCGTTATCGGTCTTGCCCTGACTCTGCTTTTCGGCCGTGCAGGCGTCGTCACCGAATTCATGTCGAGCGTCTTCGGCATCGAGCCGGGCCGCTGGCTTTATGGCCTAACGGGCATATGGATCGCGCAGGTCCTGTCCTTCACGCCCATTTCGTTCCTCGTCCTGATCGGTGTCGTCGAGGGCGTCAGCCCGTCGATGGAAGAGGCGTCGCAGACGCTGCG
This sequence comes from Agrobacterium fabrum str. C58, assembly GCF_000092025.1. Taxonomy (NCBI): domain Bacteria; kingdom Pseudomonadati; phylum Pseudomonadota; class Alphaproteobacteria; order Hyphomicrobiales; family Rhizobiaceae; genus Agrobacterium; species Agrobacterium fabrum. Next base: position 1,957,330 of record NC_003063.2, read on the forward strand.
TGCCGACCGCTGGCGCACCTTCTGGCGTGTGTCGCTTCCGTTGATGAAGCCGGGCCTTGCCAATGCGTTTCTGATCGGTTTCATCGAAAGCATGGCGGATTTCGGCAATCCCCTGGTGCTGGGCGGCAGCCACGGCGTTCTCTCGACGGAAATCTTCTTCGCTGTCGTTGGCTCGCAGAATGACCCGTCACGCGCCGCAGTTCTCGCTATCGTGCTGCTCTGCTTCACGCTGTCGGCCTTCATCGCCCAGCGCTTCTGGCTGGCAGGCAAGAATTTCGCCACCGTCACCGGCAAGGGCGACAGCGGCGCGCATATCGCCCTTCCGAAATCCATGTCGATTGCTGTACACGCGCTCGTCGTTCCCTGGATGCTCTTTACCATCGTCGTTTATGGCATGATCCTCGTCGGTGGTTTCGTGAAGACCTGGGGTCTGGATAATACGCTGACGATCGAACATTACGTCCGCGCCTTCTCCGTCAGCCTCAGCAATGGTTCGATCGCCTGGACGGGCGTCGCGTGGAATTCCTTCTGGACGACGATGGAGATCGCCCTGATTTCGGCCCCGCTCACCGCGGCTGTCGGGCTGCTGACGGCCTATATCATCGTCCGGCAGAAATTTGCCGGCAGGAACCTGTTCGAATTCGCTTTGATGATGAGCTTTGCCATTCCCGGCACGGTCATCGGCGTCAGCTACATCATGGCCTTTAACCTGCCACCGCTCGAAATGACTGGATCGGCGCTGATCCTCATTGCCTGCTTCGTCTTCCGCAACATGCCAGTCGGCGTTCGCGGTGGCATCGCGGCCATGAGCCAGCTGGACAAGAGCCTCGACGAGGCCTCGCTCACACTACGGGCAAACAGCTTCCGCACCATTCGCCTGGTGGTGCTGCCACTCCTGCGCCCGGCGATCAGGGCGGCGCTGGTCTATTCCTTCGTCAGGGCCATCACGTCCATCAGCGCGGTCATCTTCCTCGTCAGCGCCCAATACAACATGGCGACGTCCTATATCGTCGGCCTCGTTGAAAACGGCGAATACGGTGTCGCAATCGCTTATTCCTCAATGCTGATCGTCGTCATGATCACCGTCATCGCGGGCTTCCAGCTCATCGTCGGCGAAAGACGTCTGCGGCGCGAAAACCGCGTCGCGGGCCTCGATGCAGCCAAATCCGTTTCTCACCCTCAGGAGAAAATCGCATGATCACCGTCAAACCGGGCTCCGTCGTCTTCGAAAATGTCCGCAAGACCTTCGGCGCATTCACCGCCATTCCAGATCTGTCATTGACCATCGAGCCCGGCACGCTCGTCACGCTTCTTGGGCCCTCCGGCTGCGGCAAGACGACGACGCTGCGCATGCTCGCCGGCCTTGAACATCCCAATTCCGGCCGCATCCTCATCGGTGGCAAGGATGTGACCATGCTTCCCGCCAACGAGCGCGATGTCTCGATGGTCTTCCAGTCCTATGCCCTATTTCCGCACATGAGTGCGCTGGATAACGTCGCTTACGGCCTCCAGTCCTCGGGCCTGAAAAAGGCCGAGGCGCGGGAAAAGGCCGAAGAGGGGCTGAAACTCGTCGGCCTTGCCGGCATGGGCCACCGCCTGCCGGCGGAACTCTCCGGCGGCCAGCAGCAGCGCGTCGCGGTCGCCCGCGCCCTCGTGCTGGAGCCGCAGGTGCTGCTGCTCGATGAACCATTGTCGAATCTCGATGCGCGCCTGCGCCGGCGCGTGCGCACCGATATTCGTGAGCTTCAGCAGAGGATCGGCTTTACCGCCGTTTATGTCACGCATGACCAGGATGAGGCGCTCGCGGTATCGGATCGCATCATCGTCATGAAAGAGGGAGAAATCGCCCAATCCGGCGCCCCCCGCGAACTTTATGAGGCACCGGCATCCTCCTTCATCGCCGATTTCATGGGCGAGGCGAACGTCGTGCCCTGCGAAGTCGTCTCCCAGACGGGTGACGAATCCCTTGTGCGGGTTGGCACGATGGAACATCGGGTCCGAAGCCGCGGCCCGCGCTCCGGCAGCGCCAAGCTTGCCGTGCGTCCCGGCGCCATCACCATCGGCGCGGCGGGTGGCAGCGGCATGCCCGGCCGCGTGCTGCACACGGCCTATCTCGGCGGCCACATCGAATATGAAGTCGAAACGGAAGTCGGCACGCTCTTCATCATCGACCATGAAATGAACCACACGCAACGCGAAACGAGCGATGTCACACTCAATTTCAAAAACCGTGGCATAGCCCTCATCGACGCTTGAAGACTCATGGACTTAAGGAAAATGGAAATGACAGGACAGAATGACGGCCTCGATCAACGCTTTGCGCTGGCAAAGACGCTGGCGGAAGAGGCCGGTTCAATGGCGCTCGATTATTTCAACAAGCGCGACAGCCTCGTGATCGAGACGAAACGCGATCTGCAGGACGTGGTCTCCATTGCAGACCGCAACGTCGAGACCATGCTGCGCGAGCGCGTCGCCGCAGCCTTCGCGAATGATGGTTTCCTCGGTGAGGAGCACGGTTATCAGGACGGCACCTCCGGCTACACCTGGGTTGTCGATCCGATCGATGGCACCGCTCCTTTCGTCAATGGCATGCCAAGCTGGTGCGTCTCCATCGCCGTCATCCGTGACGGTGCCCCGGTTATCGGCGTCATCAAGGTGCCATGTTCGCAGGAAATCTACGCTGCCGCGCAGGGACATGGCGCGACCCTGAATGGCGCACGCCTGCAACTCGATCCATCACGTAACCTGCAGAATGCGCTGACGGGCATCGGCAGCAATAACTATGTCACGCCGCAGTGCGTCGGGCACATCATCAGCGACGTGCTGGCCCGCGGCGGCAACTTCATCCGCAATGGCTCGGGAGCCTTGATGCTGGCCTATGTCGCGGCAGGACGCCTCGTCGGATATTACGAGCCCCATATGCGCGCCTGGGATTGCATGGCCGGGTTCTGCCTCGTCAACGAAGCCGGCGGCCGTTCCATGCCGTTTTCGCTGGAAGGCGAAAAGCTGTTCGAAGGACAGCCCGTCCTCGCTGGCAATGCTTCCTGTTATCAGGAGCTCGTGGACATTCACGAAGCAGCTCGTGACGCCTAAGAGAAGCGTGCAGCTTTCCCAATATCGAAAAGCGGCCGGTAGCGGCCGTTTTTTGCCGCTTTAAACTATATCACCTCGTGACGCTGTAGGTTCGATGACTTCTCCATGCCCTCGCTCCGGCTTGGAAATTCACACCCTAGGTCAGCAGATAGCTGGCGTCGGATACGCGTTGAACAATTGCCTGCGCCGCAAGGAGGATCGTGTCGCCTTCAATGGATTGATGAGGTGGCAGCAGGTGTTTGTCGATCGTCAGCAGGAAATGGGATGACTGCGCTTCACCGGGCGAAATGGAAATGTAAGACCAGCGATGCCAGGCAAATGGCATCGTGGCGAGGGCCATTCCCAAAAGTCCTTTAAGACGCATCGACCATGTTGCCAAGGACTTGGCGTGACGGGCAGCATCGGTCTCGTCGACAATATGCGGACGCTGAAAGGCCGTTTGGCCATGGTTGATCTTCCATGCCTCGGGATCATCATTGGCGAGATCGATCGTCGATTTTACCGGCTCGGCTATCAGCGCGACGTTCGGGCTGAGCAAGCGCGGAACGAAAGAAAACGGCAGGCTGCGGATTTCGCGCAAGGGCGCGTTGACGCGGATAAGCTGCGCCAGACACCGCCAGTCGAAGCCCTGATGTGAGGTATGGTGCGCCGGCACCCGGTCCATCCGATACAACCCCGCCCAAAAGGTCTCTTTCAGGTTGCCGGACTGTCGGTTGTAGCCCATGAGGGCCGAACCCCAGTTCTTGATCCATACGGCTGGCCCGACTTCAACCGGCACCGTCACCAGGAAAATCCGCGGACGAATGATTGTGCAGACATGCTCGATGACGCGGACCGTGCGGTTGAGGTGGATATGTTCGAGCGTTTCCAGTGCAATGACGATATCGGCCTGGATCGTTTCGTAAAGCCTCTCGTCGGTGGCGTCGCCGACGATAAAACGGCAGTTTTCGTTTTTGCCGTAACGATTGCGCGCGGCATCGATGAAGATTGGATCGTAGTCGATACCCACATACTCAACGTCGAATCTTTCGAGAATATGGCCGACCGCAGTTCCAGGACCGCAGCCGATATCCAGTATTCTGACCTTCCGATTGCCAACGTCCTTCTGTACTGTTTCGAGGACCTCGAGCAGCTTGCGATAGCGGCCCGCATGCAGAAAGCGCGTCAGCCAGTTGAAGTCCTGGATTTTTTCGTAAGTCGTCGCGAACGTACCCATCCAATCCGTCTCCATGAATCGTAGATCATGTCGTCTCGCGCTCCCTGCTACCTTAAGAGATAGTGCGCGACCCGGCGTTGTATTTCCGAAGTCTGGCACGACCTGCGGGACCTGCAACTCGACCAAAAGGCTTAAGTCGAAAGCGGCAATACTCACCCTGCCTCCTCTAAAAGGCAGATGTCGACGTGGTGGACGGTGAATCGGCCAGTTCTGACTTGCCGTCCTCTCCCTTTTGGTATGCTGCCGATGCGCAGGGCCTCGTTATACCTTTCAGGGAGGCGCCATCCGGGGCCGGAACCGCTGGGAGATGTGGTGGATGGTAGACAAGAGAGCCTTGATTATCGGCGTAACCGGGCAGGATGGCGCTTATCTCAGCGAATTGCTGCTTGCCAAGGGATATATGGTTCACGGCCTGAAGAGGCGGTCTTCCTCCTTTAATACCGGTCGGATCGATCATCTTTACCAAGATCCCTTCGAGGAAGACCTGCGCTTTCGCCTGCACTTCGGTGACCTCACGGACGCCACGAACCTGTGCCGGGTCATTCAGGAGGTCCAGCCCGACGAGATCTACAATCTAGGCGCCCAGAGCCATGTCCAGGTCAGCTTCGAGACGCCGGAATATACGGCAAATGCGGATGCGCTTGGCACGCTGAGGCTGCTGGAAGCCATGCGTATCCTGAACCTTGGCGATCGCTGCCGGTTTTACCAGGCATCCACATCGGAGCTGTTCGGGGGGATGGGCACGGTCGCCCAGCACGAGGGTACGCCGTTCTATCCGAGAAGCCCCTATGCTGCGGCCAAACTCTACGCATACTGGATGACGGTCAATTACCGGGAAAGTTACGGCTTTCACGCATCCAACGGCATTCTCTTCAACCATGAGAGCCCCATTCGCGGGGAGACATTCGTCACCCGGAAGATCACGCGTGGCGTTGCGGCCATCGAGCGCGGTCTCATGAGCAAGCTGCGTCTTGGCAATCTCGACGCAAAGAGGGACTGGGGGCATGCGCGCGATTATGTCGAAGGCATGTGGCGCATCGTGCAGCAGGAAATACCCGAGGACTATGTGCTTGCGACCGGCGAAGCACATACGGTGCGGGAATTTGTTGAGCTTGCTTTCGGCGTGGTTGGCAAGACCATCGAATGGCACGGCGATGGCAGTGACGAAGTGGGATATGATGCCAAAACCGGCAATTCGATCATCGAAATCGATCCCAGATATTTTCGTCCGGCGGAAGTGGATTTTCTTCTCGGCGATCCCAGCAAGGCGCGCAGAAAACTCGACTGGAGTCACTCGACGTCCTTTTGCGACCTCGTTCAGGAAATGGTCGAAGCGGATCTTCGCCTCGTAATGTTGGAAGAGGGAAGAAATGAGTTCGTCGCCTGAATCGAAAGACATGCCGTTCAGTCTAAACGGCAAGCGTGTCTGGGTTGCCGGCCATACGGGTATGGTCGGCTCGGCACTCGTGCGACGTCTGGAGCGCGAGAATTGCGAAATCCTCAAAGTCTCCCGCCGCGAGCTTGATCTGACCCGACAATACGAGACGGAGCAATGGATGGCGGCGGCAAGGCCGCAGGTCATTTTTGTCGCTGCCGCCAAGGTCGGAGGCATCGCAGCAAATGCAGCCTATCCGGCGGACTTTCTTTACACCAACACGCTCATTTCGATGAATATCATGAAATCGGCTGCCGATATCGGTGTCGAAAAGCTTCTCTGGATGGGATCTAGCTGCATCTATCCGAAATTCGCAGCTCAGCCGATCACGGAAAATGCCCTTTTGACAGGTCCGCTGGAGCCTACCAACGAGGCCTACGCGATTGCGAAGATCGCGGCGCTCAAGCTTTCCCAATTCTATTCCATTCAGTACGGCCTGAATTGCGTCTCCGTCATGCCGACCAATATTTACGGGCTGAACGACAATTTCGATCCGCAAAGCTCGCATGTCATTCCCGCGATGATCAGGAGAATGCATGAGGCGAAAATCAGCGGCCAGAACAAGATCGTTCTATGGGGTACGGGCAGTCCTCTGCGTGAATTTCTCCATGTGGACGATCTGGCCGATGCCTGTTGTTTCCTCATGAAGTCATCTGCGCATTTTCCGCTGATCAATATCGGCTCGGGGCGGGAGATATCAATCCGCAATCTCGCCCATCTGATTGCAGGCATCGTCGGTTACGAGGGGCAGATCGTTTTTGACACCAGCAAACCGGATGGAGCCCCCAGAAAGCTGCTCGACTGCTCGCGGCTCAACGCGCTTGGCTGGAACTCGACGGTCGAACTCAGATACGGAATTCAGGATTTGTATGAGTGGTGGCGACACCCGAAGTCGCTGCAATCGGATATGTTACGACAAGCGGCAAGATGAGATCGCCAAATTCCCTAATATCATCAATTTTGCTTGCCGCCCTTGCGCTCGCATTTTCAGGTCTCTCGTTTGCCGGGAAGCCCGCGGCGCAGGGAGTGCAAGAGCAAGGCAGCCAACCCGATCCACGGCAGTTCGGTTTCCCGATACCTGTCCCGGAACCACGATTGCCTGACGATGCCGATGCCTTCAATCCGCCGTGGATGGAGGTCGGCGGCAAGGGGCCGGCAATCGCGGAGATTTCGAGAACGGCGGGCGCTGGCGAGGTTGTCTCGATGACCGGCGTCGATCTCGACGGACGAACGGGTTTCGAAGTCTTTTCGCAATTCCCCGGTGCCGCGCAGGGCGTCGTGACGCCGTTGGCACCGCTGACGGCTGACGCAACGGCGGCGACGCTGCTGCTGCCTGCCACGCTTCCTTCATGGTCCACCTACCTGATCAGGCCTCTGCGGGGCGATCTCGAAGGGCGCAGCTTTGCGATCAATCGCACGGAAAGCTGGTGGATCGGGCCCGACGCCGCAGCGCCGGGAGCGATCGTCTCGGTCTATGGCCGCAACCTTTCGCGGTTCAACGGCACCAGCCAATCCTATCTCTATGTCAAGCCGGCCGGTGCCGCCGGCTGGTACGTCAAGGCAATCTCCGTCAATCCCTTCAAGGTCGATTTCAAGGTGCTGGCTCTGCCGCCGGCGCGTTATGAAGTATGGGTTCACAATACTCATGGCGGCCGTTTCGGCTGGAGCGGTCCGCTGACACTTGATGTCCTGTCGCAATCGCCATGGGCGGCGCAGGATAAAAAGCGCATCGACGCCCGGCAGTTCGGGGCAAAGGGCGATGGTGTGACCGACGACACCGCAGCCATTTTGCGCGCCATCGATGCCGCGGCTGCAACAGCGCCAGCGACATTGTATTTCCCTGCCGGCATTTATCTCGTGACGGCGCCTCTGGTAGCGCCCGCAAACGTGGCCTGGTTCGGGGAAGGAATGAACAAAACGGAGATCAGGCTGAACCGCAGGATTGACCAGAGCATGGTTGTCGTTGATGGCGACGACACCCGGTTTGAGAATCTGACCCTCAATGCCAACCGCAACATTGCCGGTAAACCCCTTCTTGCTTTGCGCAGCACTAAAAACACACGGCTGGATTCCGTTCGCGTCGACGCCTGGGGCGTGCCGGCTTTCGACGCGCAGGATACAGAAAGGCTTTTTGTCCATGCGTCCGAGCTGATCGAAAACGGGTCCTTTTATGGCGCGAGCCGGCAGGTGTTCTTCTCTGACAACCGGTTTTCGATGACGGGCTACGGTGAATCCGTCGTCGCCCTATGGGGTGGGCGCGATTTTGCCATGACGGGCAACGAGCTGGTAAACGCCGATGAAAGCCGCGACGACGGTCATGGCATCGGACGTTTTTTTGTTGCCCAGGCGCATTTCGGGAGCATGCGAAACCTCTATTTTGAGAAAAACATCTCGCGAAACGCCGCGCCCCACGACTGCACCAAGGTCGATTGCAACAAGGGCGAACAGATCTGCTTCGAGATCGTCGGGAGCAAGCTTAAAAACGATTTCGTCCGCGCTTCCTCGAACTCGGTTACCTTCAAGTCCCTGTCGGATCTGGGGGATGCCACGCCGGGCGGTTTCGATCTCGTCATCGTTGGCGGGCGAGGTGCCGGGCAACACCGTCACATCGCATCGACGGACGGTTCTTTCGTTCTGCTTGAGCAAGCCTGGAATGTCGTTCCGGATCGAACGAGCCGTTTTGCCCTGGCAGCGACCGCATCGAGGGCGGTGATATACGATAATACGCTCGATGGCAGGGAAAGCTATGCGGAGCATGATTCCGATTCCACCGGCGTTCTTCTCTACGGAAACGTCTACGACGTGGTGGTCGACAGCAACCGTATCTCCCGGATGCGGCACGGCATGATGACGGTTGCGCTGGACTCGACGCGCTGACTTAGCCCGTATTTCCTGCAATATTCCAACAACAGCGTGACGCGCAGCAACAGCGGCCTCTATGTCGGCACGACATTCGCAGATACCGGCGTTGCCGGCATCTGGGGCGGTCTGGGGAATGTTTATCGCAGGAACAGGTTCACGGATATCGCCTATATCGGCGTCGAATATGAAACCTGGAACCATCCCGGCGCCGACTATAATGGGACGGTCTTCGATGGAAATACCGTCGCCAACGTCCGTTACGGCTTCGTAGATGCCTACAAACTCATGTGGACGCACGACGGCAGCTTCAAGGCCGGACCGGCCGAACGCTCAAGGCGGATAAACAGGGTGCTCTACGACAATCATTTTACCCGAGGAACGCCAGGGCCCGTTCAAAGTGCGGGTTTCGTGACGATGCATCCGCAGAACAGCTGGGTAAATGTCGGCTCCACATGGAGCGGCTTTGCAATGGGAAACGGGGGCCCTAAGGGCGGCGCCGTTAAATCGTCCTCCAATGCTGCAAGGCCAACACCTGATTGAACCGGAGTCCATTCCTGCGAAAATCCCGGCAAACTACCTCTAATGACGTATCTGCGGTGAATTGACGAGCTGCCGGAAAGTGGCGAATATGGCTCAATAAATCAAGGCCATGCGATACCACGGGCCATTGAAATTCAGGCTCGGCGGTTTTCATTTCAGGCGAGGGGACCGACGGATCGTTCGTTACTCCATGAGTGGCGAGCGGTCTGTGGTTCCAGTTTGACTGGGTAATATTCCTGCAAATTTCAATCTGAACCCGTCGGCACGACAAGATTTGCGCCGCGCTGGTGACGGTTTGTGCAGGACGCAAATAGGCTCGCCCGGTTGAACGAGCGAGCCCTCCCAGTTACCAGGTAAACCCCGGTTACCAGGGACCCGCCAAAGTATCAGGGGGCGACGGGTTACTCTTACAAACCGCTTTTATCGCTTCGGTTCAATCTGGCTATAAGCGGTAGGGTCCACATCCATCCATCTGCTGTCTCACAAATTTTCGCGCTTTGGGTAACGGTAAAAGGACAAAAGCGTTAGAGTTTGAGAGATGTCACTTGGCCGGTCCGTTTTCCGCCGCCAAATTAAGCCAGACCTGGACGTCGGTCGCAGTGATCCAGATCTGTCCATCGAACGCAAACATTCCCTTCTCGATTTTGGATGCCGCTATCGTTGCAAACACGTCGACGAATTGCGCCAGACGTTGCGCATCGCACTGCGGTGGGGATTGGATGTCGTTCAGGGCATCTTGCGTCACATGGACGGGCTGTAGCCCTCTTTCGCCGTTCAAGATGATGACGGCACGCTGCCTGACCATGTGATAACCAACCGGAACGATCGCAGATTCCATCTCCGTCTCCCCGGCACTTGTGCCGATCGTTTCTATCCTCTGGAGGAAATCGGGAGCCTACCGATCGGAACGCCGGCAAGCTCTTTTGGTTGGTGCGGATCCTACAAGACTGTTGGAGGGCACTATTCAGGATAGCAAATTGCGAGCTGGTGCCATAGCTCTCCAAAAGCGGTAGCTGCTTTGCAGGGCCGTTTTAGCAGGGGCATCAGAAACGCTCGTCTCTCTAGTTGACGCTTCCTGTGACGACCGCTGCCGAAACTGGATCTCTGCCCGATACCGACAGGCGGACGCGGACGACGTCCCCCGCGCGGACCTGCGTATGCTCGTCCGCAGCTGTTTCGCGATATGTGCCTGCAACCTGACGCACGATGAAGAATTTGGTCTGGATCATGTCCTCGAGGCTGGAGACCCGCCGCGCCGTCGAGCCGATCTCGGCCATGGATTGAAGGCTGAAGGCCAGTTTTTTCTTCAGACGCATGATGTCCAGGGAGGTCTCCCGCAGTTCGGTCGCGGCGTCATTGTGCCTTTTGCTCTTCAGCTCCAGAATACGCCGCTCCACTTCGCTCTTGTTTTGTTGCGCGCGCGCCAGGAACGATGTCGATTCCAGAACCTGCTGGTTCATGGATAGCAACTCGCGCTTGCGCTCTCTCAAGGCAGATTCCGAGGCTGCACCACGCGTGACAAGTTCCTTCGAGGCGTTGACGTCCATGTCGAGCAACTCAAGCTGCTGGCCGCGCATGACGTTGCTTTTCTGAAGCGTATCAATTTCCTGAATAAAGTTCTGTCTTTGGACTTCGAGATTGGTCTTTTCGTCCTGCTGCGCCGACAGGCGAAGGCGAAACAGACTTGTTTCAGATGCGACGATCTTCTCCAGCGCGGCGCGATCCCGGACAAGTCCGATTTCGTCGCCTCTATATTCGAATTCGGTGTCGTTCAGTTCCGCTTCCAGCCGGACGCGCCGGATGTCCTGCGACAGGAGCTGCATCGACATGTCTTCATATTCCTGCTGGGCAGCGATCAGCTGTATGCCCGAGGTGTCCCTCTGTGCATTCGGCTCGCGCAGTCCCCCGCCGAGCGCGAAGAGTTCAAGCACGATCATGCCGGGACGGAATTCGTATTTCCCCGGCTTCTGGACGTCGCCGACAACGAAGATCGGAGCATATTCCTTGACGGCGACGGCGACGGAGCGGTTTGCCACATGGCTTGCCAGATCGCGGCTGATCCGCTCACCGATTTCGTTCACCGTCTGGTCGACCACGTTGACGTTGCCAAGCAGCGGATAACCGATCGTTCCATCTGCGCTGACGGGGAAGAGGCCGGTCAGGCCCGGATCGCCATAGACGGAGATCGTCAGGACGTCGCCGGTAGCGACCTTGTAGTTGGTGCCATCTGCCGCGGCCGGTATCTGGTAAAACGCCAAGGACAGAAAGGTGGTGCTGGCGATCATCAGGGAAGAGCCCCTGGACCTTGTCAAAAAGCGCATGTTTCACCTCTCGTTATGAACCACAGCCGGTGGGCGCAGACTGGTCGCCCGCTTGCGCAGCTTGAAATGAGGGTTCCAGTCCCGGAAAATCCTCGGCCAGACCGGCGGTTGACGCTTTCTCGGGCGTCGTATTCCGTTGAGGATGATGCCCGTGATCGGCCGACCCGCGACCCGCAGCTTGATGACGGCGTTTTTCATGCCCGTGCCATCGGCGACATCCTGCCGGACCACGAAGGAGACGGCGTCCGAAAGGGTGGCGATCCGCAACAGGTCGAGGTCATGGTCAACGGATGGGGCCTCGATCAATATCAGTTCGTATCGCTGTCTCGCCTCCACAATCAGACCGGCGAAGCGCTTGCTTCCAAGAACAAGATTTGGCGGCATATCGCTTTTCTCAGCGATGATGATGTCGACCCCGGAGGCCTGATCGCGCTGGATAATGTCGTCCAGAGTGACCTCATGGCTGACTGCCTGGGCGACATGCGACGTCGATCCCACATCGAATTCCGCCCCGAGAGCCGGATTTCGCAGATTGGCGTCGATCAGCAGCAGCTTCACGCCGCTCATCGCAAGAGATCTGGCGAGGTTGGCAATCACGAACGTCTTGCCCTCCCCATCGGCCGAAGAAGTGAAGGCGATCACTTTCGCCTTGCTCTCGGCCAACTGTAGGTGGGTCTGGAGGTCCGCAAACGCGCTGTAGAAATCCGCCGCGCCGCTGCTGAATTTCCCGGGCTTGTTCTGGAACTCTCCGAAGGAAATGCGCGGGATGCGGCCGATGACGTTAAGTCCGGTTTTCTGTTGAAGAGATGTGATGGAGCCAACGGACCGGTCAGTGAAATTCAGGATGAAGGCCGTTGCCAAACCGGTGCTGCAACCGAGAAGAAGTGCAACGAGGCCCCACAGACCCGCGTCCGGACTGGTCGGCTTACGGGACGGCATGGCGCTCGATATGATCCGTGCCTCGGCAGTAGCGATACCGTCCTGCTCGATCGTCTGCTTGTAGCGTGCGAGGTATGTCTCGTAGATCGAGCGGTTCGCCGCCGCTTCCCGGTCGAGTTGCCCGGACTGAACCATTGCCATATCCGTCGTGGAAATGGCGCGTTGCACATCATTGAGGCTGGCTTCAACCTCCTGCCGCTGTTTTTCGTTGACCTCGATCTCGTTGCGCAAGGCAGCGATAATCTGCGCTATCTCTGAATCGATCTGCTTGTTGAGCGAACTGAGCTGGGAGGATAATTGCGGCCGCTCGGGGCTCATGACGGCGCCGCTTTCATCGATCTGGGCAATTGCTCTGATGACCCTTGCCTGCTCGGCCCTTAAAAGCTGGATCGTTGGCGAGGACAGAACTTCGGTGATCCCCAGCCCATCGCCGCTTTTCTGCAATGCGAGCGCTGTCGCCAGACGTGCCCTTGACCCCGCCAGCTTGGCCTGCAGCGTCGTCAGCTCGACATTCAGACTTGAAAGACGCTGCGACTGCAGCGGAAGACCACCGGTGTTTATCAATCCGGATTTCTCGCGAAATTGCGATGCCTGACGTTCGGATTCCTCCAGTGCCGTCCGAAGACTGACCAGCCGCTCCCCGAGCCACGCGCTGACGCGCCGGGTTGCAGTTGTCTGAAGGTCGATCTGATAGTCGATATAGGCTTCCCCAAAAGCATTGGCGACTTTCGCGGCGAGTGCCGGATCGCCGGCATAATAGGAGATGTAAATTGTATACGACCGGCCATCATTCATCACACGAACATTGGTCATGAGGTTGTCGACCTTTTTCGATGTCTCGGCGTCGTTGCCAAGCGTGGTCACGTCGTTGGTCGCCCGATCGGAGTTGGTTTGCCGCCCTTCGAGCAGGCGATCTTTTTGCAGGATGACGAGAACCCGTTCGGCCATGGACCTCGAGCCGATGATATCGAGTTCGGTTCGAAGCACCGGGCTTTCCTGAGGCAGCGGAGACACCACGGATTCGGTGGGGAGCGCCTGAAGCTTGCGGACATCAAGCGCAAGGGTCGCCTCGGCCTTGTAGCGGATCGGAGTTCGCGCATAGCCGATTGCCGCGATCGCGAAGCTGGCGAGAAAGCAGATGAAGACGGCTCTGCGCCGCTCCCGCAGGATGGATATGAAGCGGGAAATACCTTCCTGCTCACCCGGAGATGATGACGACTGGATCATGACGGTTCCTGCTGTAAGCGGGGCATTCGGTAGCGGTCGGTGACTGACGTGTGCTTAGCGCTCGTACGCCATGTCACCGATCTTGCAGGCAACTTCCGTGCGGTTGGTTGCCCCAAGCTTCTTCATAATATTGCGGATATGCACCTTGATGGTGCTTTCGCAGAGGTTCAGCTCCAGAGCGATATCCTTGTTCGCCTTTCCGCACCGCAGGGCCTCTGCGATAGCCGATTGACGGCTTGTAAATTTCATCGGCGGTATGGCCGGGTGTGCCGTCAGGCCGAACAGACTTTTCATGTTCATGACACTGCTGGCCGGTATGAAACGGCCGCCCGCGATTGCAAGACTGATCGCCTGGACGCAGACATCGACGCTGACGGAGCTCGATATATACCCGCGCACGCCAAGAGCGATCGTATCAAGGATGGTATTAATATCCTGATCATCGGAGAGCACGACGACGGCGGCCGGTGAGACCGCAGCGACAATCTCCGCAAGCTCGCGGTTTGTCTCCGCCGACGGACCGGGCCAGGCACTGACCAGAACTGCCGCAGGCATGCCGATTTCCGCGCGTGCCTGTTGCCATTCGCCGAGATTGGAGAAGGTCAGGATGCACCTGTCCGCATATTGATAGTTGAGACTATGGGCGAGGCATTCCCGCTCGAGCATACGACGATCTATGATGCCGATATAGCCGGCCGCACTGGCTGCGGCCTGCGGATGCGGTGCGCCTTCCGGCGGGTTCTCGGAGAGATGGTTACGGATCATGACGAAGATGCCCCCTGTATTGTTTTTGGTTTCTTTGAATTTCCGAAAAACGTCTATTTCGTACCGTCGTAGAGCTTGCGCTTGCTTCAGGCGAATGTGAGCTTTCTGACGGTAAAGGCTTCCGCAAAACGTGTCGGCGCACGGCATTCCATTCCCCGCAGCCGCGCCAGGCCCCGAAAGGTATCCGCGTCGAACCAGTCCTTCGATCTCTGTGTTCCAAAGTGCTGCAGGAGAAGCTCGACCTTCATGTTCATCGCGTCTTCGCTCAACGGCACGTAGGCATTTCGCCTGCCGAAATCGCCGTCCCATTTCGGGATTTCGTATTCCAGAATCAGGTGATTTCTGAAGATGTTGGATGTGAGCCTGTTGATTTCGCGGTGATCCTGGTGTGCGTCCTCGCGGCTATGTGTGAATATGATGTCGGGACTGACTTTGTCGCGCAACGTCAGCAGCCATGACTTGATCTCACGGCTCTGCGAGGGGAAGTAGCTGTCCTGAAACGATGCAAGCTCAATCGAGTAGGATGCTGCTTTTGCCAGAAAAGCTTCTGCGGAACTGCGCGCCTCCAGGGCACGTTCGTTGCCGGCACTAAGCACGCACCAGTAGACATCCAGCAACACGCCCTTTGATAGCAGGCTGAGGACTGTGCCTCCGACGCCGATCTCTATGTCGTCGGAATGAGCTCCAAGACAAAGGATCGACAGTCGATCACCGGCTGAGGCGAGGGACATGTTTTTCATGGCAGCAGCTTGGCGTTTGACGATTTGCGTGCCATTGACGCATCGTCTCCAATCCATGGCATGTCACCACGCTCGACCATCGCCTCCAGCGTCTGCCAGTCGCGCAGCGTATCCATTGACCGCCAGAAGCCCTCATGCTTGTAGGCCATCAATTTGTCTTCGGAAATCAACCTGGAAAACGGTTCCAGCACGAGTTCCTCACCCTCGCGCATGTAGTCGAAAATCTCCGGCCGCATCAGGAAATAGCCGCCGTTGATCCACATGTCGGATGTTTCCGACGACCGGAATTCCCGGACCTTTCCGCTCTCGTCGATCTCCGCCAGGTGGTAGGTGAGGGGCGGTCTGACAGCGAGGAAGCAGGCGAGCTTGTCGCTCTTTTCGAATTGGGCAATCATGTCGTCGAGATCGACGTCGGTCAGTCCATCGCTATAATTGGCAAGGAACATCTTCTCGCCTTTGAGATGATGACGCACGGCCCAGAGACGCTCGCCTATGTTGCGCCATATCCCCGTATCGATCAGGGATACGCGCCAGTCCCTCGGCAGTTCCTCAAGCAGTTCCACACGTCCGGGGCTTGATATGACGCAATCGGCATAGCTCTCCGGCCGGCTGTTCAGGAAGAACTCTTTTATGACATGCGCCTTGTAGCCGAGGCAGAGGATGAAGTCCTCATGCCCGTAACGGGCGTAATATTGCATGACATGCCGCATGATCGGTTGAGACCCGAGCGGGATCAGCGGTTTCGGGACGCTTTCGGAATATTCCCTGATGCGGGTACCCCTGCCGCCACAGAACAAGACGACCTTCATTGTACCAACTCCTTCGGATCAATGATGGATATGTCGGGAATTGGAACGATGAATTTCCCACCCCAGTTTCTGATGTCTTTCATTTGCGCAACGATCTCATTCTTCAGGTTCCAGGGGAGAATGAGAACGTAGTCCGGCTTCATGTGCGGGATTTCGCTGACGGGCCGGATCGGGATATGCATTCCCGGCGTGAGACGACCATGTTTGTAAGGGTTGCGATCGACTGCGAAATCGATGAAATCGGTACCTATGCCGCAATAGTTCAGCAGCGTGTTGCCTTTCCCCGGTGCGCCATAGGCGCAGATCGATTTGCGCATCTCCTTGAGGCGGATGAGGAAGGACAGGAGGTTTCGCTTGGTCTGGCGCACGGCTTCGGCGAACGCCGTATAGGTCTCGATCTTGTCAAGCCCGGCATTCAACTCCCGTGCGAGGAGGCTATCCACGCGGGCTTCACGCGGAAACCTGATGTCTTCGTGTGAGAAAAAGACCCGCAGTGAACCGCCATGCGTGGGGATCTCTTCGACATCGAAAACCTTGAGCCCGTGACGACGGGCCATTTTTTCTATTGTCAGCAATGAGAAGTAGGAAAAGTGCTCGTGATAGATGGTGTCGAACTGGTTTTCCGCGATAAGCTTTTCGATGTGCGGAAACTCGAGGGTGATGACGCCTTCAGGCTTGAGCAGGGTTTTCATCCCGGCAACGAAATCGTTGATATCAGGCACCTGCGCGAGGACATTGTTGCCGATGATGAGATCGGCCTTTTGCCCCCTGGCCGCCATATCGGTCGCCAGAGCCTCGTTGAAAAATTCCGTGAGCGTCGGAATACCTTTCCCGATCGCCACCTTCGCGACGTTGACCGCCGGTTCAATTCCGAGCATCGGGATGTTGCTGGTCAGGAAATGCTGCAACAGGTAACCGTCGTTGCTGGCAAGTTCGACAACGAAACTGGACTGGCCAAGCGCGAAGCGCTCGATGACCATGTCGCAATAACGCTTTGCGTGAGCGACCCAACTGTCCGAGAATGAAGAGAAATACGCGTATTCCGTGAAAATGTTCTCAGGGGCGACATATTCCTGAAGCTGGACGAGGAAGCACTCGTCGCAGACAAATGCATGGAGCGGATAAAATGGCTCGACGTCGTTGGCTGCATCAGCTGCGACGAAACTTTCGCAGGGCGGAGACATTCCCAGATCGACGAAGGTATGCACCAATGGCGAGTTGCAAAGACGGCAAAGCCCGACATGTTGCGTCGAGCTCAGTCTTGCAGAAAAAACCGCCTCATTATTCATCGGACGCCCCCTGATTTTCGCGGTGTCGTTGAGTTAATTTCAGAAAATTCTTTTATTAGAAGGAAAAAATACTATGGATCAGGGTGGGTGACGATACTGCATTCGGCTCGAAAACGTCATCCATAAGCCGTAGGTTGACAGGAATATCCGCGAAAATGCGCTTCCAGCTGTCGTTCTGGGTAACCGAAAGGGTGACTTAATTGCCAGCCCGCCTTCAAGGTATGCTGCTGCCTATGGATGTATTCCAGCGCCGCTGAAATGGCGCAGAATCCTTCTTGGATACGGGTTGCATCAGGAGCGCCGAATGCTGTTTGAGAAGACGAAGATCGAGGGGCTTTTGGTCGTCAATACGATACCTGTCCGGGACAGTCGCGGCTCGTTTGCAAGGACATTCTGCAAGCGTGAATTTGAGAGCAACGCGCTGGTGTCTGATTTCAGTCAGCACAGCCTCTCGCTGTCAAAGCTCAAGCACACCATACGAGGGTTGCATTTCCAGCGGCCGCCGCATCAGGAGACCAAGCTGGTTTCCTGCGTCAAAGGGTCGATATGGGATGTCGCCGTCGATCTGCGACGCGGCTCGCCGACCTATCTTCAGTGGGTTGGTACGGTGTTGTCAGCCGATAATGGCGCACAGTTCTACATTCCCGAGGGTTTTGCGCACGGTTTCCAGTCGCTCAGCGACGACGTGGCTGTGTCCTATCTGATTTCGGTGCCCTATGCCGAGGCGAGCGCGGCGGGGATCCGCCATGACGAACCGGCGATCGGTGTTGAATGGCCTGCGCCAGCCTCCGTTATATCTGAAAAGGATCTCGGTTGGCCGGCCTGGCAATGAAGGTCTAGCGCGTCTGGACACCGAGGTTCGAGACGAGGCCCGCCTCGAGCAGCCTGTCGGCAGCGCTCGCAATATCCACGAACGGCATTTTCGACCTCTCGGCAATATCGACTAGCGAGTTATTGCCATCGGCGAGGTTGAGTATCCAGAGATAGGCCATGGTGCGGTCGTCATTCGTCTTATGGCCGCCGATCGCAGGGAAAAGCCCGTATTTTCCGAGCTGGGGCTCGCCCTTGGGCCGAAGGTTCAACGGTGTCCAGTTGTCTTCGAGAGCATCGATCATGTCCATGATCATCCAAAAGGATGAGGCGAGGTGCTCGGGCCGGATGAAGTCGAGATTGTCGGCCGAGGTGTGATATTCGGGAAAGGTTCCGAAAGCGCTTCTCTGCAGCAGTCCGACCGGCAGGTTGAAGCCCGGCGAACAGAATTGACGCTCATCATAGCCATAGGGGATGAAGTCGGCGATCTCTAGGTGTTTGCGATCCTCTCCGCAGCGCGTGCAGGCGGCTATCCGGTCGATCAGCGCATCTCCCCGGCGGCTGCGCTTGTAGTTCGGCCCACCCCCGTCGCCAATGCATGAAACCACAAGACCATGCGCGATGTTCGATATCCCTTCTTCGTTCCGCGCAAGCCACGACAGGGAGCCGATCGTTCCGGGCGCAAAGACGAACCTATAGCTGTAATATGTCGACCTGCTTTTCAGGCCGGCGGCAAGACATGTCAGCAATGCAAGGCCGGAACAATTGTCGTTTGCGAGCGACGGATGACAGATATGCGCGAAGAGAAGCACCTCTTTGGCGTTTTTTCCGCGATGCAGATATTCGCCGTAGAACAGATTGCCTGACGTCTTTTCGGTGTCGATGACGACTTCATAGTCGCCTTCCTCGAGCTTGAGGAAGTCGTGATGCGCCATGCAGAAGCCCCAGGCATCCGTGTAATAGGCCGTTTTGTAAGGAATGAGATCGGGTTGTGCAGGCAAGGTATGGATATGCGCTTGCAGTTCGCCAAGCGGCATCACGCGACGTTGAGGGATGCTGTAGTTCATGAGATGCAGGTTAGAGATCTGGAAATCTATCACCTTGCGTCCTGCCTCGTTTTTTACATAAGCGTCGCGGACGATCCATTCCTGCGGCACTGTCCAGTCGAAAACCCGTGTCCCGCTCGGGACGGCGCGCTGCTCGATATCGATGTAGTCTTTGAGGATATCGATGGTGTCTCGCACGCCCTTGCCGGTGATGCTGCGACAGATCGGAAAGAGGCGGGAGGCCAGGTCGTGAATAGTCTGGCCGATACCTTCCTGTCGCCATGCATCGCCCGTCAGCCTGATACCAGGCTCCATCTTGCCCATCGGCGCCTCTCGTTCAAACAGGTGCCGCAATATCGGCGCCGTGGCGCGGCGCGGCCATCGGGCGGCGCAGGTTGAGGTCGATATCCTTGTCACCGATCAGCTTCTGGAGTTGGCCGATCCGCTGATAGTGCGGTCCCTCGAATTCGGCCATTGTCAGGCCGGCGCTCTTATATGCCCGGTAAAGTTGCTCGGCACCTGCGGCGGCCGTCCATGTCGGTTTGAACGCTGGAAGCGCACGGGCGATCTTGCCGAAATCGACGCGATAGGAGCGGGTATCGGGGCTTGCATCGCTGGCGTATTGCAGCCGGCATCCGGGCACCGTGAGAGCGACGATTTCGGCGATCTCCCTGATCTGATAGTTGTGCGCGTCCTGTCCGACGTTGAAGGCCTGATTGTGTATGGCATCTGTCGGCGCTTCGAGCGCGGCCAGAAAGGCGCGTGAAATATCCTCGATGTGAACGATCGGACGCCAGGGCGATCCGTCGGATTTGAGGAGGATCAGTCCTTCCGTCACCGCCCAAGCGGTCAGGTTGTTGAGGACGATATCGAAACGTAGCATGGGCGAAAGGCCATATGCGGTTGCCGGGCGCATATAGACCGGTGAGAAGCCGGGGCTCGCGAGGCTTGCAATCTCCCGCTCCGCCAAGACCTTGGAAGTGCCATAGGCCGATACCGGTTTCAGCTCTGCCGTCTCGTTGACCAGTCCCTCGCCAGCGGCGCCGTAATTGCTGCATGACGAGGCGAAGATGAAACGCTTGACGCCCGCCTGCTTTGCCGCCTGCGCTGCCCGAACGCTGCCGCGGTAATTGATCTCATAGGTAATTTCCGGATTGAGATTGCTCAGCGGATCGTTTGACAGCGCTGCGAGGTGAATGACGGCGTCGAAACCCTCCATATCCGCAGGCGTGATATCGCGGATGTCCTTGCAGACGCCGGGGACCTGCGGCAAGGGTCCGCCTGGAACATAAGCGCAGCGATGGTAGAATTCAGTGTCATAGCCGTGTACGTCGTGACCGGCCTTGCGCAGGATGGGTACCATGACGGAGCCGATGTATCCGCGATGCCCGGTGACCAGAACGTGCATGAAACTTCCCCTTAAAATCCATTTTCGATTGCGACGAGCGTATCTTTTCAGGCGAGATCGATGCACCGCGCAAAGCGGCTGTAGCGATAATGCGAACGGTCTAGGTGCCCCAGCCGGTTAAGGCTTTCGGATGCTTTCCGATAATCCGGGCATGTCGGCCATGACCAGCCCATGGCCGGCCTGATGCTGCGCGTTGCCGTTGAAACGCCGGAAGACGACATCGGATGGGCGTCCCGTCAGGAATTTGTCGACGCCGTATTCCAGCGCTTTACGGTAGACGACGAGCGCTCCATCGATGGCGTCAAGCGTTTTGGCTATATCCTCGTCCTCATGCGTGTAGCTTACAACGAGAGACGGTGCGAGAAGGCCGCGACGGATGGTTTCCTGCAGAAACAGCGATCGAAAGGCCTGAGACGGCTTTCCGGTCTGGTCTAGCGTGAAGTAGCTGAGGCAGGCAGAATGGCCCTGGATGCCGAAGTAGGAATCGAGCCCGTGCGCAATTGCGATCTGGCTGATGGCGGCGCGCAGCGAATTTCCCTGTCGGACCAGATGTGGGACCACGGGTTCATGCGTGTAAACTTTCATGGTTGCGATGGCCGCCGCCATCGCATGCGTTTCTGCACCATGCGTCGTCGAAAGCAGGAAGACGCGGGGGGCATCGGTTTGATCGATACCGCCCCGTTCCATGAACTCGCGCTTGCCGGCAAGTGCGGAAATAGAAAAGCCATTCCCCAGCGCCTTGCCGAAACAGGATAGATCGGGGACGATGTCATATGTCTTCTGCGCGCCCCCCGCATCCCATCGGAAGCCGGTGATCATTTCGTCGAGAATGAAAAGCGCGCCGTTTTCGTGGCAAAGCTTCTGGAGTTTGTGAAGAAACTGGTCCCGAGGCGGATCACCGCGCGACGGCTCCAGGATGAAGGCGGCTATGCGACCCTTAAAGCGGTCAAACAGACTGCGCGCACTTGCCAGATCATTGTAGCTGAAGCCAAGGACCAGATTCTGGATCGCCTCGGGAATGCCCGCATTCATTTCCGTTGTCCCGATGAACCAGTCGTCGGTCGAGAAAAACGGGTGGTCGCTGCAGCGCGCGATCAGGTCGCGGCCGGTAACGGCGCGTGCAAGTCGTATCGCGGCGGATGTCGCATCGGAACCGTTCTTGCAGAATTTGACCATTTCGGCGGTCTGGACCGTATCGAGAAAGGTCGATGCGCAATCCACCTCGATCTTTGAAGGGCGCGTGAAGTTGCAGCCACGGTATAGTTCCGCACGCGCCGCCTCTACGACGTCGGCATAGGCATGGCCAAGGCCGACAGCCCGATTACCCATGCCGTATTCGATATATTCATTTCCATCGACATCCCAGACATGGCAGCCATATCCCCTTTCAATGAATCCGGGAGACAGGACAGGGTACTGGTCGTCACCCTTTGCATAGGTATGCGCGCCGCCCGGTATGATGTTGCGGGCGCGCTGGCGCAGTCGATCCGAGTTTTCGAAATTTTCGACGAAAGTTTGCATGGCGAAATCCCGGGTCCATATGTCCAATGACCGGAGATTACCGTATCCGGCTCGGTGCCCGTTACCCCGTCTTTATGCTTGGAATGCTAACCGAAAGGCTTAGAGGAGATGTACAGCCTTCTTGTCATAATCGCTCCAATGCGTTTGCATCGTGCAGGCCCGACACCCGCAGGCGATCATGGATTTTAAACAGGTTCGCTTCACGACACCTGACGTTAGTTTTTGAACAGATCGGATATTTTAAAGATCACTTCCGTTCGGTTTTTGGCGTCGACTTTCTTCATGATATTGCGGATATGCACCTTTACGGTGCTTTCACGAAGATTGAGTTCATAGGCGATGATCTTGTTTGGCTTGCCTTGCGTGAGCGCGTTGATGACATCGACCTCACGTTGGGTGAACATTGCGGTGCGCTGACGTTCCTTGTCTTCTGCAACCACGAGCAACTGCCTGAGATCGCTGAGATTTTCAGCTGACACGAAAGCGCCACCCGCCAATGCAAGTGAGATGGCGCCCACGCATACCGCCAGTCCTATCGACGAGGAGATGTATCCCCGCACGCCTGCGTCAAACGCCCTCATGACCTGGCGCAGATCGCGGTTTTCCGCAAGAATGACGACCGGCAGATAAGGGTAATCGGCAATAAATTCCCGCAGCTCATGAAGGGATACGTCATCGCAAAAATCGCTGCGTCCGACGTTGACCAGAATGCCGCTATGATGTCCGTTCGGGGCATGCCTCCAGTCGTCGAGTGATGAAAACAGTTCGACTTCCATATCAAGGCCATATGCGATCAGGCTCTGAGCCAGACACTCACGGTCAAGCGCCCGGTCGTCGATGATCGCCAGCTTTTTGACCGAAGTTTCCATAGGTTTCGAATGCGCAATCACATGAAAGTTCGGTGATAATGGGCTGTATGCGTTATTGGGAACTGACGTCAGCATGGTATGTCCTATCCGCGCTAAAGCGTGCTTGCGGATCTGCCTGGCTTGGCAGAGACGCAACCGAAGAGTTTCTTTTTACGAGTCGCCACAACGGACGTTGAGGGGCAACCCGTCACGTCGTTGTCAATCGGGAACTTCGGAAAGACACAATCTGAATTGCGGTCTGGATTTTTCGAGATTCAATGTCGGCCAGAAAGCAACAGACGTGGCACTACCCGAATTTCTATCAGGGCATCGTACAATGGAGTATCACAACTGGAAAAGGTTCGGAAATTACTCACTTTCGATTGTGATTTCGAGGCAGTGTTCAATCGGGCATGATGTGAACAGACAAGCAGACACGCGCGAACTGCTTGAAATATAATGTCTGTCAGGCCGTCGTCGTTTTTGTAGGCTACCACTAATTATAATGGATGAATTATAATCGCGGCCGGATTGATTTATTATCCGCCTTCGGTCCATTTGTTTGTGATGTCGGCAACCTATGCGTGTTCAACGCATTCTGAAGCTGCGTCTCAAGACGATTGGACACTCTGTACCCGTATATTCGTCTTATGACGGAGCACGGTAGAATATATATCCCTGACGAATGATCTCAAGGCCGTGAAGGCCGTTTTCAAGACTTCGTTGACCCTTCATACCCGGCGCTTTGCAAGGGTCGATTTCTGTTTGGAACGTGTGCCAATTTTTACGAGAGTAACATGGCGGAAGGCGGCGATGACAGTCAAAAGGTTCCCTCCGCTTTCGAGGCGGACACCGGTCCGCTGCCCGGATCACGGGAAGCAGCACATGCTAAGGCATTCCCGAGTGTCGGTGTCGGATCTTCATCGAGTGGACTGAATGCTAAGGATCAGTCGATGAATGGGGAACTCGTCACTTCGAAAGAGGAACTGCAATCCCTCAACGAAGAACTGACAGCCCTCAACAATCAATTGCACGAAGCACTGGAGCGCCAGCGCGCGGTTGCCAACGATCTGCAAAACGTCCTGTATAGTACCGATGTCCCGACGCTTTTTCTGGATTCCAGTCTTCGTATACGGTTCTTCACACCAGCCACTCGGTCAGTATTCCACATCGTATCGTCCGATGTGGGCCGTCCCCTTTCAGACCTCAGCGGCTTCGACGGCGACGGTACGCTTCAAACCGATGCCATGGCGACCCTCCACGACGGCAATACAATCGACAGGGAAATAGGAGGATCTGACGGTCGATGGTATGTCCGCCGCGTCAAACCCTATCGCGGCGAGAGCAAGACCGTCGACGGGGTCGTCATCACCTTCATCGATGTGAGCGCCCAGAAACAGGCTGCCGAGAGCAGGGAAGCTGCAAAGAAATCCGCCGAGCGGGCGACCGAGGCCAAGTCGCGATTCCTGTCTGCGGCAAGCCACGATCTGCGTCAGCCGCTGCAAACCCTGAAACTGTTGCAGGGGCTTTTGGAGAGGAGCGTGGGCGAAGGGCGGGCGCGCACTTTCGTTCAGAGGATGGAGGAAACGCTGTCCTCGATGTCGGGCATGCTCGACTCCCTTCTCGACATCAACCAGATAGAAGCTGGCATGGTGGAACCGCAGGTCGTGAACTTTGCAATAGGCAACCTTCTGGGACTGCTCTTCAAGGAGTTTTATTATCCCGCTCGCGCCGCCGGGCTGCAACTCCATGTCGTGCCGTCCAGCCTCGCCGTTCGCACTGATCCGCGTCTGTTCGAGCAGATCGTTCGTAACCTTCTGTCCAATGCGCTGAAATATACGACCAGCGGCAAAATTCTGGTCGGCTGTCGCCGGCGTGGTACGAAGGTTCGGTTCGAAGTGTGGGACACTGGCATCGGTATTCCCGAGAGCCAAATCGAGGATGTTTTCCAGGAATACCTCCAGCTCGATGCGTCTGCTGGAACAGAAGACCGTGGTTTGGGGCTGGGATTGTCAATCGTCAAGCGGCTCAGCGAGCTCCTCGAATTGAGGGTAGCGGTGCGATCGCGATTGCATAAAGGTTCCGTATTCATGATCGAGATCGATCAGGCACCGGCAGGTGAGCCGCTTGTGCCACTTCGTGCGCCGGTGGATGGCCGTCCGCATCACACGACCGCCCTGTCGTCTGCCTCGGTTTTGATCATCGAGGACGAAAACGGCATGCGCGATCTTCTCAAGATGGGCCTTGAGCAGTCTGGATATGTGGTCGCTGCGACCTCAACGGGTGCCGAAGCGCTCGCGATCGTTCGCGGACTGCAGTTCAAGCCCGACGTCATTCTCGCGGACTACAATTTCCCTACCGGCGGGAATGGCATTGCTGCGATTGAAGATATCCGGCAGGCGCTCCGCCGAAATGTTCCGGCGCTCATTCTCACAGGCGATATTTCCAGCAAGGCCCTGACGACTTTTGCGCAGCACGAAATACCCTATCTGCACAAGCCGGTGAAACTCAAGGACGTCGTGCAGGTGGTCGAGACCCTGGTCGTTCGCCAAACCGGCGAAAGGGCGGAGCATATAAGCGAACCTGAAGACATGGAGCCGATGACGGGCCGGCTCATCGAAGTCGTCGACGACGAGAAAGACATCCGGGACCACTTGCGGGCTCTTTTCGAAGGCGAGGGCTGGACAGTCGCAACCTATGTTTCGGCCGAAGAGTATATTGCAGATTACAAGCCGGACAGATCAGGTTGTCTGCTTGTCGATGCGTATCTGCCGGGCATGGTCGGCATGGAGTTGCTGCGCCTGCTGAAAGAAAGACAGCACCGGTTTCCGGTCATTGTGATCACGGGTCACAGCGATGTGCGTATGGCAATCGATGCGATGCGATACGGAGCGGCCGATTTCATCGAGAAGCCGATTTCTTACCAGGAACTGTATCGGAGCGTTCGGTCCGCGCTTGATCGTTCGCGTGATGCGAACGAGCGCGAGGAACGGCGTGAAGCGGCGCGCGCCACCCTGGCGACGCTGACGCGCAAGCAACGGCAGATCCTTGACCGTATTGTCCAGGGGCAGGCCAACAAGATTATTGCAGCCGATCTGAAGCTTAGTCAGCGCACCGTCGAGAATCACCGTGCTTCAATCATGCGCCGTACGAAATCCGCTTCGTTGCCGGCATTGTTGCGGCTTGTCCTGAATGCCGAAGAATAGGCCTTTGTCATCGAAAATTTGGTCGGTCGACAGCTATCGGCGGGCGATCGCTGCACGAATGCGGTGCAGCGCATCGGGTCGTCGCATAAGATAACTTATCGGTGGTAGAAGCGCTGAAGCGGGTCTCAGGCGGAAAGCTTGTGCAAGGAGGGCACCCGCGCCAGGCCTGCGCCGAACCAGATTGGAAAGCGCACACCAATAGGCGCGGTCGCTCAGGCTCGCGCGACCGCGCCGGAGCAGGGTCTTGGCATCGGCAAGTAACGCCCCTTCGTTGCCGAAGAAGCTTTCAAGCGCGGCTTCGATTTCGGCATTCCAGGCAAGCACGTTATCAAGGATGGCCGACTGGTTGGCGCCGTGGATGCGGGTGAAATTCTGCACGGCGTCAAGTTCGACGATGTCGCCCAGCACCGCGAGCCGCATCCACATCTCGACATCGTCGGTGTGACGCAGTGCTGGCCGGTAATGTCCGGCATGTTGCTGAATGTGCGTTCTGGTAACCGCGAGTGGGCCTTGCACCGGGCTGCGTCCCGTCGCACAGATGTTGGCGATGAAGTCCATCCCGCGATGAAGCCGCATACCATCGGCATCGCTGTGGAGGCCTGATGCAATTTCGGCGTCGTCGCGGAAGAAGGCGGTGCGGCCGAAGGCCATGTGCGCGCCGGGATTATTGTCGAGCGCTTCCATTGCGCGTGCCAGGGCACCCGGCGACAGGACATCGTCGGCGCAGATAATGGCGAAATAATCCGCCCGCGCCCAATCGATGCCTGCGTTGAAAGACGCGTGACCGCCGAGGTTCCTTGCGCGCAGGCTCGTTTCGATACGCGGATTTGCTGCCGCGAGAGACCGGGAGATCGCAACACTATCGTCTGTAGAGGCATTGTCGATGATGAGGATGCGCATGTCGGCGATGTTCTGGCCAAGGACGCTTTCTACGCACCCCTTGAGAAAGCGACCGTAATTGTAGTTGGGAATGACGATATCGATACTGCTCATGGCTCGACCGCTGCTGAAACGACGGTGTCGGGAATGGAAGCCGGTGCAGCAGGTTTGCCGACTTTACGCCGGCGCCCGGTGAAAGCGTCGAGGGTCGAACGTATTTCGCTGAGGAGCGGGTGGCGCAGAAGAAACAGGCCGGCGGCCCAGCCCGTCACCGAAAGAAGGACGGCGCCGCCAGCCTGGGCGAGGGAGTAATCGAAGCGGAAGCCCATCCAGGCGGATATGGCGAGCGGCCCCGCAATCGCGGCAAGGGTCACGCTGGCGCTTGGCGCGACGGCTGCGAACAGTTCGGGTAATTTGAAGTGCGCATGGCGCCTGACCAGATAGAAGGCGACGAGCATCTGGAAGGGCAATGTCACGAATTGGCTCAGCGCGACTGCGGTCAGGCCGAAGAAGCTCGCGGAGCAGAGCACAATTGCCGAAACGCTGCGGCAGACGAAATTGCCGAGGAACGCTTCGCGGTTGGCGTTGAGGGCGATCAGCAGCGGCGTTGTCAGCACCATTGGAAACCAGAAAATCGAGGCAAGCGCGAGGATCCGGGTGATTGGTACGGCGGCAAGCCACTGGTCTCCCAGTGCAAGGCGCACGATGGGATCGGCGAGGATGGCGACCATGATCAGCGACGGCCAATAGAGCACGGTGATGTAACTGAGGGCGCGAAGGTAGGATCTGCGGACGTCCCCGCCTTCGCGAACTTCTGCGGCGAGCGCCGGAAAGGCGAAGGAAAAGATTGCCGAAAGGAAAATGCGATCGGGAATGGAGCAGACGGTATTAGCGCGATTGTAGATCGCAACCGCGGTCGGTGTCATGGCAAAGCCGAGCACCAGTTGCGGCAGGGACTCGTATAATTTGTCGACGATGGTGGCAGCGCCCCTGTAACGGCCGAATTCGGCCATACGGCGCCACGACTTGAGCGAGAGGCGTGCTGACCGCTGGGCCGGATCGGCATAGGCGGCAAGAGCGCTGGCAACGCTGTTGCCGACGAGCAGGCCAAGAGCAAAACTGACGAAGCCCCATCCATTTCTGGCAGCGAAGATCGTCACGACAGCCATGACGACGAGACCGATGGTTCGGACGCGTGCGATGGTGCCGAAGGCCAGCCGGCGACGCAGCATGGAAAACGCCGGCATGCCAAGGCTTTCGGCCATGACGGCGGCTATTGCGAGGACAAGATAGTGCTGGAGACCGGGCTGGTGGTAGAAAAGCGCCAGATACGGTCCGCACAGATAAAGAACGACCCCGAGAATACCGCTGACCAGAAGCAGCAGTGTAAGCGATGTGTTGATGTCATCGCGTTCAACGACATCGAGCTGAATGAGGAAGTCGGACGAAACGAATTCGCGAAAGGCGAAGATGACCGCCGTCACCCCGTAGCCGATAACGGCGAAGCCCACTTCCGCAGGCGAAAGCAGCCGCGACATGATCGCGATCAGAGCGAAATTGATCGCAATTCCGAGGTGCTGTTCCAGCATGGCCATGAAAAAGGCACGGCGGACTTTGTGCATCGAAGAGCTCCGACAGCGTCGACGATAGTCGACGGTAGCGTCAAATCTAGAGTGCGGACTTGAACCTTGAAAATCTGACCATTGGGATGCCAGTCGGATCCGTAGGTGCAGGCGGTTTGGAGAATGTTTCTCGAAGGGCATGCGACAGTGGGCGGTCTACTCCAATCGAATGTTAAAGCGCCTCGGTATTACGCCGAAAGCATTAGTTTGCGGGATAGTGCGTGCCTAAGGCGTAACGCCCTGCGGCGTTGCGACGATATCCGTTAGGAGAAATTCCCGGCCGAGTAGCGCCTCCTGCTCGGCGAGCTGGCGCCTGAATCGTTCATTGGCGTGGGCAATCCGCTGCCTCACCGCATCGGCCCCAGCAAGTATTTCCTTCACAAGCTCGATAACGTCCTCGACTTCGAACGTGTCGATGTGCCGGACAAATTTCTCCTGGTCGAAATCATTCATGAGATCATCGAACTTGCGGGCGTAACCGATTGATATTGTAGGATTTCCAAGTTTCAGCGAGCAGACCACTCCGTGGTATCTCGACACCACGGCCAGATCGATTGCTGCCATCTGCAGCATGATATCGCGCAGCGTTGCGGCCGAGCTGATCTCGATCTGTGACATCTCATCCTCGGAGAGCATATCGTTAAGCAGAAACATCAGATCCGCGCAGGCGACCCGATCCGTAACGTCCCCCATCAAAAGCGTGATACGATGACCTTCACCGATCAACCAGCTAACAAGCTGCGAGAGCTTGTGGATGTAGGTCTGGTAAATCCTGTTGGCCTCGGGATCGTTGTGACGCCAACCGCGATAATCCATGACGCCGACACCTATTCTCATTGCGCCGTCGGCGGACCTCTCGCGGTGGGGAACAGGCGCAGGAAGATCAAAAGCGATATCGGGGTAACGGTGGTCTCGCGACACGTCAACGCCGATCATTTTCATGTAGTTGAGGGAGAAATCGTCCCGATAGGAGCGGTAGGAGGCCATCTGTGCTGCCGAGCGCAGGAACCAGCGGCTGAGACGGCTTTTCATCGGACCGGCGCCGATGCTGACGAAAGCGATCCGCGTGTTACGAAGGCGTGCAACGAGACACCAGCAAAATACGACAAAGGGCCAGCCGAACCACTTTTCCTGAAAATCATCGAGGATGCCGGTCCCCGGTATGATCATCAGGTCAGCCTTGTCGAAACCAAAGAGGCAACTGACCAATAACATCAGCCGTGAAGGCACCTTGCCGAGCAGCCTGTCCAGTTGCCTCATCCACGGATTCGTCAGGGGAGGGCCGCCGACGCCCATCGAACGAATGTTGAACTTCGCACTTACGACTGTCGGGCTTGCGCAGATACACAAGAGATCGGCATCGGGCCTCATCCTGCGCAGATAAAGGAGCATGGCTTCCAGCGATCCGTCATTGCCGGAATTGCCCGAGCCAAATTGTCCAAGGAGAGTGATCCTCATTTATTTTCCAATCGCAGCACGGCGCCGACACGCTCGATATGGCATTGATATCCGCTGGATCGGCACGACCCCACACCGACCTTCGGGTTGCGTCTTACGCCAAACGAATAGTCTGGCCGACGCAAACCTCTCAAAGGAAGATACGGCTAAGCCTAAGATGCAACTGACTGTCATCCCGTGGCTTTTTAGTATGTCGCCTTAGCCGCCACTCGAACCATCCGCCGTCGATCCATTGCGGCATGGTTGTGGATGCAAGAGTGAGAGTGTCCCATGAAGCTTGCCTATTTTGTCATTCCCCATATCGGCGGCACCTATTCCGTCTTCAAACATCTTCGCAAAGGCCTCGCTGCCTATGACATAGACGTGCGATGGCTTGGCGTGTGCAAGGAAACATACGGGTTGCCCCTCGATCTGCAGGGTGAGACAGCTTTCGGTCAACTCCTGCGCATGCCCGTCAATCTCAGCGAACGCGATTGCGCCGCGCGAATGGCGGCTGCCATCGAAAACGGAGGGTTCGACGGTGTGATCGTCAACGTTCTTGGCGATCAGTTGCAGACAAATATCGCGCGCTATCTGCCCGAAGGCATCCTGCGTATTCTCGTCGTTCATAATATTTCGCCGGGAACATACGCGGCCGCGCGCTCGGTCCGGGACTATGCCCATGTCACGATAGGCGTATCGGAGCGGTGCCGCGCCGATCTGGTCGCGCGCAACGGCTTTCCGAAGGATCGCACCTACGCAATCCCCAATGCGGTGGACAGCGATGCGTTCCGCAGCCAGGCGGTTCGGCGCGTCAACCGGGGGCCGGAACTCAAGGTTCTCTTTGTCGGCCGCATTGAAGACGCATCGAAGGGCGTGATGTGGCTGCGGGAAATACTGGATGGCTCGCCAGAGGCGGTGCGCCTGACGATCGTCGGAGATGGGCCGGACATGGGCAAACTCAGGCGAAGGCTGGCCAGCCATGACGATCGCGTCAGTTATGCAGGATCCGTTCAGCTTTCCGACATACCGGTCATCATGGCCAGTCACGATGTTCTCATCATGCCGTCCCGCTTCGAGGGGCTTGGCATGACGATGATCGAGGCGATGGCCGGCGGCTGTGTCCCGGTCGTGTCACATATCCGGGGCGTGACGGACACGATTGTCGAGCCGGGCCGAAACGGCTTCCTTTTCCCGATCGGCAATTATACGGCGGCGGCCAATGCGATCGGACGCTTGCATGCCGATCGCGACCTTCTCGAGAGGATGTCGATCGCGGGAAAGGAAATGGTCCTGAACCGCTTCAGCATCGAACGGATGGCCGCACGCTATAACGAAGTCATCGCCATGACATTGAACGACCGCCCCGGTCTGTCAACGGTGCTCAGGATGGAGGACTGGTCTATTCCCGCCGGGTTGAGGCCGGGTCTCAGAACCTATTTGCCGTTGCCCTTGAAAAACTGGCTTCGCGTCGTTCGAGAACGGCTCTGACGCGATGATCGGCGATCAGCGGCGACTTGGCTCTCTGTCCGGCATCTTCCTTCTATGGTTGGGCATGTTTTCGACCTGTGCCGCACAGGATGTCGCTTTTCCGCTGCGGGTTGCGCAGGACGGTCATTATCTCGAAGACGGCAAGGGCCTGCCATTCCTGATTGTCGGAGACAGTGCGTGGTCGCTCATTGGCGATGCCTCCATCCCCGATGCCGAATTTTATCTGCAAACCCGAGAGCAGCAGGGCTTCAACACTGTGCTTGTATCGTTGATCGAGCACCGGTTCTCCCGCAAGGCGCCGGCGAATTTCTACGACGAGAAACCCTTTATCGGTAAGCCCTTCGGGCAACCGAACGAGGCCTATTTCGACAGGGCCGAAGCGTTCATAAAGGCCGCCGCCAGTCGCAACCTGCTGGTACTTCTCTGTCCGGCCTATAGTGGCGCGCGCGGTGGTCCAGAAGGATGGTATCAGGAAATGGTTGCGGCCGGGCCGGAAAAGCTGCGGGCTTATGGACGTTATGTCGGACAACGCTTTGCGAAGTACCCCAATATCATTTGGGTGCAGGGCGGGGATTATGATCCGCCCAATCGTCAGCTGGTCATGGCCGTTGCAATGGGGATAGCAGAAACCGATCCTTCGGCATTGCAGACCGTGCACGGCAATCCCGATACCGTGACCAGCGATTTTTGGCGGGACGCTTCCTGGCTCGATATCGATTCAGTTTATACTTACAGCAATGTCGCGGCGGCGGTGCTGGATCGTTACCGATCTGGACCGAGACGGCCTTTTTTCCTCATCGAAAGCGCCTATGAAGGCGAGAACGATGTCAAGGAGCGGCAGGTTCGTCTCAATGCCTATGGCGCACTGCTTTCGGGAGCGAGCGGTCAGCTCTTCGGCAACAATCCGGTCTGGCATTTTTCCGCCGCCGGGCTTTATGATGCGAAAGACAGATGGCAAAATTCGCTGAACAGCCGCGGCGCTCAAAGCATTACCCATCTCGCCGCTCTTTTCAGCCAACTGGCATGGTGGAAGCTGGTGCCCGATCAGGGGAGCCTGCTGAAAAGCGAAGCTGGCGCATTTGCGGCGCGCGACAGGGATGGGACATTCGCCTTGATCTATCTCGACACGCCTTCCGTTGCGATCGATCTCGACAGTCTGGGGGGCGGCGAGAAGACCCTTCGCTGGTATGATCCCTCGAACGGACTTTACATCGAACCCACCGAGCGTCTGGGCCGCAGCGGCCTTCGCAACGTGACGGTGCCTGCATCGGCGAATGCATCCGGCTTTCAGGACTGGATCGCCGTTCTCTCCGCGCAGGAATGATCGTTCCCGAGCTGCGGCTCATTGCCGAGTCGTTCATTCGTGGTCACCCGCCGTCAAGGGCCTGAGCGTAGCTCTTTCGATGGTTGATCCGGTTCGGGTGTAGGCAGGGTAGACGTTAATATCGACACCCTCTCCCTTTGGTGGATTCCACACGCCTTTTGCCCGCATACCCCTGAAGGCTGGTGTTTTTTAGGATCGTCAGCAGGCGAGTATCGTTGCAAATGCGCCGCCAAGGTTCAGCGTGGGGATCAAACATGTCGGGGATACTCTTCAACACCATCGCTACTTTCGTCCTGTGCGTGTCCTTCATAGTCGTTCTCAGGCGCCTGACCATTGCGTTTCAGCTTGTGGATCGTCCCGATTCAATCCGCAAACGCCACACCGGCGCCGTTCCGCTTTGCGGCGGCATTGCAATCTTTGCCGCTTTCGCTGTTTCCGCCTTCGTTGGCGGGTGGAGCGGGGCGCTCGGCATCAACTTCTGGCTCGGACTGGCGGTCATCCTGCTGATGGGCGTCGTTGACGACCGCCGGCCGCTGCCCGCAGCAGGGCGTCTCGTCATGCAACTGGCAATGGCGATTGCGCTCGTAGGCGGCGCAGATATCGGCTCTCTCTCGGTCGGCGTGCTGTTCACGTCGCATTCGGAGTTGTTCCTGCCGCTGTTTTTCTTCATCGGCGTTCTCTTCGTGACGGGGCTGGTGAATTCCTGGAACATGCTCGATGGCGTGGACGGGCTTGCCGGCGGCACGGCTGGCGTTGCGTTGATCTGGTTGATGATCGTGGCGGTCTTCGCGAACGTCGGCGACATCATCCCACCGCTTGAGGCACTCTCGGTATGCCTATGCGCCTTTCTGGTGTTCAACATGCGCGGTCCATGGCGCGCACGGGCGAGCATATTCCTTGGCGATGCCGGCAGTACCGCGCTTGGCGCGACAATTGCATACGTGATCGTCCTGCTTGCAACCACAAGCGTTTCGGTATCCTTTCCGGCACTGCTGTGGATCGTCATCCTGCCGATCACTGATACGCTCAGCCTGATTATTAGGCGCATCATGCACGGTCGCAGTCCCATGTCGGCCGATCGCTGGCACTTTCATCATCTGCTGCTGGATTACGGTTTCACGCCGGCGGCGGCAACCAACACGCTGATCGTCATTTCCTTCCTGTGTGGAGGCATTGGTTTTGCCGGGATAAAAGCCGGTGTGCCGGCGGAAGTGATGGCCGCCGGCCTTCTCTTGCCTATTGCACTTCACACCGCCTTCGTCCTTGCCGCGACGGGTTATCTCTCGAAAACGCTGCTTCACAGGGGCAATTTCGATCTCTATCGCGAGGTCGTGCGTCTGCCTGTGGTTGCCAAATCAGTGTCGGAGCCAAGAGCAATACAATCGCCGAATGAAGAGTGATTGTATCATGAAGCCGCCGTGGCCCGGACCGCGCATTCCCCCAAAGCACTTTACGAATGGACGGCCCTGGCGTTCGCTCGTTTCTCGAAGCGTGAAAACCAACTGGCTGTGGAAACGGAATTCGATTGTCCTCGGTGTCATCATCTTGGGTGCAATCGGGCTCTACGGACTGGCGCTCGTTTCGGCGGGATCGCTCCTGGTCGTGGAGGATCCGCCTGCGCAAGCCGACGTCATCGTGGTTCTGGGCGGTGACGGTCCTCCTCGAGCCGCCCAGGCCGCGAAACTGTGGCACGAGGGAAAGGCGCCGCTTGTTCTGGTGACCGGCTACGGCGATTGCGACTTCATCCGCGATATGCTGGTGCGCTCAGGCGTGGATTTCGCTGCGGTCTCGACGGAATGTCTTTCCCTCAGCACGTGGGAAAACGCGACATTCGCCCAGCCTATACTGACTGGAATGGGAGCAAAACGCGCCATTTTGGTCACGAGCTGGTTTCATTCCCGGCGCGCGGTAAAGCGCTTCCGGTTCGTCATGCCTCAGATCCAGTGGATTTCCCTTCCTGCGCAAAGAACCGTGTCGTTGTGGCGGCTCGCCATCAACGGTGACGGGGTGCAGGTGTTCAAGGAGTATGCCAAAGCGCTCTTCTACGACGTCAGAAGCAGTTTCGTGCGGGATTTGCCTCCGGTTCAGGTGGGGCTCTCGTCATGAATACGCTGCTGGTTTTTTGCCTTTTCGTTGGTGTTATCCTGCTCATCTGTTGGGGAATGATCCGCCGGGAGCGAATCTACGAGTTCCCGTTTCTGACGGGCGTCATCACGTTCAGTTTCATCTTGCCGCAGGTTCCCGGACTGGCGTCGGAACGATTCCTGCCGGAAGGCGCGTTCGCCAGAACCGCGCTGTTCATGATGCTTTGCCTTTTCATGTGCTGGTGGGGTTGGAGGAAAACGGCGAAACCCTTTGCATTCTTCCGTATCGATTTCGATGAAACCCGTCTGCTGATCGTCGCAGCCGTTCTCTCGCTCGCCGGCGCCTACTTCTATTTCAAGCTTAGCCGTCTGCCGGGCGAGTTGACCATTGCGGTGCAAATGACCGGTGTTCCGGTCATGTACATCTTCTTTTCGCGGCTGTTGAGCTACGGTCTGGCCATTGCGGTGCTCTGTCTTGCACGGCGATTTTCCTGGCTGGCGCTCGCTGTCCTCGCGTTCGATCTCGTCTTTTACCTGGATCGCATCGTGATAACCGGAAAGCGCGCCGAAGCGGTGGAACTCATCATGATGTTCGCGCTGGCATGGTGGTTTTACAAGGGATGGGCGATCCCGCGCATCTTCGTGATCATAGCGCTCTTCCTTGGCACTTTGTCGATGAACAGCATGGGTGACTACCGCGCCATTACCAAGGCCAACGATGCGCCCGTCTGGGATGACATCAAGAGGATCGATTTCGTCGGCAATCTTGAAAAAGTCTTCCGGGACGGCGGTGACGAGATGCGCAATGCGATCATGCGGATCGACAACACCGCAAACACCCTGCAATTCGACTATGGCAAGTTCCATTGGAACAGGCTGGTGTTCAACTTCGTGCCGGCGCAGCTCGTGGGCGTGGAGGTCAAGCAATCCTTCATGCTGCCGGTGCCGGTTCAATCGCGCGACTACAATCCCGTCCTTGGCACGACCGAAACCGGAATGGCGGATGCGTTCGGGTCCTTCTGGTATCTGGGAGCATTCAAATTTTTCCTGCTCGCCTATCTGGTGCGCCGGATCTGGGTGACCGCGAACACGGGCGAGTTCGCTGCGCAATTCACCTATCTGTTGTCGATCGTACCGTCCATGCATGCGATCTCGCATCAGACCGACTGGGTTCTCATGGTCTGGGTGCATATGCTGATGTTTGCAGCGCCGGCGCTGGCATTTGCCGTCATACCCGCGCGCGTGCAGCAGCGGCGATACGCGATACCATCTTTGACGTCTCAGGCCGGAGGGTAGACGATGCGCTCACGATACGACGATCCCGGTTTCCAGCATACAACGACGCCCCTGCCGCGTTTCGGAGGTCCGACCTTTGCACTGAATTTGCGGTTGAAACGGCTGGTCTGGATGATCGTCTGGCGGCTTCTCGCCAGCTGGACGCCGCCGCCGATGCGCCGCTGGCGCAATTTTCTCCTGCGCAGTTTTGGCGCACGCCTGCATGCCACGGCAATGGTGTATTCGAGCGCGATCGTGTGGTGGCCCGGGCACCTCGTCATGGAGCGTCATTCATCTCTCGGACCTGGCGTGATCTGCTACAACGTCGACATGATCACCATCGGCCAATTTGCCTCGGTCTCGCAACGGGCCCATCTGTGCACCGGATCGCATGACGTTCAGGATAGCGCGTTTCCCCTCGTGACGCGGCCGGTGGTGATTGAGGAGGATGCCTGGGTGGCTGCGGAAGCCTTCGTCGGGCCCGGTGTCGTGATCGGCAGGGGGGCCGTGCTCGGCGCGCGCGCCGTCACCGCGAAGTCACTGGAGCCATGGACGATTTATGTCGGCAATCCGGCAAGGGCGGTTGGCTCCCGCCGTCAGGAGGCGGCGGCCTCCAATGCACTCAGCCGATAACCCTCGAGCGTGGCATGGGCAATGGCCGGCCAGGTGAATTTCTCCAGCACAAGCCGGCGGCCGTTTTCGCCCATCGTTCTTGCCCTGGCCGGGTTGCCGAGCATGCTTGCCAACGCCTTCGCAACCTCGGCCGCGTCAACCGAGACGATAAGCCCAGCATCGGCAGAACCGACTTCGGGAAAGTGACACTGGTCGGTGATCACCACAGGCGTGCCGCAGGCGAGCGCTTCTGTTATCGCCATGCTGAAACCTTCCTGTCTGCTTGGCAGGCAGAAGCAGTCGGCATCGACCATGGCTTCGAGCTTCGCCTTGCCGTAAATGGCCCCGACCATGAAAACGCGGTGCCGGATGTTCAGTTTCTTGACCAGATGCATGAAGTGGCCCTCTGCGCCGCCGGGGGGACCTGCGACGACGAGATCAACGTCGACATAGGTTTCACAGATAGCCGCAAAGGCCGAGGCAAGAATGTCGATACCCTTTTTGATGTGCAGGCGTGACAGGAACAGAATGTAACGCCTGCCGTGCGCGAGGGCGATTTTCTGCCTGAAATGTCCGCGGGCCGGCAGGGGGTCGAATTCCTCGGCAAAAACACCGTTTGGTATGATCAGATTCCGTGCCTGAAAATTCAGCGTTTCTACGGCCGCCATCTCATCGACGTTGAGCAGATGCAGGAACGCAGCCTCGTTCAGCATCCTGCGATAGCAGAGCATCAAGGCGATCTTCTTTTTCCACGATCGCTGCCCAAGGCTCCAGTGATCCAGCATGCCGGCCGGGCAAATGCAGTAGGGTACGCCGGCAGCGCGGGCGAGCTTGGACGCATAAAGCAGAAATGGCTCCCACACGCCGTGAATATGCATGAAGGAGGCATCCTTCAGCAGGGCTTTCAGCATGCGCCGTCCCCTGAAGCAGAACAGTGTCTCCAGCCTCCCGGCCGGCGGCAGGAGATGCCAGTGAATATTCTCGAAATGCGGAATGCTGCGGCCGATTTCCTTGACCTGCGCCTCGATGGCGGCGTCGCCATAGCTGACTATATTCACATCCAGACCCAGTCCGGCCTGTGCAGCGGCAAGGCGCATCGCAACGGCCTGCAGCCCGCCATGTTTGGGATCAATCGAAGCGATGACATGGATGATCTTCATATCGTGTTGTTCCCCAGGTATCGCGCCTCTTCCGTCTGGCAAAGACCCACGGATCCCGCCAGATGCGGCCCGGACAGGACAGCAAGAAGCCGCTCGCCATATGACTCCACGGTATGTTCGGCCGCGCGCAGGAGCGCGTTGGCGGACATGCTCCGCATCAGCTCGGGATTGCCGGCAAGCGCACGCACCGCAGTGGCGATAGCCTCGGGATCGCAGACGGGAACGATAAAACCTTCGATGCCATCGCGAACCACACTGCCGGTGTTTTCGGTCGTTATAACCGGCAGG
Source organism: Agrobacterium fabrum str. C58 (assembly GCF_000092025.1). NCBI lineage: Bacteria > Pseudomonadati > Pseudomonadota > Alphaproteobacteria > Hyphomicrobiales > Rhizobiaceae > Agrobacterium > Agrobacterium fabrum. Next base: position 1,995,577 of record NC_003063.2, read on the forward strand.
CCCGCTGCCAGCGCTTCATAGACGGCGGTCGCGGACCCCTCGCAGAGCGACGGCAGCAGGAAGACGTCTGCCCACCGAAACTCCTCGGCGATCTGCGAGCGCGGGACGATCCCTCTCAGCTCGACCCATTGTGAAATCTGCTGCTTGACGTCATCGGCTAAGCGAACGCGGCCCGCCATCCGGAAACGGGCGCTACCTTCCATCAACCGGGAGGCTTCCACGACATAGGGCGAACCCTTGCGCAGACCGACTTCGCCCACGGTCAGAACCCTGATTGGCCCCGGCATGCGTGCTGGCCGGTTATTGGCAACCGCGGCATTGACCCCGTAGGGTACGACGACACACCGGTCTTCCGGCCCGCCACAGGCTACGACGTTCTTGCGGACAAACTCCGACGGGCAGACAATGACATCCGCCAGACGCCACTCGGCTTTCTCCCGTTCGGCGAAGAGACGCGCATGCGGATTCTCCTGTACAGGACCTGCCCATGCGGGAAACCGCTTCATTTCCTGATTGAGAAGCATTTCGACGACATCGCGTGGGGCGATCATCTGCTCGACTGCGGTCCACAGCCCCTGCTGTTTTGCCGCCTGCATCTGTTCGAGTGCGTCGCCGCTGAAAGCGTAAAGCCCGGCTGCGCCATGGAAGCCGCGCCGGGCGACCATTTCGGAGAAAATCGACCCGGCCCAGATCGCGTGAGAGGTTTCTTCCACAACGTCTTTCGCGCGCATGTGACGCAGCACGGAACGGAGGCCGAAGTTGGAAAACACCGTCGTCAGCGCTGTTGGCACGCCTTTGGGCAGCCGGCCGGCCAGCCGTTTGACAGGTGCGGGGTAAAGGGTCGCCGGAAACGAATTGACGATCCGGGGCCAGCCTTTCGTAGCGCAAATATCCGTGTAAAAATGCGCAAGGCGGCCAGCGGATGCGAATATCCTCGGCACGGCATAATGCATGCGGGCGCCGAGCTGGCTGACGACGACTTTGTCTTTCATGGCGAAATACCTTGAGCGAGATGTGGCCTGGAAGGCTCGACAGTCTGCAGCCCGGCAATCAGCGCCGCCCAGGCATCTGCCGCCTTTTCTCGGGAATAATCGGTACAAAGCAGCCGCCTTGCCGCATCACCCATGGCTTTCGTGGTATCCGGGTCATCGCAAAGCTCCTCGATGATGCCGGTGAGCTTATCGGTCTCGCCAATTTCGACGTTGCTGCCGCATCTCTTGGCTCTGAGAATGCGGGGTACCTCCCCATCCGGATCGCCGATGAAGATCGTCGGCCTCCCGGCTGCCATGATGCCGTAGAATTTGCTTGGAATGATGCAGTGTTCGAGCTCCGGCAGCAGTGAGACAAGATGCACGTCCGCAACGCTCAGACTTTCAGCAAGGTTCTCAACGGGCTGCAGCGGCTTGAAGATGACGTTCTGAAGACCCAGATCCTGAACGACAGTCTTCACAGCCGCGTGCTGGTGTCCGCCGCCAATCAAAAGGAACCGGATATCCGGCCGGTGCTCGAGACGTTTCGCCGCTGCAAGCATTGTGCCGAAATCATGCGCGCGCCCGAAGTTTCCTGAATAGCCGACGACAAAGACATCCTGCAATCCCCACGCCTTCCGCAGGCTGTTGCCTTCGGGCAAGACAGGATAGATTTCCTCGCCATCCGACCAGTGATGCAGAACGCTGACGCGATCCTTTGCAATGCCTTGCGTGAAGAGGAATTCCGCCATCTTTTCGGTAGGGCAGACGACCATGCCGGGGGATCGCAGAGACCAGTTGCGCGCCCGCGTCAGCCATGGCGCAAGCCACCGTGCGCGTTTCCGGAAAAATCCAAGCTCGATCGCAGTCTCAGGAAAAAGATCCATGATCCAGTTCACCATGAGTGCGCCCTTGAGGCGGATCGCGATGCTGCTCATGACGGAGAGAAGCGGAGGATCGGTGCAGACAATGACCGTATCCGTCGCCCGAACGTTGCGCAGAAGCCAGGCGAATGCCAGCACCTGAAAAAGAAGATAATCAATGCTCCGGCGCATGAGGTTGTGCCGGCCGAAACGACCGCTCGACAGCCGCTGGATATGGATACCCCGAACTGTCTCGGTTGCGGGCAATACGCTGCCAGGATGATTGTGTATTTCGCGACTTGTAACGACAGTCACATTCATTCCGCGCTGCGCCATCGACATGGCGAGCGACGATATCATCCGGCTCGTTGCCGACTGGTCGGGGAAACCGTATCTGTTCAGGAAGATCATCCTCACGCTTTTTCCTTCCTCCAAGTGCGCCGTCTGAAGAAGCATTCTTGGCGAGGTGAAAACGAGCGGCAAGCTGGTCGTAAGGACTAGTGGGCTCACGATACGGAGTGGCAAATACTCCCAAGTTGGCGCCTTACTATCCTTTTGGTAGCCGAAACGCAGATGACGCCCTTATGGGTTAGAAGATCCATAAAATGCCAGCCAATGAATGGCAGGAGGCGGTTGACTTGGATCGCGCGCTGGCTGCGCTGGCATAGCTGGACGTCTGCGATCTTCTGCGGCACGCCATTGCCTGGAACCGAGAATTTCAAGTCGGTTCAGCCAACGGCTGAGGAACGAAGGGGGCGCAAACGCGACTGCTACTTTTTTACCAGCAATCCGCTGCCGCTATCTTGCCGGTACGCGGCCGGTGCCGGTCGCTTCCATTGATGGAGGTTCGGGATCGGGTACGACTGATAATGTGTGTTTGAGACATTTGAGTGCGAAACAGGATCGGGAGTGGCGTACACCCTCGATCTTGTAGAGCTTCCGGCGCAGAAACTGCTCGTAGCCCGCGGTTCCCGCCACGGCCACCTTGATGAGGTAATCATATTCACCTGTTGTCAGATAGGCTTCCAGCACCTCCGGAAGAGCGGCCATCGCTTCCCCGAAGCGTTCCAGAACCTCGTCGTCGTGGCGCTCCAGCATCACCTCGATGATAACAGTTTCGGTCAGTCCGAGCTTGGCCTGATCGAGAATGGCGGTGTAGCCGCGAATGACGCCTTCGTCTTCCAGTCGCTTGACCCGCTGCCAGCAAGGACTGGGCGACAGTCCCACCTTTTCCGAAAGCTCCGCATTGCTCAACCTGCCGTTCTCCAGCAGGGTGCGCAATATCTTGCGGTCAATTCTGTCCAGCGGTTTCGTCATCCCGGTCTCCCCACAATATGTTGCAAAAGATCTGCCGTCACTGCGGCAGCCTGCGAAAGAAATGTTTTCCGACGGGCGGTTTGGCGATGGCATTCAAAAGCACCTTCCGCTGATTTTTAAGTACCGTACAGCAAGGTACAGGCAGCAGGGAGGAGCAGGCGTGGCACCCGTAGAGCAACATCATTTTCCAAGGCCGAGAACGTTGATCCATCCCGGCATTTCCTCGCCGGTGCGCATCAACAGCCTGCACTCGCCATCTGCGCGCCACGTGCGGCTGTTCATTGCGGCGGGCCGCAGTCTTTATGATGGAATCGTGCAGCCGCTTTTCGAAAACGGCATTGAGAATGCCTCGCTCACCATCCTCGGCGGCTATTTCGACATATTGTCCTATTGCGTCGCCCCGCCCGACCCTTCCGGCAAGGCGGTCATTGCCTATACGAAACCCATCGACGCCGGTGCAGCCTGGCTTGTCTTCGGCAATGCTACGCTCGGTCGCAGCATGAAGGGCGAGCCGATCGTTCATTGCCATGCCGCCATGCGCACCGCGGCGGGTGTGGTCAAGGGCGGCCATCTGCTGACTGAATCTTGTATTGTTGGCGAGAGCGGCGTTTCCGCTCTGGTGACCTCACTAGACAGTTTCGTGCTGCAGCAGTCATTCGACCCTGAAACCAACATTCCCATTCTTCAACCCAGGAACCGTACGGGGCGCGCCGATGAGCACGTATAATACTGTAGAAACCGGATCCATGGGGCGTGTCGTCTATGCTCGCATCGCACCCAATGAAGACCTCGTTCTCGGTGTCGAAAAGCTGTGCCTTGCCGAAGGTTTCAGAAATGCCTTTGTGCGCGGCGCGCTGGGCAGTCTGGTTGATGCCTGTCTCGGCACACGCAGCGGCGCGTTCTTGCAGATACGCGGTCCCGCCGTGGAAATCGTCTCCATCGCCGGCGAAGTGCGTGCCCAGCCGGACGGCTCGCTGCGCGCCTCGCTGACCGGTGTCGTCGCCGATACCGAAGGTTCGGTTTATGGCGGTCCCTTCATCGCCGGAGCTAACCCGGTTTGCATGACTTTTGAAGTGACGCTGGAAGAGTGGTTGCCTGCGGAAAAGCCGCAGGCGGCGTGAGTTGTAGTAAGGCAGGCCGGTGAGTTGCGCAGCGCAACTCATGCGGCGCGCCCCTGTCTTTCGGTCAGAAGTAGCTCGAAAGTAACGCAGACCGGGTTTTTGCCGCGTACCAGCCGCCCGCCGCTGATATGTCTGGTGAGATCCACCATCGCAATATCCAGCATTGCTTTGCGGCCTCCGGGAACGGCCTGGCCGATACGGCCCTTGTTTATGAGGATTTCGCTCGCGTAGGCGTTGAGGCTTGTTCCGTCTTCATAATCCGCACCGACCAGGCTGCCAATTCCATTGACTTCGGCTTCTCGCAGGCCAAACTGGGCAGAGACCTCTTCGAGTGCCGTGCATATATCGGTATTGGGCCGCACGGTGCATAAAAGTGCCCGAAGACCCGAACCCTTCTGGCGGCGCTGCTGCGCGATGGGTGTAAAAAGGGGGAAGTTGGTTTCCTCATCCTTTTGCACATCGAGGATCGCTCCATCCAGCGCCAGAGCTTCAAGCGGTGTTTCTACAGCAAATTCGGTCTCGAAAGGCAGCAGATGCCCCATTGAGACAACGCCGTCGGCACTCTTCCATGAACCATGGCAATGCAGAAACGGCGCGCTATCTCGCCGGCCGATATGCAGGCCGGCATCGATGATTGTGCCACCCGGCATGGAAAAGGTTTCGCTATACCATGCGGCATGTGCGTCATCCGGTGCGGCTGCCGGCATGACATAATGCAACCGTTTCAACGGTACGTTTTTCAGTCTGACGTAACCACCTTCGAACCCCAACTCCGCAAAGGCATCGGCAATCGCTTCGTTGGCGCTTACGCCGGAGCGGACCGTCAGAGTAACAGGATAGGCATGGCAGCCGACGGCGCGAAAGCGTTCAGGCGTTATCGGTCCGGGATGGACGATGTGGCGGGGAAGCTCTTGCGTGCCTGTCTCCGTCATACCGCAAGCCCCGCGGTAATGAAGCCCCCATCCACGGCAAGCACCTGTCCGTTGATGTAGCTTGCGTCATCCGACACGAGGAAAGCCACGGCAGAGGCGATCTCGTCCGTCCTGCCATAGCGATGCATCGGAACGCGGCTATGCCATTGGTCGCGAACATTTTCAGTATGAACTGCCTGGGTGAGGGGGGTATCGACCGGACCGGGAGCAATTGCATTGACACGAATGCCTGATTGCCCCAGCTCGTTTGCCATTACCATCGTCAGAAGATTGACGCCGCCTTTCGAAGCGCCATAGGCGCTGCGGCCACGATTTCCACACATGCCGGAAACAGAACTGATATTCACGATCGAGCCGGCAACATCGCGCTCTAGCCAGTAACGTGCGGCAGCGCGCGCTACCGCGAAGCTGCCGACGAGATTGACATCAACGATACGGCGAAATTCTTCGACGCTTGTGTCGACGGACAGCTTGTCGATACCGATGCCGGCGCTGTTGACGACGGCGACCAGATCAACCGCATGATCGGCACCGTTAGCCGTCAGGGCGGCGAAAGCCATCTCTATCGATGCCTCGTCCGCAACATCGCAGACTATGCCGCGCCAGAGATCGATACCGAGTTTTTCGCAGGCTATATCCAGCGCCTCGCGCTTGAGATCCAGCAACCATGGCTGCCAGCCGCGCGCCATCAGGAGCTGCGCAGTGGAGAAACCGATGCCGGATGCACCGCCGGTGATCGCGACGGCCCCTTTTGTCCCTGTTTTCTCATGTGTCATACCGTCTCCTCCCGATTGAATGTCACGCCTGTCAGCCTGTCCGCTTTTCTTCGAAAGCCGGCATCTGACCGCGTTTCTCCAGTTCCTCGCGGATCATTTTCTTGGTGATCTTGCCATAGGCGGATTTCGGCATGGCATCCCAGAACACCACTGATTTCGGCAGCTTGTAGCGGGCCATCTTGCCTTCCAGATAGGCCTTCAGATCGATGGCGGCGATATCCGCGCCCTCGCGGGCCACGCACACGGCCACACCGACCTCGCCCCACACCGCGTCCGGCACACCCAGAACCGCAGTCTCGCTGATATCCGGATGCATGAGGATTTTTTCCTCGATTTCACGCGGATAGATGTTCGAGCCGCCGGAAATATACATGTCGGAGGCGCGCCCGGTGATGTAGAGGAAGCCGTTCTCATCGCGATGGCCGAGATCTCCGGTGCGGAACCAGCCATTGCGGAAGGCTTTGGCATTGGCCTCGGGATTATCGTAATAGCCCGCAAAAACAGCGGGACCGATTACACAGATTTCACCGGTTTCACCGGCGCCAACCTCCTCGGCCGCATCGTTCTGGATCTGCACTTCCATGCCGGTACGGTCGAAGCCGCAGGTGCCGACCCGGGTTTCCGGACCGTCCTCGGCGTTGTGAAAAGAAGGCGGCAGCACGGTGATGTTCCCGGTGACTTCACCCAGCCCAAAATATTGCACCAGCACCGGGCCGAGCTTTGCAAGCGCCCGTTTCTGGTCCGCGCGATACATCGGCGCGCCAGCATAGATGACATAGCGCAGTGAGGAGTGATCGAAACGATCCACAGAGGGGTCTTCGACGAGCATTTTAAGGATGGTCGGTACAGTGAAGGCGTTGGTGATACGCCATTTTTCGATCAGCGCCCAGACGGCGGGCACATCGAGCTTTTCCGCCGCCGGCAGCACGGTTTTCGCGCCATGCGCCACCTGCACCAGCTGGTGAATGCCCGCACCGTGTGAAAGCGGGGCAACGACGATGGAGGCGTCGTCCGGTCCGGTGCCGGGCATCAGATCGCAGAGATGGTTGGTGATGACGAACGCCATCTGGCCATGGGTAAGCACTGCAGCCTTGGGCCGGCCGGTGGTGCCTGAGGTGAAGAAGAACCAACACGGGTCATCCCGATCCACTGCCTGGCTTTTGACTTTGCGCCCCATATGACGGGCCACGATGGCATCGTAATCCTCACCGAACTCAGCCGTGCCGATGGCAATGCTGAAATCGATCGTGCTTGCCTCATGGCTGGCTTTTGCATGATCGGGAAAAGCACTGGCGCAAATCATGCCGCGTGCGCCGCTTGCCTTCGCCAGATAGGCAACTTCATCGGGCGATTGACGGTAATTGGTCGGCACCCACACCGCACCCACGCGGAAGCATGCGAACATGGATTCGAACATCTGGTTGTTGTTGGAGGACTGCACCAGAATGCGATCCCCCTTTCTGACGCCGAATTCAGTCTCCAGCGCATGGGCCATGGCGTCGACGCGGGCTTCCATTTGAGCCCAGCTCCAAGTCTTTTCACCCCAGACGAAACCGATATGGTCCGGGTTGCGGCGTGCCGCCTGCGTCAGGAAATGCGAGAGGTTCATCACCCGCGTGGTGGAGGGCGCAACCCCGCCCGCGGGATGCTGCACGGCACTTTGCATCGTCATTTCACACGCTCCATGATCGAGACGTAATTGGCAACCGCCGTGCCCCCCATGTTGAACACGCCAGCCAGCGAGGAATTGGGAATTTGCATGTCGCCTGCTTCGCCCATCAATTGCATCGCCGCCATGACATGCATGGAAACGCCGGTCGCTCCGACGGGATGACCTTTCGATTTCAATCCACCCGATGGGTTGATTGGCAGGCGTCCGGTCTTCAGTGCCGTTCCATCCTGGACAACGCGATATCCTTCACCGGGCTTAGCAAGCCCCATGGCCTCATATTCGATAAGTTCGGCAATGGTGAAGCAGTCGTGCGTTTCAACGAAAGAGAGGTCGTCGAGCGTTGCGCCGGCAAGTTCCAGCGAGCCGGCCCAGGCGCGGCGCGCGCCTTCGAAGGCCAACGGATCGCGACGGGTCAATGCCATGATGTCGTTGACATGCTTGCGGCCCCGGAAGCCGATGGCGCGGTTGAGTGTGGCTGCCGTTTCTTCGTCGGCCAAAATGATCGCGGCAGCGCCATCAGAAATCAGCGAGCAGTCGGTGCGGCGCAGCGGGCCTGCGACGTAGGGGTTCTTGTCGGAAGCCGTATTGCAGAAATCGAAGCCGAAATCCTTGCGCATATGGGCATAGGGATTGACCGCGCCATTGGCGTGGTTCTTTGCGGCAATCATCGCCAGCTCTTCCGAGCGGTCGCCATAACGTTGAAAATACGCCTGTGCGATGCGGCCGAACTGGCCGGCAAACCCGCCGGGAATATTGGCCTCCTCCGCACGGTAACAGGCGGAGAGCAGGATTTCGCCCACATCTGCGGTCGGCAGCGCCGTCATTTTTTCGGCGCCGACAACGAGTGCGATGCGGCCGCGCCCGGCTTCGATGAAGTCCATGGCGCTGTAGAGGGCGGCCGATCCTGTTGAGCAGGCATTTTCGAAACGCACTGCGGGCGTATAGGCGAGGCGCTCATCTCCCATCGCTACCAGGGCGCCCTGAAAATCCTGTTTCGAGAAGCCATTGTTCATCACGCCGACGAAAATGCCGTCGATATCGCTGACATCGACGCCCGCATGGTCTATGGCCGGCGCCACGACCGAAGCCATCAGTTGCTCGGTATTTTCAAGGGCCGACTTCCCGAAAGGCGAATGCGCCCAGCCGACGATCTGCGCTTTGCTCATTTGCTCGTTCTCCTCGTTTGCCGTTTCGTGTCGCCTTCACCGCGCGTGCGGGCTCGGCTGGCCATCATTTCTGCGATGCGTGTCTCGATGCGGGTTACTTCCTCGCGCAGCAGCGCTGCCAGTTCCGGCTGGCGCTCCGGCCGCATGCGGCTGTCCACAGCGGCAATGCTCAACGCTCCGGCTACCGCGCCATCAGGCGCGCGGATGGCAACGCCAATACCCCAGGAATTGGAAAGGATCAGGCCGGGGTTGAGCGAATAGCCATTGGCTCTCGTCAACTCGACATCACGGCGCAGACCCTCAAGCGTGATGCCGGGATAATTAGCGGCAATCAGCCCGCTATTGGCCGCAATGATACTTTCCACCTCGGCGTCCGGCAGCGCCGCCAGCATGGCGAGCGAACCCGCGCCAATACCCAAGGGGTGTTCGAAACCGGCCTGAAGCGCATGGGTGCGCACCGGCCAGGTGCCTTCTTCGCGGTAAAGGCACAGGGCAAATGTATCACGGCGCACGGAAAGGAAGCTCGAATCCTCCGAGCGGCGGGAAATGCGCGTCAGGCCGTCCTGCGCCATTTGAAGAAGGCCAAACCGGCGCGATGACAGGCTGCCCAGCACATAGGTTTCTTCGCCGAGGTAATAACGCCGCGTTTCCTCATCCTGCTCCACAAGGCCGGCGCGGATCAGAGCCAGCAGCAGGCGGCGGGCTGTGGGCTTGTTCAGTCCGCTTTCTGTCACGATGACCGAAAGCGCCACGCCGCGTTCCGCGTGCCTCCCGACCATGGAGAGCAGCGCCAGAGCCCGGTCCACCGCGCGCGCGCCCGTCAGATCTTTTTCTACCGGGATCGTTGTTGTTGTTGTTGCCATCTTAGGAAAACGCCCCCACCGCACAGCTTTGCCCGCCATCGACCGGCAAACAGACGCCGGTGATGAACTTAGCCTCATCAGATGCGAGAAAAACGGCGGCGCGGGCAATATCAAAGGCATCGCCCATGCGACCCACCGGGACAGCCGCATTGCGCGCCGCCACCATTTCCTCGACAGACGCATATTGATTGCTGATCTGCTTGTAGATCAGTGGGGTGTCGATCATTCCCGGAAGAATGCAATTGGCGCGAATGCCCTGCCGGGCATATTGCATGGCCAGCGCCACAGTCGCCTGATTTACAGCTGCCTTCATGGCGTAATAGGCAAAATATGGATAGCCGGTCCAGCGAATGGAGGCGAGCGACGAGATATTGACAATGGCCCCGCCGCCCTGCGCCAACATCACCGGCAACACAGCCTTGGAGGTGCGATAAACGGAGCCGATATTGAGATCGACCGAGGCGCGAAAGCTTTCCTCATCCAGCTCAACCGGCCCGCCCATATGGGTCACGCCGACATTATTGTGCAGAATATCGATGCCACCAAAGGCCTCGCAGGTGCGGTCAACGGTGGCCGATACGGACTGTAGTTCAGTGACATCGGCGGCAGCCGCAATCGCCTCCAAGCCTTCTCCGCGAATGATCTCAGCCGTCTCTTCGGCTGCGTCAGCGCAGAGATCGACACAGGCTACGCGCGCGCCTTCGCGGGCAAATTGCACGGCCGCAGCCTTGCCGTTGCCAAATCCCGGCCCCGATGATCCTGCGCCAAACACAAGCGCGCGTTTTCCCGTCAGGCGACCTGTCAAAGCAGTCTCCATTCCAATCGTCAGACATAGTCGGGTTGGCCCCGCTACGGGCGGGGCCAGCTATTCAACGGGCCGGTCAGGTCAGGCTTGCACCAACGGCCTTTTCAAGTATGGCCCAGGCTTCATCGCCGTATTTGCCTTTCCACTCGGAATAGAAGCCTGCCTCTTTCAGCGCGGCGCGGAAGAGTGTCGCATCCGTGTCGTTGAAGGTCATGCCCTTGGAAATCAGATCTTCCTTGACCGAGGCATTGAGCTTCGCCACATCGGCGCGTTCATCCTTGCCGGACTGGTTGAGGTTTTTGGCGACGATGGCGCGCAGGTCGTCCGGTAAACGCTCCCAGGCCCGCTTGTTGGCGAGGAACCAGAACCCGTCCCACATATGATTGGTGACCGAGCAGAATTTCTGCACTTCGAACAGCTTTGCGGTGGAAATGATCGCCAGCGGGTTTTCCTGGCCATCGACCACACCGGTCTGCAGTGCAGTATAGACCTCGGCGAAATTGATCGAGGCAGGGGCAGACTTGAACGCCTTGAACATAGAGGTCCAGAGCGGGCTCACTGGCACGCGGATCTTGAAGCTTTCGAGATCGGCCGGCGTGGCGATGGGCTTGGAAGCGCTGGTGATCTGGCGGAAGCCGTTGTCCCAGATTGTGTCCATGGCAACGAGATTTTGCTTGGCAATTTCGCCACGGACATATTTACCGAGATCGCCATCCATGGCCGCCCATACGGACTCGTAGTTCGGGAAGGCGAAACCGATGCCGCTGATGGAGGCGTTCGGTATCAGCGTCGAGAGGATCAGCGGCGAAAGCGTGAAGAATTCAACGCCTCCAGAGCGCACCTGGCTCAAAACGTCTGTGTCGGCACCCAACTGGCTGCTGGGGAAGATGCTGATATTGACCTGCCCGTCGGTCTCCTTGGCGATGCGCTCGGCGGCCTCCTTGGCGCGAATGTTCATCGGGTGCGCCGCAGGCAGATTATTGGCATATTTATAATTGTATTGGGCAGCGTGGGCGCGCGACACGAAGGCGGTGGCCAGTACGGCGGAACCGGCGCCGGCGAGTATGCTACGTCTGTTGATATTCATTGCTTTCTCCTCCCAAAATAAAGCAGGTATCATTCATCGGCGTGGCGGGCGTACCGGCCACGGTCTCAGAGCAGAATGGTCGAAAATCCGGGGATTGCTGCAATCAGCAGCAGGCCGATGATCATGGCTGCGAGATAGGGCCAGATGGCACCCATGGCTTCGTCCGGCGACACGTTGCCGATCTTGCAGGCGATGTAAAAGCCGATACCGATGGGCGGCGCCATCAGGCCGATATTCATGGCGACCACCACGACCATCGAATAATGGATGTCATTGATGCCAAGCGTGCGGGCGATCGGAAACATGATCGGCGCGAGCAGAACGATTGCTGGCAGTCCTTCCAGGACGCAGCCCAGGATCATGAAAATCAGGATCGACACGACCATGTAGGTCATCCAGCCGCCCGGAAGATCGGTAATCATCGCGGTAAGCTGGAAAGCAAAGCCGCTCTGCGTCAGCCCCCAGGCCATAGCCGATGCACAGCCGAGGATCAGCAGGATCGCCCCTGAAAGGGCTGCCGTCTCGACCAGCATCGAATAAAGCTTCCTGAGGCTGATGCCGCCATAAAGCACCGCGCCGACGATCATGGCGTAGAGCACAGCAATAGTGGATACTTCGGTTGCCGTGGCGACACCGCCGCCCACCAGGCTGCGGATGAGGAAGGGCAGAACGAGCGCCGGTGCGGCAATCAGGGCTGCCTTGCCGACCTGCGGCCATGGCGTGCGCTTTGCGCCTTCCATGTTTTCATCCCGCGCCTTCCAGCGGGCCAGAACGGCCAGCACCAGAAGCAGTACCATTGCAATCATGAAACCGGAGGTGAAGAGGCCGGCAATAGACACACCTGCCGCCGAACCCAGAACGATCAGCACGATTGAGGGCGGAACCGTATCGGCCATGGCGGCGCCGGTGGCCAAAAGCGCGATCATTTCCTTGGGTTTGTGGCCACGGCGCTTCATTTCCGGAAACAGCGCCGGTGCGACGGTTGCCATATCAGAAACCTTGGAGCCGGAAATGCCGGAGACAAGAAACAGAGAACCGAGCAGAACATAGGACATGCCCGCGCGAATATGGCCAAACATCGACGACAGAAGCTCGACAATCGCCTTACCCATGCCGGTAGCATCGAGCACGCAGCCCAGCAGCACAAAGACTGGCACTGACAGCAGAATGATGCCGGACATGCCCTCATCCATGCGCCCGATCATCACAATGGTCGGAACCCAGGTGGTGAAGGTCAGGTAGGCTAGCGTTCCAAGGCCGAAGCAGAAGGCAATCGGAACACCCAGCACCAGAAATACCGCAACGAACAGGCCGAGGAAAATCGCCAGATTTAAATTGCCGAGGGATTCCAGCATCGGCGATGCCAGATAGAGCAGGCCGGCGGCGACCGCGACCGTTACAAAGGCCGCAATGATATCGCGCAGATTTTCTCGCCGGAAGAGATTGTTGAGCACCAAAAGCAGCATAAGACAGGCGCCGACCGGCAGTGCCGCAGCGCGAAACGACATCGGAATATTCAGCGCCGCAGACGTGACCACCCATTCCTCGATGGCGTATTCCATTGCGGGCTTGATAATTGCTGCAAGAAATGTCGCCACCAGCACCAGTGCCAAGGAATTGATGTAGCCCAGAACACGTTGGGGGAACATGTTGAGAAACAGCGTGAGGCGCAGGTGTTCACTGCGATCGATGGCGATTGCAGCGCCCAGCATGGCAAACCACAGAAAGCACAAGGACGCCGTTTCATCGATCCAGACAATCGGCAGATGCAGGGCATAACGCGACGTCACACCCAGCAGAAGCAGGCCAATCATCATCGCCAGCAGCACCGCCGCCACTGCCTCGATAGGGCGCATGAACCACGAGCCTGTTACCGGTGCGGTGTGCAAAAGTTCGCCATCGAGTACAAATACGTCGTCATTCGCGTTTGCGGTCATGGTCATCGGGGCCTCCTCTCCCACAGAACAACCTTCGCAACAAAGGTGTCGGCAAAACAGGATGTCCGTGCCACGACCGCGACATCAGGATAGCTATTGTTGCCAGACTGGCCAGACCCTCCAGAAGTCTGAATGTATAGGGGTATTGCCTCCACAATATGGACCCTTACAAAACCATGTATCCGAGATACACAGGATGTTTAACGAAATCAACAGTAAATAGACGGATTTATGCAGTTAAGTCGTGCGCGTTTAAGGTCCATATAGTGGATCATGATTGATAAAGTCTCGATTTCTCATGGTGACCTTGCATCGCGGCACCTCATTCAAAGGCCAGTCAATGAAAATTTTACTGGCCGACTGGGGCAGGTCGGCATACACCCGGTACGCCTGCGTCGCGCTTTTCCGACCATCTCGGCGGTGAGATGGGCGTGTCACTTTATCGCCAAGGCCTCTTTGAGCAATTCGGCCTGCATGCTCATCTAGGCATTCATCTTCTTCGGTCGCCGGTTCTCGTTCTTCGAGAGCCTTTATCTGGCTGATCATCGCCGCATCCATGCCGCTATATTTGGCTCGCCACTTGTAAAAAGACGCTGTGCTCATTCTGCTCCGGGGCCAAAGATTGGATCGACGGTATCTGCCGAGGGCCAGAGCCAACGCGCAAGGCAGAATGTCATTTTTGAGCTTGGCAATTTTGCGGGAAAGCTGGGAAGAGGGCGGGTCTGCCTATTTCGGAAGTGTAATGTCGAAATTCCATCTGATCTCTTTGGCATCGTCTATACGGAAATGGACGCTGCCGAAGGCTGGAAACAAGCCCTAGTCAAGGAGCTGAGGGCCGCAAAGATTCCTTTTGATGCAACCGGATGGGGGAGTAAATGGGTCTTTAATCCGGGCGAAAGATATGCTGAGGCTGATTGCCCATACCCATCGTGACGAGGTTCGCTCTGCCTGCATTAGCGTGCGATGGCTGGCGGGCCGACGCGAGATGCTGGAATGGTGGAGCGACTACCTCGACAACGCCGAGGCTGGCAACAAGGTGAATCTGACCGTGGTGCACGGGGAAGCGGCATGATCTCGCGGAAACCTGTGCTTCGTCGCTGCTACGAGATGGCGACCATCGAATAATTCGGCGTGCCTTGCCAGATCAGATTCCAGGACGCGCCGGGCCGAACGTTCTGGACGGCCCCGGGGTCGAAACAAACCAGGCAGTTTCCGCCTGGCGCACGGACTGAGGGATAGATGAGGCCGCGGCTCCCATCCCTTCGCAACCGTGCGGCCAGCTCCTGTCCCTCGATGTAGCCGACTTCTGGGTCTGGGTTGAGCGCGACGCGTTCGGGTTCATCCGTCAGATCGTCGAATTCTCCGATGAAGTCGGAGATCAGTTCGACATAACGGGCGCTGTCGTGGAACGAGCCGGTGAAACGGAGTTCACGGGTTCTGTGCCAAGCGACCTCCGCGACCGATACCATTACGTCCCAGGCGCAATACCAGGCACCGCGATCTTCGGAGTTGAAGCGGTTGCCGCCTACCCGCGTATAGGTGAAGGCCGCATTTACGTGCGTGTCGCCATAGATCCTGAGATCACGGTTGCGCCGCCGCCAAGCGAGCTCTCGCGGATCGAGATGCGGATTGCGGCCGCGCTCGGCGAGCAACCGGGCGCTGGTCAACCCCTCAATCTCGGCAAGAGTTTCTAGTTCCTCGTCGCTGTCGACCAGACCGCGAAGCGCCGGCGGCTTGTGGTAGGTTGCGGGTAGCAGGCGGATCAATCCTCGAACCGACAGTTCGGTTCTCCTCATGCGCCACCCCGCAGCGCGTCGAGATAGGTTCGAATCGCTAGAATTTGGGGGAGGCCGCCATCGATGGCGATGTCGACCGGCCGCGCGCCGCTGAAGAGCGGGCCCATGTTCGGGCGTGTGAACCAGCTTCTGGAGAGTTGCTCCGAGAAGTAGAGTTCGAGCGACTTATAGATCCCGATCACGGCACTGAGGCGCAGCAACTGATCCTTCGTCAATTCGCCGGTAAACCCCGGTTTGCGCGCACGCTTCCATGTACTCTCCGACATGTCGGCGAGGCCCGCTGCTTCCCTGAGGCTCAGTGACCATGCATCGGTGACCTTGGCATAGGCCTTGAGTGCAACGGCATTGAGTTCCGCGGGTTTGTGGGGCTTGACGGCGATTTGCATAGTGGCCTCCTGATGCTCGTAATATAGGCCATATGATCTTAAAGTAAAGTTCATATGGTCCGATATTTGATTTTGAAGTGGCTCCCACCGCAAGAGCCTTTGCTCTTGCTTCGATCATTTGCGTCTTGGACAAGACGGCAACGCGCGCGTGCTCGCGCCGGGATGGGGTGGCGATACGAAGGCTGTAGATCAGTGGCTACACTGCCAAGCTATGCATTCAGCATGATGCTGTAGACGACGGCGCTGGCCTTTGAACGAGGCATGCCGCATGCCGCAGCTTTGCTTGATGCCTCCAGCACGATGCAAGGTTGCGCCTGGCGGGAGCAGTTTGTATTGCACTTTGAACCTCAGGTGTTGAAAAGGCAGTAGATTCAATCTGTCCCTGACGTGAATGTAAGTAGTGTTCAGATCCTGGCTGACGCTCTCGATGATGAGGGTGTGAGCGTGTCTGCGCTGCTGGCGCGATACTTTTCTGGTCCAGTGACTGCATCAAAATCCTGGATATTGATGGCCGTTTTCTTTTTTATGTCCGAAGGCGGAAAGCCTGTTATGGAAGTCGATGACTTCGATGTCCTGAGGGATGCCCATGGCCTGATTTCTGGGAAGGCGAGGGCAACGCGGCAGCGCGCAATACGATCGAGACAGCTGCAGCAGGACGGTCGGCCCGTTTCACGGGCGCCGCCAACACTGCGCGAGGTAATGCGCGCTTCTGGGATGTCCAGGTTCAGCCGATGCTCGACTACGACACCTGCTGATCGCTGAGCCAGAACTCTCCTGCGATGATCCCAACACTCCCGTTTGCCGGCAGTGAATCACAACAAAATAATGTAATCAATTGATTGGGTTTGGAGCCTAAGGCAGGGCATCTGCGTCTAGGCCATATAGCGAGCCACAGATACGAAGGAACTCGCCACAAGCTCAATTACCAAATCTTTAGTTGTGCGCCTGCTCGCGAATACCTAGCTTAATGACGAGGCCGTATCGGATTTGAAATTAGAGACGGGAACCACATCCCGTCTCGCGTTTCATTCCGGAAAGACCCTTTCTCCAAGGTCGAGATCTCCGTCATGAGTTTTCAATACCATAGAACCATTCACTTTCACCTTCATCATTTCCCTGCCTGAGGCATGTAACGATGCGTGCCGCACTTGATTTCGCACCCGGCGCACCCGGCATTGACGCACGCTGGACGTCGAGCGCCAAGAATGGCGTGGGAACCGCGCTGTCGAACACCTCACCAATCTGGTTCACGCTCAGCCACGGCATCCTCAACGAGGTCTATTACCCGAGGATCGATAGTGCCTGCATCCGCGATCTCGGTCTTGTGGTCACCAGAGATGACGGATACTTTTCAGAAGAGAAACGGGACTGCACCTCCCTTACCCAACCTTTCGAGAGTGGAATTCCCGCGTTCCACGTCACCAATACGGCGACAGATGGAGCCTATCGGATTGAAAAACAGGTCATCACCGATCCGGCGCGGGCCTGTGTTCTTCTGCATGTGTCCTTCTCGCCCTTGAAGGGAAAGATGGGGGATTACCGTGTAAGCGTTCTTCTGGCGCCGCATCTAGTCAATGCCGGTAATCTCAACTCCGCCTGGATAGGGGATTATGAAGGGCGTCGGGTCTTGTTTGCGGTCGGCCGCTCACGATATCTCGCTCTGGTCTGCGACGGTCCCTGGCGCGCCGCAAGTGCGGGATTTGTTGGCGTCTCCGATGGCTGGCAACAATTGCGCCGGCACGGACGCCTCATTGAGGAATTCCAGCGGGCGGATGACGGCAATGTTTCGCTGGCTGCGGAAATCGATTTTAGCGATGCCCATGACACCGCGACGTTGGCGCTCGGTTTCGGCCAGACCGAATATGAAGCTGCATCCTGTGCTGTCGCAAGTCTGAAGTCCGGCTTCAGACGCGCACACGATGCCTATATCGCCAACTGGCGTGGCTGGCAGGACAGTCTTTGCCCCCTCGACCGCGATACCCATCACGGCGTCAATTCCTATCGCGTCTCGACCGCCGTGCTTGCCGCGCATCGTGCCGCTGACCGGCCTGGAGCCGTCGTGGCGAGCCTGTCGATCCCGTGGGGAGCCTCCAAGGGCGATGACGATCTTGGCGGATATCATTTGATATGGCCGCGGGATCTGGTGGAAGCCGCCGGCGGGTTTCTAGCGGCCGGTGATCACGATGAGGCTTTGGCCATCCTTGATTATCTGCGCCAGGTGCAGCAACCCTCGGGGCGGTGGCCGCAAAATCTCTGGCTGGATGGCAAGCCCTATTGGCCGGGCGTTCAGATGGACGAATGCGCCTTTCCGATCCTGCTTGCGGATATGCTGCATCGGCACGGCCACCTCGACCACGCCGCAAGGGCGGATTACATGCCAATGATCCGCAGCGCTGCGGCTTATATTCTGGCAAACGGCCCGACGACCGGCGAGGACAGGTGGGAGGAAGATGCAGGCTACAGCCCGTTTACGCTTGCCGTCGAGATCGCCGCGCTGCTTGCCGCTGCTGATCTGTTGGATATGGAGGGCGATGCGGCCGAAGCCACGCATCTGCGGCAGACAGCCGATTGCTGGAATGAGCAGATCGAAAGGTGGACGTTTGCCGGTGACCAGACCATGTGCGCGCAGCTTGGTATTTCGGGCCATTATGTTCGCATCGCTTCTCCCGGTACCACCGATGCCGTTCAGCTCTCGGGCATGACGCCTATACTCAACCAGACACCGGATCGCGCTTTCCTGCCAACAAGCGATGTCATCAGCCCTGATGCACTTGCGCTGGTCCGCTTCGGCCTGCGCGCACCGGACGATCCCCACATTCTCGCAACCGTCAAGGCGATCGATCATTGCCTGCGCGCCGAGCTGCCGCAGGGGCCGGTCTGGTACAGGTACACGGGCGACGGGTATGGTGAGCACGCTGATGGAACAGCATTTGACGGCACGGGTCAGGGCAGGCCATGGCCCCTTCTGACCGGCGAGCGCGCCCATTACGAACTTGCTGCGGGCAGACGCGGGGCGGCGGAAGCTTTGCTGACCACAATGGAAAAATCGGCGGGGCAGAGCGGCCTTTTCCCCGAGCAGGTCTGGGATCAACCCGATCTTCCCGACAGGGAGCTGTTTTATGGCTCCCCGTCGGGCAGCGCGATGCCGCTGGTCTGGGCGCATGCAGAACATATCAAGCTTCTGCGTTCGCTTGCCGATGGCTCCGTTTTCGACATGCCGCCGCAGGGTGTGGAGCGCTACATCCGCAACAAGACACCGTCGCATCTTCGAATCTGGTGCTTCAACAACACGATATCAGCCATGCCCACCGGCAAGGTTCTGCGGCTTGAACTGGCGGATAATGCCATCGTGCACTGGAGCGCCGACAGCTGGGCGACGAGCACAGATACAAATACGACGGCCTCCGGTCTCGGCACGCATTTTGCGGACTTGCCCGTGCAGGAACTGGCGGCCGGCGGCACGGTAGTTTTCACCTTCTACTGGCGAGATGCTGGAGTGTGGGAAAACGAGGACTTTACCGTTCGCCTGGGCGAATGAACGAGCAATAGCGCATTTGTAAAGAAGGAATGTCAGCATGCAGATCGGAATGGTTGGGCTTGGAAGAATGGGCGCAAACATGGTGCGACGGCTTTTGAAACAGGGTCATGATTGCGTGGTTTTCGACGTCAATCCCGACAACGTTGCGCCATTGGTGAAGGAAGGCGCTACCGGTGCCACCTCGCCGGACGATCTTGTTGCGAAGCTGTCTCCGCCGCGCGCCGTCTGGCTGATGCTGCCGGCGGCCATCACGCCGAAAATTGCCCGAGATTTTGCCGCCAGACTTCAGGCCGGCGATGCCATCATCGATGGCGGAAATTCGAACTATCGCGACGCGATCGATCTCGCCGCCGAATTTGCGCCTCGCGGCATTGATTTCATCGATACCGGCACATCCGGTGGCATCTGGGGGCTGGAGCGCGGTTATTCGTTGATGATCGGCGGCCCGGTGGCTGCGGTCCAGCGTCTCGACCCGATCTTCGCCTCCCTTGCGCCCGGCGCAGGTCTGGGCATCGCCGCCGACCCGGTCACCGGAACGGCACCGATGGGATATCTGCATTGCGGTCCATCGGGAGCCGGGCATTTCGTCAAGATGGTC
Organism: Agrobacterium fabrum str. C58; assembly: GCF_000092025.1. Lineage (NCBI taxonomy): Bacteria > Pseudomonadati > Pseudomonadota > Alphaproteobacteria > Hyphomicrobiales > Rhizobiaceae > Agrobacterium > Agrobacterium fabrum. The sequence continues at coordinate 2,015,402 of NC_003063.2, forward strand.
CACAATGGCATCGAATATGGTGTCATGGCAGCCTATGCCGAAGGTCTCAACATCTTGAAAGCCGCCAATGCGGGCACGCAACACCGCGAGGCGGACGCCGAAACAGCCCCTCTCGCCCATCCGCAATATTACCAGTTCGACATTGATCTTCCCGCCGTCACGGAGGTCTGGCGGCACGGCTCCGTCATCGGCTCGTGGCTGCTTGACCTCACGGCGCAGGCCCTGAAACAGGACCCGAACCTCGATCAATATGGTGGGCGCGTGTCGGATTCCGGTGAAGGACGCTGGACCCTGCAGGCGGCCGTCGAAACCGGCGTGCCGGCCCCCGTTTTGGCATCGGCCCTTTTCGAGCGTTTTTCCTCACGCGGCGAGGCCGAATTTGCCGGCAAGGTGCTGTCGGCCATGCGCAATGCCTTTGGTGGCCATCTGGAGAAAGCCAAATGAAAGCATCAGCCACGGACAGACAGCGATCGGACGTGCTGGTGGTGTTCGGCGCCACGGGTGATCTTGCCTATAAGATGATCTTTCCCTCTCTCTACGCCATGGTGAAACGCGGCGCGCTGCAAACGCCCATCATCGGAGTCGCTTTCGACGATTGGCCGCGTGAGCAGCTGATAGCGCGGGCGCGCGATGCGGTCGCCAACCATTTGGACAAGATCGATGAAGCCGTCTTCGAAAAATTCGCCGCACAGCTGACCTATGTCTCCGGCGATTATCGCAACGAAGCGACATTCGAAAAGCTGCGCACGGCGCTTGGCGGGCACCAGCATCCGCTTTATTATCTCGCCATTCCGCCTTCCCTGTTCGAAACCGTGGTAACCGGCCTCAACAGGGCGGGCATCGCCGCTTCGGCCCGGCTGATGGTGGAGAAACCCTTTGGCCGTGACCTTGCCTCCGCCGAAGCCTTAAATGAAGCGTTGCACGCGGTTTTCGCAGAGGATGCTATTTTCCGCATCGACCATTTCCTGGGCAAGGAAGCCATCCAGAACCTTCTTTATTTTCGTTTTGCCAATGCCTTTCTAGAGCCCGTGTGGAATCGCGACCACGTTGAGAGCGTGCAGATCACCATGGCCGAAGATTTCGGCATCAGGGGGCGCGGCAAGTTTTATGACGAAGTCGGATGTATCCGCGATGTGATCCAGAACCATCTGATCAATGTGCTGTTGCTGCTGGCCATGGAGCCGCCAGCCACCAGCGCCTCGGATGATCTCGTCGATGAAAAAGTGCAGATACTGAAAGCCATGCCGCCGCTCACCCGCGATGATGTGGTGCGCGGACAGTTCAGAGGTTATCTGGACGAGCCGGGTGTCGCCTCGGCGTCCAACCGGGAAACCTTCGCCGCCGCCCGCTTTCGCGTCGCCACCTGGCGCTGGAATGGCGTGCCTTTCTTCATCCGGTCCGGCAAGAACCTGCCGGCGCATGCAACCGAAGTCGTGGTCCGCTTCAAGCGGCCGCCAATTGCGCTCTTTGGCGATGTCGAGACAACGCCCGCCAATTATGTGCGCTTCCGTCTGGGCCCGGATATCGCGATCGGAATCGGTGCGCGTCGCAAGGCAGCTGGCGATGGCATGCGCGGCGAGGCCGTAGAACTCGGCGCGGTCGATGACGGTATCGGTGACATGGCGCCTTATGAGCGGCTGATCGGCGATGCGATGGCCGGCGAGCGTCAGCTCTTTACCCGCCAGGATGCGGCGGAACTGGCCTGGAAGATCGTGGAGCCTATCCTCGATGATCCCGCCGTGCCGCCTGTCTATGAGGTGGGAAGCTGGGGCCCGGCGGAAATGGCAGGGTTTGGCCCGCCAGGCGGATGGGTTGATCCCGAATAACGCCCACAGACATAGTCGATGGAGGCCAGTATATGGCAGAGGATCAAACCGTTCTTGCAATCGATATCGGCGGCAGTCATGTAAAGATCGGCCTGAGCACAGATGGTGAAGAACGCAAGGTTGAAAGCGGCAAGACAATGACGGGACCGGAAATGGTCGCCGCCGTAACCGCCATGGCAAAAGATATGACCTATGACGTCATTGCCATGGGATATCCCGGCCCGGTCGTTCACAACAAACCGCTTCGGGAACCGGTCAATCTGGGCGAAGGCTGGGTCGGCTATGATTATGAGGGCGCTTTCGGTCGTCCCGTTCGCATCGTCAACGATGCGCTCATGCAGGCGATTGGCTCTTACAACGGCGGACGCATGTTGTTTCTGGGGCTCGGCACGGGTTTGGGCGCCGCGATGATTGTCGAAAACGTTGCCCAGCCGATGGAGATCGCCCATCTTCCTTATCGCAAGGGCAAAACCTACGAGCACTATGTCAGCGAGGCCTATCGGGAAAAGAAAGGCAACGCTAAATGGCAAAAGCGCGTCCAGGACGTTGTGGAGCGCCTGAGCGCGGCTCTTGAACCGGATGAGGTCGTCATCGGCGGCGGCAACGTGGAAAGGCTCGAAAATCTGCCGCCGAAGTGCAGACGCGGAGACAACGCTATGGCTTTCGAAGGCGGGTTCCGCCTGTGGAAGAACGCGGACCTCATCGTGTAGGCGGTATTGATTTACGGAGCCACCATCGCACTTTTGTCTCGCGACTGAAACCAAACCAGTCTCCTCTTCGTATCTAGGCCAGCGACCTGCCTGGCGCTAACGGAGAAGACGGCCTGATGGAGCTTGGAAGGGACGATACGCGGACGGGTCTGGCCGTAACAGAAGACCTGACGAAGGCGACACTGACCGTTGCCTGGGTCATCATCCTCAACAAGCCGTTTTATCCGCTTTATGTCTGGTATCTGGTCGATGCCGATGCTGCTGTGGCATCGCTCGTAACCCTGCTATCGCTGCCGTTTTTCCTTGCGATTCCGTTTCTTGCGAAGAAATCCCATCTGGCTGCGCGCCTGTCGCTTCCTCTTGTGGGAACGCTTGATACCCTGTTTGAAACAGCGATATTCGGCCACGCATCCGGCACGGAATTTTTCTTTGCGGCATGCATCATGCTGGCGGCCATCTCGTTCCGTGCGGACGAGAAACTCTGGCAATATGCGACGGCAATTCTTGTCTTTATCGCCTTCTTCTGCTCGCGCACATTTCTGGGCGCGGGGCTGCAATCCTGGTCGGCGGACGATCTTGCAACGCTTGTCAATCTGAATACGTTTTCCGCTGCCGGCCTCATGGCCTTTATCGCGCTTCGATATGCCGGCTTGTCACGGCGAACTGAAACCTGAACCCGATTGATCGACAGGAGGAGTTTATGCAGAAAGATCGCAAGCGCATCATGGGGGCGCTCACATTCTCGTTGTTTTTATTCGCGGGCTCGTTCGCTGCTGCTGCCCCCAAGCCCGTTGCCGTTGATGCCGGTCACTATCGTGGCACATGGCTGGAAATCGGTCGCATGCCGATGCTTCTGACGGACGGATGCGTTGCCGGCTATTCCACCTACCGGCAGGGTAAGTCGGCCGATGAAGTGCTGGTAGAAGATGGCTGCCGCGAAGGCACGCCGCAGGGCAAGTTGAAGACCATCAACGGTGTTGGAAAGATCGAGGACTTCGCATCTACCAAGGCGAAGATGAGGGTCCGTTACCCGCTTCTGATCACGTTCAATTACTGGGTGCTCTATAAATCTCCTGACAAGTCCTGGTTCATCAGCGCCAATCCATCCACCGAAGATGTCTGGGTTTACGCCCGCAGCGTTCCCTCCAAGGCGAAGCTCAACAGGATGATGATGAAAGTGCGTGAGCTGGGTTATGATGTCAAAAAGCTCGAATTTCCCGCCCAGAAATAACCGCTGACGGAGAGCGCCGATGAAGACCCTTGAAAACGGCTATCGAGCCATCGTCATCGGTGCGTCCGGCGGTATTGGCGCTGCATTGCTTGCGCGCCTCAAGGCCGATCCCCGGTGTGCATTTGCCCTGCCTCTGTCTCGCAGCCACGACGGTCTCGACATCACCGACGAGACGACGGTCCGCGAAGCCGCTGCCCGTCTGGAAGACCAGCGCGGTTCATTCGATCTGATCTTCAACGCAACGGGTGCTTTGGTGGTCGATGGTGCCGGTCCAGAAAAGTCGATACGGGCGATCGACGCCGATCTCATGGCGAAACAATTTGCGGTCAATGCCATAGGGCCTGCACTGCTCCTGAAATATTTCACGCCGCTTTTGCAACGGGACAGGCGAAGCGTCTTTGCCTCCCTGTCGGCGCGTGTTGGCTCGATTGGCGATAACCGGCTGGGCGGGTGGATTTCCTATCGCGCCGCGAAGGCCGCTCAAAATCAGATCATTCGAACTGCGGCGATCGAAATTGCTCGCACCAACCGCCAGGCCATCATCGTCGCGCTGCATCCCGGGACAGTCGATACGGACCTTTCCCAGCCGTTCTCGAAGGGCAGAGACCGGTTCACTCCGGATCACTCGGCTGTGCGCCTTTTGGAGACCATCAACGGTCTCGACGAGAGCCAGACGGGCCGATTTTTCGCCCATGACGGCTCAACGATAGAATGGTGAGTTCTGACTTATACAGTGCTGTTGCGAGCAACAGCAACTCGACGAAACGAGCTATAAGTTTTCAACATAGCGACTTTGCGCATTGCAGTCTGATGAACTCGGCCTTCTCGGCGTTCCTGACCTGCAAAGTTTTTGACGTGAGCCCCATCTACGCGTCCGGAAAATTCGATGCTTTCATTGCTTCCGCTCCTGTTCCCAGCCGGGAATCTAGCGCGAAAAATTCCAATCAAAAACGATCCAGTTTTTTGGAGAGTAGAGCATTCAGATCAGGGGGGGTGTCGAAAAGTCAGCTAGACGGCCCGGGGAGTTTTTAAGGATATTTGCCTCAGACCGGATCGTAAAGTCGGCAAGGCCCTCATCAGCATGTCGCGATAGCCCGATGTGCCGACGGCCTGACATTGTATTCCACAGCGCCGTTTACGAAACTGCCGAGTTCCTAGTACGCCTGACGGAAGTGGAGGTCGAGGTCAGCTAGATCGATATCTTTGGCTAATTGTTATCCTCTACCACCGGCATGGTGCCTGACGTCCGCAACTGGTTAAGCTGTGATGAGATTGTACCAGCCATCAGGGGATTGGTAGAGCCCGTCCTGGGCACGGGAGGTTCGAGCATTTCCGTCTTCGGGAGGCCGAGAATAACACCCCGAATAATCCGCCCGAACAGGCTATGGGTAATAGCCGATGCCTCCTTCAACGAGCAGCGGAAACGTGCGCCATTTTCCGCTTATTTTACAAACGGTAAGGGTTGATCCGAAACAATTGAATTGAAGTCGCCTATGGAAGCATAGCGCGCGGCCCGCACCTTGCTGAACTTGCTGCTGTCCACCACAAGATGCTTTTGCATTGAGCGTTGCATAACCATCTGTTTGATCGGCACTTCATGAAAGTGTGAGCAGGTGACGCCATGCTGTTCGTCCACACCGCCGGCAGACAAGAATGCCTTATTTATATTGATGCGCTTTAGCACCTCGATACCCTCATCACCTGAAAACGAAGCCGCTTCCGGGTGATAAACTCCTCCGAGCATGATCAGGCGGACATCGTTTCTGCTCGCCAGCTCCTCTGCAACATTAAGGGAATAGCAGATGACGGTGACATGGGCATTTGCCGGAATCTGCCGCGCCAAATGCGGCATCGTCGTTCCGCAATCGATGAATACAGTGTCATATGGTTCGATCATAACTGCCGCCTGCCTACAGGCCCGCGCTTTAGCAGTTGCGTGGCTGTCCTTTTCCTGTTCCAGCACATAGTCGCTGCTAACGGTGCCGTCCTGAACCGGAATAATGTAGCCGCCAAGACAGCTCAGCCGCTCGCCATCGGCGGCAATATCGCGGCGAATGGTAATTTCGGAGACGCCAAGCCTGGACGCGGCGTCCCGCAGCCTCAGTACGCCCGTTTCCTGAACCAGCCCAGCCAGGGCGTCCAACCTGGCATTGTGTGCACTTATTCTGCTCACCTTGTCTCCGCTTTCGGTTTCTCGCTGTGCGTCATATTTCGGTGTTACTTTGCTCGCAATCGCACATCTCTGCGCTTGACAGAAGAATAACAAACATGAAACGATCGAAACATAATGATCGGATTATATCATAATAGTTCGCATTATCGGGAGAGGAAAACAACAGGTTTCTGGGGCACATCGTGGCCCATCCACCGGGGGCATGGGAATCCTTCCGGGCGAATGAGGAGGCGTCGGACGCGTGAGAACCAGTTTCCGGCGTCAGTTATCGAACATTGTCGGGTGCTGGGGCTGGAATAGTTCCCACACATTGCAGTTTCAAAGGGAGGAGTTATCCGTGAATAAAATTTTCACAACTATCGCGCTTGCTGCGACGCTTTCGGCCTCGGCTGTCTTTGCGCAGAGCGCCGTCGATGCGTCGAAGGTCAACAAGGAGTTGATCACAACGGCGAGCGGCAAGAAATACACCATTGCAACTGTCGTGAAGGTGGATGGCATTGCGTGGTTTGACCGCATGCGCGATGGCGTCGAGCAGTTCAAGGGGGATACCGGAAACGATGTCTGGATGGTTGGCCCAAGCCAGGCTGATGCTGCCGCCCAGGTGCAGCTCGTTGAAAACCTCATCGCACAGGGAGTTGATGCGATCGCCATCGTGCCGTTCTCGGTCGAAGCGGTAGAGCCGGTGCTCAAGAAAGCCCGAGATCGCGGCATCGTCGTCATCAGCCATGAGGCTTCGAACATCCAGAACGTCGATTTCGACATCGAAGCCTTCGACAACAAAGCATACGGCGCCAACCTGATGAAGGAACTTGGCAAATCCATGGGCGGTAAGGGCAAGTACGTCGCCACCGTTGGCAGTCTGACGTCCAAGTCGCAGATGGAATGGATCGACGGCGCCGTCGAGTACCAGAAGGCAAACTTCCCGGAAATGTCGCAGGCGACCGAGCGGCTGGAAACCTATGACGACGCCAACACCGACTACACCAAACTCAAGGAAGCAATGACCGCCTATCCGGACATTACCGGTATTCTCGGCGCGCCGATGCCGACATCCGCAGGCGCTGGCCGCCTGATCGCCGAGGGCGGCCTGTCGGGCAAGGTTTTCTTCTCGGGAACGGGCCTGGTTTCCGTTGCCGGCGAATACATCAAGAACGATAATATCCAGTACATCCAGTTCTGGGATCCGGCCGTGGCCGGTTATGCCATGAACATGCTGGCTGTCGCGGTTCTCGAGAAGAAGAATGAGCAGATCAAGGCGGGTCTCAACATGGGTCTACCCGGTTATGAAAGCCTGCTGGTTCCTGACGCCTCCAAGCCACACCTGCTCTACGGCGCAGGTTGGGTCGGGGTGACCAAAGAAAACATGGACAAGTACGACTTCTGATCCGAACCACGGAGGGAGGGGCAACCCTCTCTCTGTGCACCCCGTGTTTTCCAGCCTTGCACGAGGCCATTATGACTGAAAATCTGATCGAGCTGCGCCACATCGGTAAGCGGTTTGGTGGCGTGAAGGCGCTCGACGACGTATCGCTGAGCATTCGCCCGGGCGAAATCCATTGCCTTGCCGGTGAAAACGGTTCCGGCAAATCCACCGTCATCAAAATCATGTCCGGGGTTTACACACCCGAGGACGGTGAGATCCTGATCGACGGGAAGCCTGTCGGCAAACTCGATCCGGTAAAATCCGTTCACCACGGTATTCAGGTGATCTATCAGGATTTTTCGCTGTTTGGTAACCTGACGGTCGCCGAGAACCTGGCCATCAATACCTTTCTGATGGAAGGTCGCAAAACGGTCGACTGGCGACATGTCCGTGAGCTGGCCCAAAAGGCGTTGGACCGCCTCGGCGTGAGCATCGATCTTGATACGGATGTCGAAACCCTGCCGACCTCTGGAAAGCAGATCGTGGCGATTGCCCGTGCCGTCATGGCCGATGCACGCCTGATCATCATGGATGAGCCGACGACCGCGCTGACGCGCCATGAGGTTGATGCCCTCTTCAAGATTGTGCGTGATATTCAGGCGCAGGGCATCGCCGTGCTCTTCGTCAGCCACAAAATGCGCGAGATGCTCGAAATCAGCGAGCGCCTGACAGTTTTCCGCAATGGCAAGAAGGTGGCCGAAGGGCCGATCGCCGAATTCGATGAGCCGGCAATCACCCGCGCGATGACGGGGCAGGAGCTGACCGCCCACAGCTACAAGTGGGCACCGCAGGAAGGTGCCGATACACCGGTGCTGGAAGTCCGCAACCTCTCGGTTCCGGCTTCCGTGGAAAACACCGACCTGACGTTAAGGCCAGGCGAAATCGTCGGTATTTCGGGTTTGATCGGTTCGGGGCGTACCGAACTTGCGCTGGCGCTGTTTGGCATGCGCCCCGATTTTACCGGTTCAGTGCGCCTCGCAGGCCGCGAGGTTCACCCAAGGACCGTTCAGGAGGGTATTGCCTGCGGTGTCGCTTATGTGCCGGAGGATCGCCTGACCGAGGGGCTATTCCTGACGCAATCGATCGAACGGAATATCATTGTCACGTCGATTGAGAAATTCGTCCGCGGTCTTTTCATCAATCGCAAAAAGGCGGACGAGACGACCCGCGAAATGTTCTCGGCCATGCAGATCGTGGCACCAGGACCGCACACGCCGGTCAACCATTTGTCCGGTGGCAACGCACAGCGCGTCGTTCTGGCTCGCTGGTTGTTGACTGGGGCCAAAGTGCTGATCCTGAACGGCCCGACCGTCGGCGTCGATGTCGGTTCCAAAGCACAGATCCACACCATCATCCGCAAGCTGGCCGAAAAGGAAGGGCTGGCCGTGCTGATGATTTCCGACGATGTGCCGGAACTGGTGCAGAACTGCAACCGCGTGCTGGTCATGCATCGCGGCCGTTTCGTTGACGAGTTGTCTGGAGAGAGCATGACCGAAGACGCCGTTAACGACCGGCTCAAGATGCTGAATTGAGGGGCCGCAAGACATGAAATTCCTGAAAAGCACAGAATTCATTATCGCCTGCGTCCTGCTCGCGGCCATGATCATCATCGGTCTCATCAATCCAGCCTTCTGGTCGCTCGACAACATCTTCGGCCTGTTGCGCTCCAATGTCGTGATCGGCATCATGGCGCTCGGTGTATTACTCGTGATGATTTCCGGCGGTATCGACGTATCGTTCACGGCCTTTGCCATTGCGGCGATGTATCTGACTGTGCGTAGCATGGTCTATCTCGGCTATGATGGCGTGCTCATTCCCTTTGTTGCGGCAACGCTGATTGGGCTCGTTCTCGGTGCTTTCAACGGTTTGATTATCCATCGTTTCAGGATGATCCCGCTGATCGTGACGCTCGGGACCGGTTCCATTGTGCGTGGTCTGGTTCTCGGCCTCGTCGGTACCAGCATCGTCAACATCAACAAGATGCCAAAGGAGCTGATCGAGTTCGGCAAGACCGATGTTATCTCGCTGACGTCGGCCACTGGATCGACTTTCGGCCTGACCGCGATGTTCCTGGTCTATCTGGGGCTGGCATTGGTCATTCATCTCATCCTGACCTACACCATGATTGGGCGCAGCGTTTATGCCTATGGCGGCTCTCCTGAAGCAGCCAAACGTGTTGGCTTCAATACAGGTGCGACGATCTTCTTTGTCTATTGCATCGCCGGTGCGCTGGCGGGCTTCTCGGGCCTGCTGCATTCCTCGATGATCTGGCTTGCCAACCCGCGTGATTTTGTCGGTCTCGAACTCGACGTGATCGCGGCGGTGGTTCTGGGCGGTGCGTCGATCTTTGGTGGACGCGGCACGGTTCTCGGAACATTAATGGGCGTGTTCATGCTGGTGATGGTCAAAAACTCGCTGATCATCATGAAAGTGGACACTACCTGGCAGCGGGTCGTTGTCGGCCTGATCATCATCATCGCCACCGCCATCACGGCATGGCGCGACCGCAAAAGCATAGCGTGACGGGAGAGCGCATCATGAAAAATTCGTTCGACATGCGTCGGCTTTTCGGCAACGACAGCAATATCATTCAGCTTCTTGTGATCACCGTCATCGTCTTTGCGCTGATGACCTGGATGAACCCGGGTAAGTTCCTGAACTACTACAATTTTGAATCCATCAGCTACATCATGCCCGAACTGGGGATCCTCTCCATCGCCATGATGATTGCCATGCTGACCGGTGGCATCGATCTTTCCGTGGTGGGGATTGCCAATCTGGCGGGTATCATCGCCGGCGTCTATTTCCATTCCACAATGGTTCAGGCGGGGCAATCCTCCACTTCGGGCGTTGTGTTCTACACCGGGCTCGGCATCGTCCTCGCCATGGCGGTCGGCCTGCTGGCCGGTCTGATCAACGGCCTTTTGGTCGCGAAGCTGCGTATTACCCCGATACTGGCGACACTCGGCACAGGTCAGGTGCTGATGGGGCTGGCGCTGGTATTGACCGGCGGCCCGGCAATCGTCGGCTTCCCTGACGCGTGGAACTGGATCGGCAACGGCAAGATCTTGGGTATAGCGACGCCGTTTCTGCTGTTCATCGGTGTCTGCATCACCGTGGCGATCCTGCTGACGCGCTCGACGCTCGGCATTAACCTGATGCTGATCGGGACCAATCCGCGCGCAGCCGTCTTTGCAGGCATCCGCAAGGATCGCATGATGCTCTATTCCTACATGCTGACCGGCGTTCTGGCGTCGCTGGCGGGCATCATTTTGTCCGGTCGAACCAATGCAGCGAAATCCGACTACGGCGCGTCCTATCTGCTGCAGGCGGTGTTGATTGCCGTTCTCGGCGGCACAAATCCGGCAGGCGGGAAGGGGCGGGTTCTTGGCATCGCCATTGCGCTGATCGCCCTCATGCTGCTTTCCTCCGGTTTCCAGATGATGCGGTTCTCCAACCACCTTATCGACTTCATCTGGGGCGCATTCCTCATTCTCGTCATCGCCATCAATGCATGGCGAAACCCGGGCAGGTGATCCCATGCAGGCGACAGAATTTCAACTTCGCAGACAGGACTTCACCGATCTTCCGCATCTTCTAGCCGCAACCGATGGGCTGAAGGTTACCACCTTCCGCTACGCCACCGGCATTGAGGCGCTGCAATTGGAGAACCGCTACGGCCGGATCGTCATATTGCCATTCATGGGGCAGATGATCTGGAGCGTTGAGTTCAACGGTGTGGACCTGACTATGGGAAGTCGCTTTTCGATGCCGCGACCAGCCGGTTCAATCGTCGAGACATATGGGTGTTTTGCATTCCATAGCGGCATGTTGCGCAACGGCTGCCCGTCGCCGCAGGATAATCATGCGCTGCATGGCGAAATGCCCTGTGCCGCCATGGACAAAGCTGGTCTTGTCATCGGTCACGATGCGCGCGGCGCCTATGTTCGGGTAACAAGCGAAGTCGAATATGTCATGGGCTTTGGCGCCAATTATCTGGCCCGACCAAGCGTGACTTTGCATGCTGAGGACACGCTTTTTGACATGGTCATGGACATCGAGAACCTCTCATCAGCGCCCATGGATCTCATGTATATGTGTCATGTGAATTTCGCCTATGCCGAGGGCGCACGGATCGTTCAGCCCGTGCCCTACACGTCGGAGCATGTGAAGGTGCGAACGGTCGTACCCGGCCATGTCACACCAAATCCCGATTACATTTCCCTGCTGGAGACGCTCGCAAGGCAGCCTTCGGCCATGGAAGTGCTCGACGAACCAAAACGTTACGACCCCGAACAGGTGTTCTACATCAACGGCCTGCCGGCGGACGGTGAGGGGCTCACGCATCTGATGATGCAACGACGTGAAGGTGATGGCTTTGCCATCTCCTATTCGCTTTCAGCCTTCCCCAAGACAGTGCGTTGGATCCTGGTCAACGGGGATTCGCAGGTTGCCGCTTTTGCCCTCCCATCCACCTGCGAGCCGGAAGGCTATCTGGCTGAAAAGGCCAAGAACAACGTGCAGAGACTATCGCCGGGTGAACGCAGGGTCTTCCCGGTACGGCTGGGCTATCTCGACCACACTGCCGCCGATCGGTTCGGCGCCAGGATCAGCGCCCTTTAAAACAGATAAGCAGGGAATATCGGCATGAGTAAGAAAATCGGGGTCGTCGGCTCCAACATGGTCGATCTTATCACCTATGTGGACCGTATGCCTGGACCGGGCGAGACACTCGAGGCGCCCACCTTCGAAATGGGGTGCGGCGGCAAGGGTGCCAACCAGGCGGTTGCTGCGGCGCGACTTGGTGCTGAAGTGATGATGGTCACCCGGGTCGGTGACGATGTCTTCGCCGATAACACCATCCGCAACCTCGCGAGCTTTGGCGTTGATACGCGTCATGTGGTGAAGGTTTCCGGCAAATCCAGCGGTGTCGCCCCGATCTTCGTCGAACAATCGGGCGAGAATTCCATCCTCATCGTCAAAGGAGCCAATGCCGACCTTTTGCCTGTTGAGGTCGACAAGGCGGCCGCTGATCTGAAAGAGTGCGGCCTGATCCTGATGCAGATGGAAGTGCCAGTTGAGACCGTCTACCATACTATCGAATTTGCAGCCCAGAACGGTATCGAGACGATCCTCAATCCCGCGCCTGCCGCTGCCAATCTCGATCCTGAGCGCATCCGCCAGGTAACCTTCCTCGTACCGAACGAGAGCGAGCTCGCCTTGCTGTCGGGGTTGCCGACCGACACCGACGAAGACATCGTCAGGGCCGCCCGTTCGCTGATCGCACGCGGCATTCGCACCGTCATCGTGACCCTGGGCGCGCGCGGTGCGCGCATGATTACGTCAGATGAAATCGTCAACATCGAGCCCGTCAAGGTAACGCCGAGAGACACTACGGGTGCGGGCGATGCCTTTATTGGTTCCTTCGCCCGCTTTTACGCCGAAACGCGCGAGGTCGTATCCTCCCTGAAGAAGGCATCGCTTTACGCGGCGCATTCCATCACCCGTCCCGGAACACAGAAGGCCTATGCCAGCATCGACGAGTTCGAGGCATTTTGCCGCGACCATGCCAATGGCGCAGCCTGACCAGAAGAATGGACAGAAAATGAGCGAAGCATTTCCCAGAAATAACGGCACCGCTCTCAAACCGGAATGGTTCGACGATGTGTCGGTCAATCGCAGCGCTTCCGAACGGCGTGCAGCGACGATCACCACCCGGCGCTCGGTCAAGAAGGAATACCAGGTCGCCTGGCAGATCAAGGCCATCACCTGCATCGATCTGACGACGCTGTCCGGCGACGACACCCCCGGTCGCGTGCGCCGCCTGTGCGCGAAAGCGCGCCGTCCGGTCCGGGAAGATATCCTCGAGACACTCGGCCTTGCGGATGCCGGCATCACCACCGGCGCCGTCTGCGTTTACCCGACCATGGTGCCCCACGCCGTCAAGGCGTTGGAAGGCACGGCAATTCCGGTCGCATCGGTGGCGACGGGCTTTCCCTCCGGCCTGACCCCGCTGCCGCAACGGCTTGCCGAAATTCGATATGCCGTCGAGCAAGGCGCCAAGGAGATCGATATCGTCATAACCCGCGAGTTCGTTCTGACGCAGAACTGGACAGCACTTTACGACGAGATTTCCGCGATGCGTGAAGCCTGCGGCGACGCCCATATGAAGGCTATCCTGGCGACGGGCGATCTCAACACCCTGACTAACGTCTATCGTGCCTCGATGGTGGCCATGCAGGCGGGCTCGGACTTCATCAAGACGTCGACTGGCAAAGAAGAGGTCAACGCCACCCTGCCGGTCAGTCTGACCATGGTTCGGGCACTGCGCGATTACGGCGAACTGACCGGCCAGATGGTCGGCTTCAAGCCTGCAGGCGGATTGAAGACGGCAAAGGACGCGGTGTCATGGCTGACGCTGATGAAGGAGGAGCTGGGCAATCGCTGGCTGGAGCCGGACCTGTTCCGCATCGGCGCCAGCTCGATGCTCGGCGATATTGAGCGGCAGCTCGAACATTTCGTAACCGGCCGCTATTCAAGCGCTCACCACCACGCTGCCGCATAAGGACTGAAATAATGCGACCTATTAAGGACATTTTGGAAACCATGGAATATGGACCTTCCCCCGAAGCCAATGGTGATGTGAAGCAGTGGCTCGACGCTCACGGACGCTCGTTCGGTCACTATATCAACGGCCGGTTCGTATCGCCTGACGGCCGCAAGACGATTGCCGTCTCAAACCCCGCAAACGGGGACAAGCTGGCGGAGATCGTTTGCGGCAATGAGGAAGACGTGGATCAGGCGATCAAGGCCGCCCGCGCGGCCTTCGGAAAATGGTCGAAGCTGTCGGGTCATGCGCGTGCCCGCTACCTCTATGCCATTGCCCGTCATATACAAAAGCGCGAGCGCTTCCTTTCCGTTCTGGAAACGATGGACAACGGCAAGCCGGTTCGCGAAACCCGTGATATCGACATTCCACTCGTCGCCCGCCACTTTTACCATCACGCCGGATGGGCCGAAATGGTGGAAGACGAGTTCCATGGTTTCTCGCCCGTCGGTGTTTGCGGTCAGGTCATCCCCTGGAATTTCCCTCTCCTGATGCTGGCCTGGAAGATCGCGCCAGCACTTGCGGCTGGCAATACCGTGGTGCTGAAGCCCGCCGATCTGACACCGCTGACGGCTATCGCCTTTGCGGAAATCTGCCACGAGGTCGGCCTTCCGGCCGGTGTCGTCAACATCGTGCAGGGCGATGGCTCAACAGGCGCTGCGATCTGCGGCCATGACGGCGTCGACAAGGTCGCCTTCACCGGTTCGACCAAGGTTGGCCGCGTTATTCGCGAGCAGATTGCCGGTTCGGGCAAAAAACTGTCGTTGGAACTGGGCGGCAAGTCACCCTTCATCGTTTTCGAGGATGCCGATCTTGATGCGGCGGTTGAAGGTGTTGTTGACGCGATCTGGTTCAACCAGGGCGAAGTTTGCTGCGCCGGTTCCCGGCTGTTGGTGCAGGAAGGCATTGCCGAGAAATTTTATGCACGCCTGAAAAAACGACTGGAAACCCTGCGGGTCGGCGATCCGCTCGACAAGTCGACCGATGTCGGTGCCATTGTTTCCGCCACGCAGGTGAAACGCATCACAGATCTGGTCCGCAAGGGCGTGGAAGAAGGCGGTGAACTCTGGCAGAGTTCCAACCCGTTGCCGCCCACCGGCAATTATGTCGCTCCCGGCTTCTTCACCGATGTTGATCAGGCGTCGACGGTTTGCCAGGTGGAAATTTTCGGCCCGATCGCTGCGGCAACCACATTCCGCACGCCGGATGAAGCCGTTTCGCTGGCCAACAACACCCGTTACGGCCTCGCCGCCTCGATCTGGTCGGAAAACATCAATGTCGCGCTTGATCTGGCTGCCCGGGTCAAGGCAGGCGTGGTCTGGATCAACTGCACCAACATGCTGGACGCCGGTGCAGGTTTTGGCGGCTACCGTGAAAGCGGTTTCGGCCGTGAAGGTGCGCGCGAAGGGCTTTACGAATATCTGGCGGCAGACTGGGAAAAGAACCTGTCGGTCAGCAAGCCCGCTGAAGCCTTCGCACCATCTGCATTGCCGAACGCTGACAGCAAAAAGGCGATCGATGGCCTTGATCGGACTATGAAGAACTATATCGGCGGCAAGCAAGCACGCCCCGACGGTGGCTACAGTTATTCGGTCACCGGCAAGGGCAATGCCGTGATTGGCATGGCCGGAATAGGCAACCGCAAGGACATCCGCAATGCTGTGGAAGCCGCGTCCAAGGCTGGCAGCTGGAGTTCCGCAACCGCCCATAATCGCGCGCAGGTGCTCTATTATCTCGCAGAGAACCTCAATGCGCGGCGTGACGAATTTGTCGCCCGCATCATCGATAGCACGGGTGTGAGCGAAAAGAAGGCGAGGGACGAATTCGACGCGTCTCTGCGTCGCATTTCCTATTACGCGGCCCAGGCCGACAAGTTCGATGGCGCCATACACTCCACCAAGTCGCGTCACGTTACGCTTGCCATGAACGAGCCGTGGGGCATCGTCGGTATCGTTTGCCCGGATGAGGCGCCGCTGCTGTCGTTGGTGTCGCTGGTGCTGCCGGCAATCGCCATGGGCAATCGCGTCGTGGTCATCCCGTCATCGCGCCATCCATTGATTGCCGGTGATTTCTACCAGGTGCTGGACACGTCGGATGTTCCCGGCGGGGTCATCAACATTGTGACCGGCGAACGCGATATGCTTGCAAAGACGCTGGCCGAGCATGATGACGTTGCGGCTATCTGGTATTTCGGATCGGCTGTTGGGAGCGCGATGGTCGAGAGGGCTTCTGCGGGCAACCTGAAGGCCGCTTGGGTCAATAATGGGCGTCAGCCGGATTGGCTTGACCGTACACAATGGCAAGGCCGTGACTATTTGCGAAGGGCCATTCAGGTGAAGAATATCTGGGTACCATACGGAGCCTGATAGGCATCTTGGCGGATCAACAACTGACAAGTTTGTCTACGGGGACAAGGCGGTCCCCGTAAGGTTTTATCCGTGAGATCAATCCTGCGGAGGCACTTGCACGCTGTTGCCGTCACTCGGGGCGCTGGGAGGATGGTCGAGACGCAAACTCAAGCAATAGCGTTGGATAAACTGAGTACTTCTCCACGCGATTATGTTCAGGAATGCTTTAGGCTTCGCAGTAATGATTCGTAAACGGGCTGCTAGATGACAGAAATATACTTTCTGATCAAATTCATAAGAAGGCGTGTACATTTTAATAAAAAATTTATTCTGTTACGGTATAATATATAAATAGCAAATATTATATCGAAATAAAAATCTATTACTGATATGGGGTACTTATCGATGGTTAGTACTTCAACCAGCAATCATACCATGTGAGGAACTGTAATATTTCGATAGAGTTCGTTTAAGAAATCATTTACCATGATTTCAATGGCTTACGATCTCACGAAAATCTGCATGACAGCCCTGATGCGGCCGGCTTTCGACGCCGGTGTCGCTCTGGCACGTCTTGACGAGCGAATTGCGCGCTCCCCGGTCGGCCAGGGCTTTATCGAGCGGCAAAATTTCGCCGACGCCTGTGCTTCCCTCTGGATCGACGGTGAACTCGTTCATCTCGAAGACCTCGTCCTCCACGACGCCACCCGCGACATCCGCACGCCCACCCACGAACTCACCATCGCCCGCGACGTGTTGCGCACCCGCCGGCGCATCGCCGCGCAGTCTCCGGACTGGGCCTTGTCCGCAGAGGGTGTCCGGTCTTTGCGACAAACGTCGGACATCAATTCGGTCGGAGTTGAGGCTTCGGAACTAGCCGGGGTCGTTCGGCCCGCAGTCACCGCTAATGCAGAAGGTGAGGGGAGAGACAGCGACGAAGCCGAAGGGCTTCCCGGCGTCGACTATGCCGCCATCGATGCGGTGTTGGCCCGATCGGAAGCGGCGATCGAAAAGGCGAAGCGGCCCGGGCGTGCTGATACTCGCGAACGAGAGCCTTGAGGACGTTGCCCGGCTGCTATGGGACTGCGGCGAAGTTGATCCATTCGATGATCTAAAAGCTGCCCCAACGCCGTGGCCACAGCCGGTACTCGACTATGTCAGAGATCTGCCACTGACAGAGCGGTGCCAGGCGCTTCTCCCTCTTTTGGAAGCGGGCCGGGTGACCACCTGGCGGCGTGACAACCGGCGTCTTTGGCCTGGTGCCGCAGCCTTGTTGCGGGGCATCGCCGGTGCCTGCATCTCAAGCCAACCGAAGACGCAGGCAGTTCACCTGTCCCTCGCGGACGCATGGCAGACGGACGCGGCAGGTGCGGATCTCATTCGCCGGGCCCTGGTTCTACAGGCCGATCACGAACTCAATACCTCGGCATTTGCGGTGCGCGTCGTAGCTTCGACGGGCGCATCGCTGGGGGCGTGCCTGAATGCGGGGCTTTCCGCGCTGAGCGGCCCCCTGCATGGCGGCATGACAAGCCTTGTCGAAATTTTATTCGACGAGCTGGATCGATATGGGGATGTCGAGCGGGTCATCGACGAACGCTTGCGTCGGGGTGAAGCCATTCCCGGCTTTCGTCATCCGCTCTATCCAGACGGCGACCCTCGAGCGACTGGCCTGTTGCTCTATCTCCCGCCGGATGCTCAACGCGACGAGCTTCTGCAAATGATGAACGATACTACCGGGCAACTGCCCACCTGCGATGTGGCGCTCGTCAGCCTCCGGCGAAGCCTGAAGCTGCCTCGCGGTGCGGCGCTTGCACTTTTTGCCGTAGCACGAACTGTCGGCTGGGTCGCCCATGCACTGGAACAGAAGCTGGATGACAAACTCATTCGACCCCGGGCCCGTTATATGGGGCAATAGCCCACGATCTTGGGCAGAGCTAGGAAAAATCCATCTAATTACTTCGTGGATAAAAGGAGAACTTCAGCCAGCTTACGAACTTCACGACCGGGTCTGTGATGCTGAAATAAAAAATCGCAACGAGAAAATTGCTCTTTAGGGAGCTGCCAACTGGACCATCGTAAAATGTCATTCCGTAGGATCGTGGCCCTTCTCGGAAGGGGAGGAATAAAGCTATCAGTGCGAAAGGTATAACCATGAGGTGAACTTTAGTAATTCCCCACGTAAAGCTATCATGAGGCTTGGCAAGTTCTACTGAAAAAAGATAGATTATCCGTATAATCATTATTGAACTGATGACGTAATTAGAGAATAAAAATCCATTCCAGCCGTCGATGCTGCCAAAATGTGCTGTTATTTGGCTAATGTAGCGTAAATTTAAGGGCCAAAAAATCCAGAATTCTGCTGCATTAAGGTGATCAACACGAGACCAGAGAAGCGCAGATATCAGAATTCCGACAATAAATGCCGTGAAATACGTGACAACAGATGCCTTGATGAACTTTCTCTCTAACAAGATGACTGAATCTTCGGTCACTACGTAATCCCTATTTGCCGATTAGCATGAATGGAAAACTAACGTGGGCTGCTTAAAACTGTAAGTAGCTGCAATGCTAAACTGGGCGTCTCACGAGGCGATTTCAGGGGCAACCTCCTCCGGGAGGCCGGTCTCGTGGAGCTGTGTCATTGGCGTCGCTCGGATAATCAGATCTGCTGGTGTTGTCGATATTTCGGCGGAAGTTCTGCGGTGGGCAGATCATCGGCCTTGAAGTGTTTGCCCGTGGACCAGGGAAGCATGTTGAGCACCACGCCAAGCCCCGCGATAATTGCAGCAACTGCGGGCCTGGATCCGAATTTGTTCAACCCAAAAAATTTAAAGCCAGAAACAAGAGCACCGAGCGGTTTAATGATCAAAAACGGTATGAACAAGAATGGCAGAGAGACGAGAAAGAGTACGCCAGGGATCGCCGCCTCCAGCATAGGGTCGCCGCCGTATCGGAGCCGAATACGCGGGTTACGGGCGATTGCAAAAGGAATAAGTTCTTCCATGAAGCGAACGTAATCGGCTGATTGATCGGTACGTGTCTCTCCCTGCCAATGCAGCGAGGATATGTCCCTCCATGCGAAGAGCATCCGCAAACGCGCGCTGTAGACTGGAAACCCGGTGGTGCCGACCCCACTCGTTACGTGAACGTGCAGGAACCGAATAGAGGTCCACGGGATGAGACGGGCGGATCCTGCTCGCGTCACCCAAAGGCCTTTGGCGTCGATGAGGTAGGCGGTTGTGATCATTGTGGATCCCACACGATGCATCACGACTTGCGTAGTGAAGCTGTAGGAAATAGGGTCTTCCGTCTGCAATTGAGAGCTCCCGCGCGTTCCAAATGAAAAAGACAAGCTAACTCGGCTTTATTCGCCAATTAGAATGGCCTGTGGCTGGCGATGACCTGATATCATTGCTGTAGGTGGACCCAAGCGATATCGAGCGCTGCGCCTACCATGAACACCACGAGGAAAAGTAGGGCTACCGCAAATGCCGCCGGAATCATATATCGCTATAACGCCTCAACTTCTCCGCTAATTCGTCTCATGGCTTATGTGAAGCAGGCTTCTTCGGTTCATCTTAACTTCCTGCTCGTCTCAATTGCGCTCAGCTTCGCGCTTTTGCCCCAGCTCCTAACGGCGGTTCAACGGCCTTGCCGCAGGATCTGCCGGTGAGGCATCGCCTCCTCAGTCCGCTACCTCATCTTCTTCCAAGGGGCGCGCATTCCGAGAAGTCTCAACCTCTACAGTTTTGTCACCACCTGCCAGAACAAGCTCCGCTTCCTACTTGCGCCGGTGGACCAATTCAACCTCATGAGACTTTTTGCCCTTGAGCTCACGGGGCGGAGAGCGTCTTCAACCTACTGATGCGAGAGCGGACCCGCAGCAGGATCCACCGTTCACGCTACAAAGCGCGCCAGAACATGTTAGATTACGTCGAGCTGTTCTGCGCCCCGACACGAAAATACAAAAGAAACGGAGTGCTCTCTCCAGTCGCGCCCGGTCAGGTCTATCGCGCCGCCGAGGAAATTTGGAAGCGTGGCGCACTTTCGAGGACGACCACTATTTAACGCTGCTGTCGTCGGCGCCTACTATCTACTCAATCCAAGCCCCTGTGACCGGTTAAGCTGCCGTTTCAGCGCGTAGTCATGGCTAAGCTCGGCATGGCGTGTCCGATGCACCATGCGGGCGATTGTCTGGATCTGCTCGGCCTGTTTTGCGAGCTCCGGGCGTGCCTCCAGCTCCTCGGCGAACCTGCGAGGATCAGAACTACCGAACCGCCGCGTGAGCGCATCGGCCACCTGCCTGGCCTCATCAAGCGCGGCTTGCCCCTCAGCCGACGATCGCAGGTCTTTGATGAACTTGCCTCGCTTCTCGACCTGCATCTCCTCCACCTTGGCAAGGATTTCGGCGCTGCGCGGGGTGAGACCGGGCACTTCGATCACGTCACGCTGTTCCCGCTGCCATTGTTCGCTCTGACGTTCTTCGCCAAGCCGGCGCTCCCATGCCTCGGAGACATAACCGATATGGGCGGAGAGAGATCTCGCATATTGCAGCGCCTCTTTGCGCTCCTTGTTGCTTCCGAACAGACCTGACTCGCCGCGCAGCTCGCCGAAGCGCTCCGGCTGCCCGGCCATGGCTTTCGCCATGATTTTTCCATTGCCTTCCTTCTCGGTCATCGCGGCGCGCAGTCTTGCGGCGACCTCGGCCGGATCACGGAATACGCGCCGCACCAGAGATTCCACCGTATCGAATTGCTGATCGATGACGGACAACGCCCTTTGCTGCGCCACCTCTTCGATGCTGCGTTGGTATCGGGTGATGGCTGGCACAAGCGGAGTGGGCCTACCGGTTTCAAGCGACGATTGCTGGCCGACAGTTTCGGTTGGGGGAGGGACGGCGCCGTCTTGTGACATGAGGTCGGACCACCGGATCCGGCGATATCGATTGGTTTCCTCTGCCCGGTCGTCCTGCTGTCCCTCATCGATATCTCGGGCGAACGGACTACGAGGGTGTCCGCGGCGAACAGGGCCGGCCAGATCGCCGGCACGTTCCTCGTAAACCTGCTGACGCTCTGATGGCCGATCCTGCTGCTCCCGTTGCAGATGGGCCGCACGGGACAAGACCTCTTGACGGTCTTTTCGGGCGGACGCAAGCTCGATCTCGCTCTTGAGCCCGAGCTGATCCGCGATCCCTTGGTCGCCTGCGATCCGTGGGTCGCTGGCGATCCCGCGCCGCTCGGCAAACTCGCTGATGTAATCCAGCGTCGTTTCCTTGGCGCCGGAACGCGACAGGCGGCTTGCCAGCTTCTGGTAGGCGAGTTCCTCACCCTTGACGACACGCCACGCATTGCGCTCGGCCTTTGTACCGTCCGGAAGCGTAACAGGCGTGGCGCCTACATGCTGCAGTCCGATCTTGTCACCGATCGCGGGTGATGCATCTCGCATGGCCCGATTGAGATCAACGCCCCACACTGTATGCCGCTCGCCCTTGTCATTCTCCAGCGTCACAAAATAGTTTTCTCGCGCCCGGCGATTATGCTCGTAGGGCGCAACGCCGTGATCAACCAGCCGGCCCGCACTGGTGAACTCCTTAATGTCGGCATAGAGCTGCACGCTGTCGCGATGCCTGGTCATGGCGACATAGGCCAGATGCCGGTCCATGGTGCTGGACGCCAGCACAAAAGCGCGATCGACCGTCGCTCCCTGGTTTTTATGGATCGTCGTCGCATAGCCATGGTCGATCGCCTGGTAGCTGTCTGTTGGAATGCTGACACTGTCGCCGCCTCGACCATCGAGCCGCGCAACGATCCGACCCTTCTCGACATCCTCGACCGTGCCGAGCATGCCGTTTTTCACACCGAGGTCGCGGTTGTTCTCGAGGAAGATGATCCGGTCACCGGAAGCGAAGGCGCGTTTGCCGTTACTGGTCTGGAAAGTGAGTTCTGCAACATCCCCACTGTTCCCACGATCCTCAACATCCCCACGGTCTCCACGGTCCGGACCATCGCTCAGCCCGAGGCTGCGCTCGAGCCTTTGCCGGTTCTGAAGCTCGGATCGGATAGTGGCATTGAGAGCGCGCACATCGGCGCGGCGATGCGCCATGGCAACGCGGGTGCCATCTGGTCGCTTCTCATTATCGTCAATATAATCACGCACGATCTGCGCCATTGCTGCGTCGCGACTTTCCGCAAAATGGATGTCGCCGTGATCCCGATAGGCGGCCAGGCCCTCTGCCGTCTTGTGGGTGGCAAAGGCAACCGATGCTTGCCGCTGCCAATCATGGCGCTGACGGCGAATGCCGGAAAGCTCGACATGACCAATCTGCTCGGCAATCGCCCTGAAGGGTGCACCGGCTCCGATTGCCTGCAGCTGCTCATGGTCACCAACAAGAACAATCTTTGCGCCGCGCTCTTCCGCCTCGCCGATAAAGCGGGCAAGCTGACGGCTGCCGACCATGCCGGCCTCGTCGATGACGAACAAGTCGCTGCTGCCGATCAGATTCCGGCCCTGGTCCCAACTGTAAGACCATGACGCGAGAGTGCGGCTCTCTATGCCGGAACTTTCCTCAAGACCCTCGGCTGCCTTTCCGCTAAGTGCCGCACCATGGACCTGATAGCCTTGAGCCTCCCAGGCCTTACGAGCGGCTGTAAGCATGGTGGACTTTCCAGCGCCGGCAAACCCGACCACAACCGCGATGCGTTCTGAACCTGTAATATGTTTGATCGCATGACGCTGTTCGTCCGACAATCCCGCTGACGGATCGCTTGCAGCTAACATTCCGCCGGAGCTTCTCCGAAGAGAGCGATCCTGCCTCTCAATCGCGCGATCGACATGGCGAGGATCGACGCCATGGGACTGCGCCTGATGTAATCTTACCGCCGATCGCGCCATTGCGAGTTCCAGGTCAATCATCTCTCGCGTCGAATAGCGCGCATTGGACACTTTGCCTGTCCCAGGATCGATGCGCTCAGCCTGAAGTTCCACGAGCGCTGATGATGCCAAAACAGCCGCAAAGGCGTTCTGGAATGTTTGGGCGTCATCGTTGATGTAGCGATGCAAGGTTTTGGCAATATCGTGGCGATCGAACACGCTCTTCTCATGGCTGATCAGCGTCAAAACCTGTTCCGGTTTTTGGCGGATCAGCGCGGCATTTTGCCGTGCTGCCTCGTCATCCAGCCGCCCGCGCTCGACGGCCATTCCTTGCTGGCGCATCTGCGACGCATGCACGCCCATATGTTCGGTCGGCGACAACTCAAGACCGCGCTCAATATGCGAGCGATGATCGATGCGAACGTCCAGGCCTTCGTGTTGAAGCTGACGGTTGGCGATTCCTTCCCATGACTGCCGGATATCGCGAAGCTGCATGTCGGTTGTCGCCATGCCATTTGCCAACAGCCGTGCGTTCTTGTGCTCAAGACAGGTCTTCTCGCCAAGGCCGGCTTTGCCAACCTGTCGCGTCGTCATCAGCACATGCGCATGGTGGTTCCTGATATCACCATGCTCACTCGGCGAATGGATCGCAAAATCCACGGCCGCGCCATAGCGGTTTGCCAGATCCTGAGCAAAGGCACGCGCAGCCTTCAGTCGCCCTTCTGGCGAAAGCTCATGCGGAAGCGCGATTTCGAATTCGCGCGCGACGCGGGCGTCCTTTCGCTTTTCTGCAAACTCGGCAGCATTCCACAACGTCGAGCGATCCAAAGCCCAGCCGGCAGACACGCCTTGCGGCAGCACGATCTCACTATGCGCCACACCCTCTTTCCGGGTGAAGTCATGCACAAGGCCATCGCGTTGATTGACGAGAAGAACAGCACAACGGTAGGCGGCGGATGCGACAGCGCTGCGGCCAGATGAGCGCGAGACAGGTTTGGTGCTGAGATGATAAATCGCCAAACGAAATCTCCGATACGCAAACGGGGAGACCAAACGCTCAAACGCGCTGCAAGTCGTAAGTGCGCCCTTGTCTGTTTACCGGTGGCGACGCTAGCAACATCGAACAGCGATTTCGACTACTAAAAGTAGTAGTCGCCAACTGGCAATTTCTTGTGTTTGAATAGGGGACGCAAACGCCTCAATCAGGGAGGCGATATGCGCAAGCCGATCGCACAACGGATCAGGGAGCTGGACGAAAGGAGGAATGCGGTCATCGTGAGGACCTGCGGCAGCGCGCCGACGTGAGGGGCAGGGCAGGCGGGCATCTTGCTGCAACGGTTGGACAGAATGCCTTCGTGAACGGTCCTTCAGAACCTCAATACTGCGCTCTGTCGGCCACGGTATTGCGCCCGCAGTACCTGCGATTGGAAAAAAAAACGGAAAGCGAGATACAACCTGAGATAAAGTACCATTGAATGTTCGCTATTGAGGAATGCGGGTATTCCAATACCATTTGCACAAATCAGAGCCGGTTGCCGCAAGATCGAATGTGCATCGTCCAGGAAGACAGACATTCGCCTGGTGGCTACCAAAAATCGGAGTTTCAAAGGCCTCTGGAATGGCCCGTACAGGACACCGTCGATAAGCGGAGCAGACATGAAGACCAGCCTTGAACATTTGCCAGAACGAAAGCAACGCGAACTCGCGCGCGTCGTCGGAATTATTCAGGAAGAGTTTGCTGATCTGGTGGAGCGCTCCAAGTCTGACGCCAAGAAGGATGGGCGGATTTTCAAAATCATTCTGTTCGGTTCTTACGCGCGTGGCACCTGGGTGGATGAACCGCATACGTCGAAAGGCTACCGCTCGGATTTCGATATCCTCGTCATCGTCAGCAACAAGGAACTTGCCGATCCCAAGTACTGGGACAAAACAACAGACCGGCTGATGTGGGACAAGGAGATCGAGACACCTGTCGGTCTTATCGTGCACGGCGCTCGCGAAATCAGCAATTTTCTAAATGACGGCCAACCCTTCTTTGTCGATCTCGCTCGTGAAGGCATCGTCCTCTACGAATTCGACGACAGGCCGTTGGCTGAACCGAAACCGCTCAGCCCTGCCGATGCACTCAGGGTGGCAGAAGATCATTTTCTGCGGCACCTCCCGGATGCGCGAGATTTCGCTGATGTAGCAAAATATCTCGTTGCGAAAGGTAACCTACACCTAGCCGCCTTCAATCTCCATCAGGCAGTGGAGACCGCCTACAACTGCTACCTCCTGACACTGACAAACTATTCGCCTGCGTCGCACAACCTCAAATTCCTGCGTGGACTTTCCGAAGGTCGTGATCGCCGTCTGATCGACATCTGGCCGCGCGATCGTCAGCGATTTACCACATGGTACAACATCCTGAATGAGGCCTACGTTAAGGCACGCTATTCGAAGCGTTTCGAGGTTTCCGAAGAGGCGCTCACCTGGCTTCAGGAGCGCACCGCGGAACTTCATAAGCTGGTTGAGACGCTTTGCCGCGAGCACATCGAAAAGCTCGAACATGCCGCAGGACAAGCCGCAAATTCCAGCGATTGAGCTTCACGGGTTAGCACAAACTTTCCTGAACTCAGGTAACAGCCACCGCAGCGTCATGAACCATACGGTCCAACCAACTCTCGCTATCGCTATGTCGATCTCCTCATAGAAACTGGTCGTCTTCCAGGAACGAAGCCGTGGTCAACAGCGGCAGTTCCGATGCGACCGCAATCGAAAGGAACAATCGTGGCAAGGAAAACAATCGAACAGCGCCTGGCTGAACTGGATGCGCAACGTTCCGCCCTCAAGGCCCGTCTCTCGAAAACCGAGCGCAACAACGATATGCGCCGCAAGGTCCTGATCGGCTCGCTCGTTCTGCATCACCTGGAGACCGCGAATGATCAGGAGTTTAAGCAACAGCTCGATGACTGGCTACGCCGCGAACTGCCGGGCTTTCTGACGCGTGACAATGACAAGGCGCTGTTTGCCGATCTGATCGGACAAGGACTGACGGGCACAGCAGAGAATGGCGACAGCGGGCAGGGCGCTCCATGAACCGGTTGCGACTTTCTCGGGACGCATTCAAGAACATGATGCGAGCCGCCGCGCGTGATCCGCTTTGGGCATTCCTGGCTTTAATCACCATGCCCTTCCGGATCTGGAAACGGCTCCTTGGATTTATGTTCATCCTGTTCAACGTCAACTTTGTGATCGGCATGGGTGGCGGTCATTTCCTCGAGCAAACGGGTTTCGAGCGGGGCTCGCTTGTCCACATCATCCCAGGTCTCTTAACCCTGCTGGCGCTTGCCGTTATCTCTTTTTGGTTCATCACTACTCCACTGATTTTGCATTTCGGGGATGATGACGATGATACCCATGGCTCCGCCCGCTTCGCGACAGACAAGGAGATAGCCGCTCTCACCTCATCCGGTTCCGGCCTGTTGATTGGTCGTGATACAAAATCAGCCAAACCTCTGCGCTATGATGGCCCGGCCCATCTCCTGACGATGGCGCCGACCCGCACCGGCAAGGGTGTCGGGACGATCATCCCAAATCTGTTGACCGCCGACCGTTCCGTGATCTGCGTCGATCCGAAAGGTGAGAATGCAAGAATCACCGGTCGTGCGCGCCAGAAATTCGGCCCGGTTCATGTGCTCGATCCTTTCGGGGTCACCGGGAGATCCTCGGCCGCCTTCAATCCCCTTGCCCTGCTTGATCCCCACAGCCTCGATGTCGCCGACGACGCCAACACCCTTGCCGACGCTCTCGTGTTCGACGAACCGGGAATGGCAGGCGAGGCGCATTGGAACGAGGAGGCAAAAGCACTGATTGCCGGATTGCTACTCAAGATCGTTGCAGATGAGCCTTTGAGTGGCAGGCACCTCGCAACACTTCGCGACTATCTCACCCTTGCTCCTGAACAGTTTGCAGCGCTGCTCAAGCGTATGCAGGAAAGCGATGCGGCAAGAGGTCTTGTCGCGCGCGCCGCAAACCGCCACCTTGGAAAATCCGATCGCGAAGCTGCAGGCGTTCTCTCCGCAGCCCAACGCCATACGCATTTTCTTGATTCACCGCGCATGACGGCCGTCCTCAGCCGCTCGGATTTCCGATTTGCCGATCTCAAGCGCAGCAATGTGACGGTGTTCCTCGTCCTTCCCCCTGATCGTCTCTCGACCTATTCGCGCTGGCTGCGACTGCTTGTCTCCCAAAGCCTGCTCGAAATGGCCCGCGATCCGACAAAGCCGGCGACACCGGTTCTCTATCTGCTCGATGAGTTCGCATCCCTTGGGCATTTGGCACCAGTCGAGCGCGCGATGGGTGTGATGGCGGGTTATGGTGTCCAGCTTTGGCCCATCCTCCAGGACATCCATCAGCTGCGTGCCACATATGGTCACCGCGCCGGAACCTTTCTGTCAAACGCCGGCGTGCTGCAGGTCTTTGGCGTCAACGACCATGACAGCGCCCGCCTCATCTCTGATTTGCTCGGACAGGAAACGGTCGTGTTCCAGACCATAGCGAGAGCGCTCTATTCCGATAAGACCGGGATCACCTACAGCCAGCAACATACCGGCCGGCCGCTACTCACCCCTGATGAAGTGCGCAATCTGCCGGCGAACGGACAATTGCTGTTCCTGGCCGGGCAACGACCAATTTTTGCTGAAAAGCTTGCCTATTTTGCCGATCCGGAGTTCAGGCAGATGTTCGATCCAGTCTGACGGTAGCGTGACAAACAGGCAGGCTGGCATTCGCATCGCAACCTTGTATCGGAGGCCCTTGGATCTCCTCGGCGTGGACTTCCAATTATCATGACTGATAATTCCAATCGTCAAGGAATTGGAAACGGGTCGGTATGAACGTCTGCAGCAATGAACGGGGTGATCCAGCCTGTCCTGACGGGAACGCGCTCCCCCATAGCGCCGAAGTGAGCGGCAGGACAGGCGTGCGTCTTGCTGCAAAGGCATGAAAACGGAGGCGTGCTGCATGTCTCCAGCGACAACGAGAGCTGTCGCCGCATCTTTGGCGAGGTCCGGGTCGCATGTGCTGTCTTCTGCTTCCATGTCCCTACGCCTTACCCAGTCGGTCTACCGTGACACCAAGGGCATTTGCCAACGCGAGCTTGCCGTTGTCTGGCATTAATACGAGGCCCGACAGGATCCCTTCCTGCCACGCCTCTCCGCGCGTCCACGCTTCGCGGTAGGCATCGGCAAGCAAATGGCTCTGTCGCGTCTCCACGAGCGCCTCGCACAGCAGCGAGGCCTGTACGAGGTCCTTATCCCTCTTGGCTCGCCCGAGGGCATCCGTGCGCCTCCTGGATGCAACGATCAGCTTGTGGATGGCATACCGCTCGGGAGCGGGGATATTCACGCTAACGCCTTCCCGGTGCAGCAATACCGTTCTTACGGGTTCGTAGATCAGGAAGTCCAGGAACCGCAAGTTTTCAGCAGACGCGCCTCCAAGGGCAGGCATTGGGGACGGCTTGCCCGTGTAGTCATCCGATCCACGGTTGGTCGTCAGGAATTCGACGCGGTAGTTTACCGAATTCGAAAAGGCCACCACCTTTGCGTTATCGGCCTGGTGCGGGACCGCCCTGAACGTGCTGTCTATCGATCTCAGGAGATCGAGGATTGGAGGCAGGCTGTCCTCGACTTCCGCCGAGATCGCAAAGTCCTGCGCGAAGTCCGCGTCGCCTGTTTGCATAGAGGTACCAGGGAGACGAACGCCAAGGAGGCCTGAGTAACAGCTAAAAGCCACGGAACCGACGAGGAGTGCCCTCAGACGGAATAGGCCCGCGTCAGCGAGTGCTTTAGTCACTTCACCTGCGAAGCGATCCGGCGCGGACATGCCACCGCTTCGCAGCAGCATGCCGACGAGCTTGCGCCGCTCCCGGATGTCGTCTTTGACTTGCCTATGGGCTTTCACCCGAGCCGTGATGTCGACGTCATCCTGCGGGCCGACATAGCGTCTCTTGTCCTTACCCTCGGGAGTAGGGAGATCAAAATACCAATAATTGCGGCCCTTGACCGGAACGGCAACAAACCGACCTTCAAGGGGAAAATCTGCCTGAAATTGTGCATCGAACGTCCGCTGCGCGAGTTCAGCGAACGCCGTTCTGTAAACGAGGTCAATCTGTTTCATCGCCCGATCCAGTTATAATGAATTTGCAAAAACATTATAACTATGCTGCCAGATGTCAATGGAGCGAGGCAAGACCACGTCGTTTTCATTCAGAAAGTGGACACTGGTTCGCTTCGACACCATTGCATGCAGGCCGTCGAGCGGAGACTGTAGACGGCCGCAACTGCCAGACCTAAATGCCGTCGTCCTCTCCTTCGACCCCAAACCAAGTAGTAGTAAGGTCGATCGATAGATTTGGCGCCAACGCATGTTTTCTCTCGAGAGAGGAGACGCATCGAAGCGAGGAGATGATATCAGCATTCGGCAGCGTGTTTATCAGGCTTTCCTGTCAGCCATTTCCCGACCTACAAAATTCGACTAGCACTTTTGGCATTTGATCAACGTGTCGAAGCGTATAAAGTTCATGGATACCACCAGCGCGATTGCGTGGGTGTCGCAATCGCAAGCTAGTCAGATACCTCGTTCCCATGATGAAATCCTCCCTTGATCATATCCCGCACAGAAAGCAGCGAGAGCTCGCCCGTGCGCTGGAGATCCTGCACGAGGAGTTCGAGGATGCGCTGGGGGAAGGCACCGCCGACTTCAAGAAGCGCGGACGCATTCTCAAAATCATTCTGTTTGGCTCCTATGCCCGCGGCACCTTTGTCGATGAGCCGCATACGATGAAGGGCTATCGCTCGGATTTCGATTTGCTGGTGATCGTCAACAATCGCAAGCTGACGGATCACGCGACCTACTGGTACAAGGCGGCCGACCGGATCATCCGCGACAGCTTTATCGAAACGCCGACGCAGTTCATCGTGCATTCTCTGCGCGAGGTGAACACAGAGCTTAAGAAGGGCCACTACTTCTTCTCGGATATCCGCAAGGAAGGCATCGTTCTATACGAACTGGATGACGAGCCGCTCGCTGAGCCGAAGCTGCTGACTGCGGAAGAACGGTTGAATGTCGCGCGGGAGCATTGCCGGGAACGGTTCGAGGCAGGTACCGAGTTCTTTGTTCTATCCTGTCACGCTCGCAACAGTGGCTTTACAAAAAGAGCTGCGTTTCTTTTGCATCAGGCGATCGAGCAAGCCTATTCCTGCGTCCTTCTCACACTGACGAACTACGGGCCTGCCTCCCACAACATCAAGTTCCTCCGCTCTCTTGCCGAGGAGCAGGACCTTCGACTGGTCGACGCGTTTCCACGCGATCATCATCGGCAGCGGGCCTGGTTCAATACGATCAATGAAGCCTATGTGAAGGCGCGGTACTCGAAACATTTCGAGATCAGCGAAGAGGCGCTTGGCTGGCTCGGTGAGCGCACCGCGCATTTGCTCGAGCTGGTAAAGGTCGTTTGCGATGAACATATCGAAAAGGTGGATTGTGGCGTTCGAATGGGCGGGAGTGAAAGCAGCCAATGACCGCGAGGTGTCAAAGCAGGTTCTAATCGTGCCCCCGCAACCACCGACACTTGCAAATTCGCCCACTCGGGGTATTTGCGACGAAGCTCCTCCTCATATGAGTCGAGGAGCTTTTTTTGTTTCTCCTTCGTCTCGATCTCGCCAGCCTCCAGCTTCTCGATGAAGTCCGCATGCACTTCGGCGACGAAGCGGCGCTCCATCAGGTCGAGAACGTCCATCTGCGCAAGGATGGAGGAGATCAAGCCGTGGACTTCGAGGGTTGCCGGCTGATGGCCCTGGGTCTTGCCGATCACCACCTTCTGCACCAGTGAGCGCACAATCGGCATCACCTGACGCTTGGCATCGTCGTTTTTGCCGCGGCGCGCCTGCAGGAAGAAGTGGCGCATGCGCAGTTCCGTCTGGGCGGGATTGTGACGCTGCTTCAATTCTTCGATGTCAACGCCGGAGCAAATTAAGGCCAGGCGGCGGAGTAAAACCAGGCCACTATCGGCGCACGCATGAGACCTCCGGGAGTGCGTAGCCCGAGCGGGGTTCTCATGCGTGCGCGTCGATTTTTGAAAGGGTTTCAGCCTGCCTTTCGTGCGCGGCTTTGGGCGAGACGATAGCTGTCGCCGTTCATCTCGAGAATGTTGACGTGGTGGGTGATGCGATCGAGCAGTGCACCAGTCAGTCGTTCCGATCCCAAGGTCTCTGTCCATTCGTCAAACGGAAGATTGCTGGTGATCAGGGTCGCGCCGCGTTCATAGCGTTGTGAGATCAGCTCGAACAGCAATTCCGCACCAGTCTTGGACAGCGGCACAAAGCCCAACTCATCAATGATGAGAAGCTGGTAGGCAGCCATTTGCTTCTGGAAGCGGAGCAGACGCCGTTCGTCACGGGCTTCCATCATCTCGCTGACCAGAGCGGCGGCCGTGGTGAAGCCGACGGACAAGCCCTTCTGGCATGCGGCCAGGCCGAGGCCGAGCGCGACATGCGTCTTTCCCGTGCCACTGGGCCCGAGCGCAATGACGTTCTCACGACGCTCGATCCATTCGCAGCGTGCCAGCTCGAGCACCTGCATCTTATTGAGTTTGGGGATGGCGGCGAAGTCGAAGCTGTCCAGGCTTTTGACGACTGGGAACCGTGCCGCCTTGATGCGGCGCTCGACCTTGCGGCGGTCCCGTTCGATCATCTCTCTTTCGGAAAGCCGCAACAGGTATTCGACATGATCGACGCCCTCGGTGGCACATAGCCGGGCCAGCTTCTGGTACTCGCGCTGGAAGGTCGGGAGCTTCAGGGTCTTGAGATAATGGGCGAGCAGGATCTCGGGCACTTCGTCACTCATGCCGCTTCCTCCCCATACGCGGAAAGCAGTCGCATGTAGGCTTTCGCCGACGTCGTCTCGACCGTCGCCCTCGGCAAATACGGGTAGATGGACAGGTCCAGTCGTGGCGGCCGGCGCTCCACTCGGCACAGGATCAGATGCTTGACGGCGTCGAAGCCGATCGCGCCGAGTTGGAGCGCCTGCTTTACCGCCGCGTGCAGGTCGGCGAGCTCGAAGCTTTCCAGCAGGCGCAAGACCTGCACATATTCTCGCCGGCCATGCTTGGCCATGCGGCCTTCCATCAAACGGCGCAGCGTGGCGAATTCCTCTGGCAAATCCCAGCCCTGGAGAGGTGCTGCCTGATCCAGCGAATTGATCTTCTGCTCGATCAGCGGCAGGTAATGCACAGGATCGAAGACGACGTCCTCACGGTCCCAGCTCCGGGGATGACGGGCGATGATCTCGCCGCGGCAGCCGATCACCACTTCGTTGACATAACCCCTGACCCAGACATCCTGATGGCCGTAGGCGACCGGGACGGAATAGTCATTGGTCTTGTAACGCGCCAACGACTGGGCCGTTACCTTGACGCCGGCATGGTCGCACGCATCGAATGGAGATGCCGGTAACATGCGCATGGCAGCCAGATCCCGCTGCAGCCGTTCGCCGATCGTCTCGCTCTCGCCCCGCAGTTTGTCGCGCTGGCGCTTGCGGCATTGCTCCTCAAGCCAGACGTTGAACGCCTCCCATGTTGGAAACTGCGGTATCGGCACCATGAAGTTGCGTCTGGCATAACCAACAAGCCCCTCGACGTTTCCCTTATCGTTGCCCTTGCCCGGCCGTCCGTAACGATCCCGGATCAGGTAGTGGGACAAAAAACCGCTGAACAGCGCCGCACGCTTGCGGGTCCCATCAGGCAGGATCTTTGCGACCAGGCAACGATCATTGTCGTAGACGATCGATTGCGGCACGGCCCTGAAGAACGCGAACGCATGGATGTGGCCGTCGACCCAGGCCTCCGATACGGCCGCTGGATAGGCCCGCACATAACAGCCGTCGCTGTGCGGCAGATCCAGCACGAAGAAGTGGGCCTTCCGCTCGACACCGCCGATCACCACCAGAGCCTCACCGAAGTCGGCCTGCCCATGGCCGGGCGGATGCGCCAGCGGCACGAACACCTCCTGGCGGCGCTGATCCCGCTCGCGCATGTAATCCTTGATGATCGTGTAGCCACCGGTGAAGCCGCGCTCGTCCCGGAGCCGGTCGAACACCCGCTTGGCCGTGTGGCGCTGCTTGCGCGGCACCTTCACGTCCTCATCGAGCCAATGATCAATTGTCGAGACGAACGCATCCAGCTTCGGCCGCCGGATCGGCAACTGACGCTGATAGCCCGGCGGCGTCGAGTACGACACCATCTTGGCAACGCTGTCGCGAGATATGTTGAAATACTTTGCAGCCTGACGCCGGGTCATCCCTTCCGAGACGGCCAGGCGAACCTTGAGATACAATTCCACGGTGTAGATCCCCTTGTCCCTCCTGCTTCCAATGCAGAAGGAAGATAGGTGGCCGGATTTTACTCCGCCCGCGGCTGGATTATTCCGCCGCTACCATGGCCGACTTTTGCACCGCCGCTCTCACCCTGAAGCCATTCTGGCTGAAGAACAGCATCTGCTGGTCCCAAGCGTCCGAAGACAGCGGCCAGCCATGGGAAAAGAGGATCGGCTGTCCTGCACCCCAGTCCTTATAGAAGAGGCGCGCGCCATCGGTGGTGATGAATATCGACATGTTGCTCTCCTGGAAATTTGATTGTTCGTAATTTGTTTGTGCACAATATATATGCCACTCATTTGGCTGCTGTCAATCGCTTGCAATCTAATCGCGTACAAATTATTTTTAAGCAAAGGAGATTGCCATGACTGACAAACGGATTGACGCCCCGGATACCCGCGCAGACGTGACCGGATTGCTGTGCTTTTCACTCTACTCGGCGAGCCACGCCTTCACGCAGCTCTACAGGTCACTGCTCGACAAATTGAGCCTAACTTACCCGCAGTATCTGGTGATGCTGACTCTGTGGCATCGCGACGGCCAGACCGTGAAGGAACTAGGGAAGACACTGTTCCTGGATTCCAGCACTCTGACACCGCTCCTCAAGAGACTGGATGCGGCGGGGCTGATCACCCGAAGCCGCAATCCAAGGGATGAACGCGAGGTTCTTATTCACCTGACGCAAAAAGGGGATGATCTCCGGACTAGCGCTTCGGATGTCGGGCGCTGCATTGAGGAAGCCGTGGGATTGGATGCCGAGACAGTTCAATCGGTCAAAGCGTCACTCGACGCCATAAGGGATAAGATCAAGTCATAAGGGCCGCTGCAATGCTGGCGCTCGATCATCTCGTGGCTGAGGATCGACCGCAACCAGAGTTCCACATCCGTGACGGCCGCCTTGGCCTGGACCGTCCAGAGTTCGGCGCCCTCACGGCGCAACTGCTTCACCGTAGATCTGTGCGACCCGATCATCATAGCGCTGCCCCCACGCCCCATGTGAACCGTGAGGGCAGCATGAAGCGACGTGCCCGCCAGCTACGACACCTTGAGCAGATGCTCATAACCCATCATTTGGAACACGCGTGCAGTTTGCGTTTCAACCACCGCGTTGATTACAGGAGTGCCATAGTCCGAGTAATCGATGATCGTGCGCATTGGCTTATCGCCTTTCGGGAGCGCCAACACACGTGCGATCTCGTCGGCAACGCCTTGGATGGGTGCATCGGCTCCTCGAAGAAGAGCACGCAAACCAGGCCCGATATTGTCGAAGTCGGCCTTGAATTTCTCGTATCCCTCGACCGCGTCGTCATCGCCTGGATGGACAGCGGATTCGAAAT
Source organism: Agrobacterium fabrum str. C58 (assembly GCF_000092025.1). Lineage (NCBI taxonomy): Bacteria > Pseudomonadati > Pseudomonadota > Alphaproteobacteria > Hyphomicrobiales > Rhizobiaceae > Agrobacterium > Agrobacterium fabrum. The sequence goes on from NC_003063.2 coordinate 2,050,340, forward strand.
GCGCCGTCCCATCCGGGAAAATGCCCGGCATTACGATCACGGTCTCGATGCCGAAGCGATTGATTTCATAGGCGGTCACCTCTGCCAACGCGTCCAGCGCATATTTCCCGGCGATGTACGGCCCGACAAAGGGTGTCACGATGCGGGAAATGGTGCTGCCAACGTAGAGGAGAACACCGTTCCCCTGTTTGCGCATCTGCGGAATTGCGGCACGGTTTAGCCGGTGAGCACCGACGACATTGGTGTTGAGACAGTCGGTCAACTGGTCCGGTGTGAAGCCTTCAAATACGCCGATGAACAGATGAGCGGCATTGTGAATGACGACGTCGAGGTGTCCGTGGTCGGCGACCAACTGATCAACGGCTGCCTGGCAAGATTCTTCGCTATGAATGTCCATGTCGATGACACGGACATAGCCACCATGTTCGGTCGCGTAACGTTCAAGGGCTTCTCGCCGCCCGGCACTTCTCCCGTGAGGATCACGTACCCCGGCGTAGACCGCATAGCCTTGCCGGATAAGCGTTTGCGCGGTCAAAAGGCCCATACCCGATCCGGAGCCTGATATAAGAACGGTCTTCATAACATTTCTCCTTGGTTTTGTTGAAGGGAAGCTCGCAAACGTGTTGAACAAAATGCGCACCCGTACCGCTTTCGCGACCGAAATCAGTACCTGTTTCGAGCTGGAAGATGATTGACGACGGCTGTGCCTGACTCTTGCGGCAACTATGTGAGATTCCGAAGCGTCACTTTTACTTTTCGCGGTAGAATGTCATTCCACCGTGATGTAGTTCGTTCGCGCTTACAAAATCTCCGTCAGCGGTAAAACCGGTATCGTCCCAATAATTGATGTGGGCGCCCCGGACCTCATAGCGGCCCTGATATGCGCTTTTGCGGTTGCCGCGCGCTTCATCGTAGCGCCCGTTTGGCAATAGTTCCTGGCGGATGCGCCCGTCAGCCGTTACCCAAATGCCGACATAGGGATGTTGCATAGTGCCTGTCCTTTCATTTCTCGAGGTTGAGATAACGCCCGGCGTCCGCCTCGTTTGGCATCTCCATAGCGAGGAGCGGGACAGCGAGGATCACTGATTCGAGCAAACCGCAGCCGAATAGCTTTGCTTTGGTCATCGTGATCACCGCAATTCGGAATGTGGAATACGGCGCAGCACATCCTCATAGGCAACGAGGTCAAGGAACGCAGTCACCTCAGTCGCCCGTTCTCCGTCCATGCGGAGTATCCACACATAAGTGTTGGAATAGGGCTTGCCGTCACGAGCGACGGCTTCGCCTTCCCAATTGACGATGACGTGATCGCCATCGGCCCAGATACGCGTTGAGACTGGCCGGATGGGCTTGGTCAGGCGCGTCGCGAGGGGACGAACAGCTCGCTCAATCAAGTCGTCTCGACCGCGGTAAGTTCCAGCATTCGGCCCTGTGCCCTCTATTGTCCAGACAACATCTTGCGCCAGAACCTCATTGAAGAAGTCGGACCCGCCGGCGGCCCAGCGATCGAAGGCGGCTCCAATGATCGCCCTGTTGCGGTCGCGTGGCGCCTCCTGCAAGGGCGTTTCCTGTCCATGCGCTATGGACATCGGCAGCACCACAGCGCAAGCCAGAAGAGTTTTCAAGAAAGTCCAGCGCGAGCGACTGGCGAAATCTATGCTCAGCATGACATTATCTCCTGTCTACTACCTTGTTCGTGCCGAAGATGAGTTGCTGGCCCATCGGGCGGCCGATGAAGCGCTCTGGGAAGATCGGCGGCAAGGCGCTGGACCGGTTCAGCAAGTCGATCTGTTTGTCGCTAAACATGATTTCCAGCGCACCGAAATTGTCTTCCACCTGTTCAAGGGTGCGTGCTCCCACGATGGGCGAGGTTACGGCTGGGTTGAGCAGCGTCCAGGCAAGCGCGACCTGCGAACGCGACGCGCCAAGCTCTTCCGCTACCGTCCCCACCACGTCAGCAATCTCAAGTGAGCGCTCGTTGAGGTGGCCGGTCGAGGCGATCACACCTTTTCGTGTCGGCGCGACATTGGCGTCGTTTTCGTCAGACAGGTCGGCGCGGCTGTACTTTCCCGTCAGGATGCCGCCGCCTAGAGGCGACCAAGGCAGCACGCCAAGCCCCAACTCGTGTGCCATCGGCATGAGTTCAAACTCCACCGTTCGCTCCACGAGGCTATACTCGATCTGGAGCGCCACGAACGGTGACCAACCGCGCAGATCGGCCAGCGTCTGCATCTGCGCCACGCGCCAGGCCGGCGTATTGCAGATGCCAACGTAAAGAACCTTGCCGGCGCTAACGAGATCATCCAGTGCGCGCATGACCTCTTCGGGTGTTGTCGTAAAGTCCCAGGCATGCAGATAGAGAAGATCGATACGGTCGGTGTCGAGTTGACGAAGGCTGGTTTCCACTGACCGCATGAGGTTGAGACGATGGTTGCCGCCCGAATTGATGTTTTGTGCGTCACGCGCCATCGTGAACTTGGTTGAGAGAACCACGCGCTCACGCTTGTCCTTGACGAAGCCGCCGAGAATCCTCTCGGACGCACCATCGGTGTAATTGACCGAGGTATCGATGAAATTCCCGCCACGGTCGACGTAAGCGTCAAAAATGCGGCGAGCCTCGCCTTCATCGGCGCCCCAGCCCCACTCCGACCCGAAGGTCATCGTGCCGAGAGATAGGGGTGATACGCGCAGGCCGGAGCGGCCGAGCAGACGATATTGGTCTAGCGAAATGGTCTTTGGCATGAAAGCTGTCTCCGATCGAGGCTAACGTGTCGCTGTTTCTTGCCGTCCCATATGAACGGATACGCTAAGTCGGAGGTAGAATGTTTGTCCGGGTTTCTTGTACGATCATCCGAATGATACCGATCCCCGTCATCTAAGAGCCTACGCTTTTGTATCGTTGCAAACGGGCCGTGCTGGGCGCGAGATCCTTCATCTGTGACCGTCAGGCTATCTGATGCGTCGGTCGATTTGCCAATCGTGGGATCGGTCATCGAAGCGATTGTGGAGAGGTCTTATCTTTGCCTTCAGCTCGATCTCGACGCGGCCGCGCAATCCGCTGCCCCCAAAAGTCCCAACACCAAGGGAATGCCGGTAGGGATTGCGCTCAACCGCGTTACACCTCCACTGCTCGATACTTCGATTCGGCTTGCCAGACTTCTGGAAACACCAGATGACATTGAGGAGCTTGCACCTTTGACAACTCGGGAAATCCTTTATCGCCTTCTGACGGGGGGCAGCGGAACTACGCCCCACCAAATGGCGCAGGCTGACAGCGTCTCAGCCAGATCGCCCGCGCCATCCTTTGGATCGGGACGCATTTCCGGGAGGCCTATCCGATTGAGCAGGCCGCCGCCCTAGCGGGTATGAGCCGCATTCACGGCTCCATAATCACCCGGCCAAGCGGTTTCGCATTTTCTGCAAAATCATGAGCGGCTGCCGCTTCCGAGAGCGGAAACGTCTTTTCGATCATCACACGGATTTCGCGACGATCGAGCATTTGAAGCATCTCATCTACCGTCGCACGAACCTGAGGTCTCTCTAATAGCGGGCCCATGAAAACTCCGAGCAAAGTCTGATTTGACTGCATGGCTGGCCACAGATCGATGGTCAGGCTTCCGCCCCCAGCGTTTCCCACAAACACAAGACGTCCTTCTGGTGCCAGGAGAGTCAGAGAAGCGGACAAGGTGACACCGACAGGATCAATCACGAGATCGACTCCTTTGCCTCCCGTGTTCTGTCTGACAGCCTCGACAACGTTCCCCATCGACCGATCGACAACGTGATCAGCCCCAAGGGAAGATATCCTTTGCAGCCGGCTTTCTCCACTTGAGACGGCGATGACGGTTGCGCCGGCTTGAGCCGCGAGCTGAACTGCGGCGAGGCCAACTCCACCCGCCGCTGCCTGTACAAGAACCGTCTGGTTGCGCAGAAGGCCACCTCTGGCAAAAAGACAATGGTGGGCAGTACCAAACGATATCGGCAAAGCGGCAGCCGACGCTGCATCCACGCCGGATGGCAAAAGCCACGTTCGGATCGCTGGCACGGCCCAGAGTTCGGCGTGCGAACCCTGCATGTCAAAGGCAGTAACCCTGTCTCCGACTTTGCGGTCCCTCACGTTCGCACCGGCCCCCACGACGCGCCCAGATGCTGCATAGCCGACTATCCACGGGCGGCCAGGAGGCGGCGTGGATCGACGATTGATCAAGTCTCCTCCTTCAATCGAAATGGCTTCCACTGCGATGAGGACATCATCCGGACCTACAATCGGGTCGGCGACGTCCCTGTACGTCAAAACATCCGGAGGTCCTGCTTGATCGTAAACGGCTGCCTTCATGCCTTCTTTTCCTTTTTAATTATCGCTGGGCCTGTGCGGCGGCAAATCGCGCCCTCGTTCACAACTCACCTGTTTAGAGGCACGATCCATCCCTTGCAGGCTGTCGACAAAACTTGATGTCGAAGAAGCATAGACGTCCATCCGCATATTGATAAGATACTGCGCCTCAAGAAGCTCTATAGATAGGATCGATAAATGGACCGGCATATCCTCCGCGATTTAGCAGTCTTCGAAGTGGTTGCGCGACACCAGAGCTTCACCGATGCGGCATCCGAACTTGGTGTGAAGCAGTCCACTTTGAGCTACACGATTAGCCAACTCGAACGGAAAATCGGGGTTGCTCTGCTTGCAAGAACCACGAGAAGCGTGGCTCCAACCGGCTCAGGGTTACGCCTATTGGAGATACTCGGTCCGGCACTGCGCGATCTCCGGGAAGAGCTCCTGCGTTTACAGGAAGCAAGGGAGACGATCGCAGGCGTCGTTCGGCTGACGATGATCCCGGTCGCCTTTGAAAGCATCGTTCGGCCAATGCTGCCAAGCTTTTGTCAGCGCTACCCCGATGTCGTGTTCGAAATCTCTACGAGTGAGAGACTGGATGACATCGTCACAGAAGGGTTTGACGGTGGGATCCGTTTCGGTACGCTCATCGATAAAGATATGGTGGCGCTTCCCTTGACGGCGTCTACCCCTATCGTGATTGCTGGCTCTGCATCTTACTTTGAGAACTACCCAATTCCCTTGGCTCCGGAACATCTGGCTGGTCACCGATGCATATTATATCGCTATCTGAGCTCGTCACGGCTATTCCGGTGGCCGCTGGCAAAGGGTAGTCAGAAGTTTGAATACAAGGGAGACCCAGCGTTGATCCTCGACGACGGAGCGGCGATCCGATCAGCCGTAATGGACGGGCTCGGTATTGGCTTTCTGCTTCGCTCGCAAGTGGCCTCCGATCTTGAAGCCGGCAATCTCCGGGAGGTTCTCACAGATTGGCTAACGGACCTCCCAGGTTTCAGCCTTTATTATCCGAGCCGACGCAGAACTTCGCCAGCGTTTCGCGCACTCATCGAGCATTTCAAAAAGGAGGGAGTGACTTAGAATCCTATTGTCATTGCCTGAACGCAATGAAAACCGGTACCGCAGTTGTGCAATCTTGAAGTCCATTTAAACGAAGGCACGCACGTATGGTTGAGCAGCATACGTGGATTTGACGTCATCGTTTTCTCAGCCGATTGAAGCGTCCGTTCGCGTAAGGGTCAGTCCGTACACGGTTACGTGAACTTCAATGAGGTGCCTCATGTGATTAACGTCAGTCGCTGCGTATCGAAGGCCTCGTAGACCATAGGTGAGCGTCGTCGCAAAGTCTGCACGTGACACCGGCAATTCCCAAGAAGCCGTTCCTTTTTCCAATATTCGAACGAGAAACTGCTGAAACCGTTCGTAAACTTGACGAACGGCCGGAAATTGGAAATCGAATAGATCGGCAGCGTCGGGATATGCGGTAGCGAGTTCCACTCCATGCAGACCCCAAATAGTACAGGCGTGTAGCAGCTTCTGATCAATAGCCGCGATCTGATCGACCTCATTCTGGATCAGGTCCAGGGATCTGGCGTCCATCATCTCGATCACACGGGTGAAGATTGCCTCTTTGTCTGGAAATATTAAATAGAGCGCCGGACGGGAAATGGCAGCCGCTTTTGCGATGTCGCCCATCGTCGTGCGCGCGAATCCGTACCGGGCGAACACATCTTCCGCAGCGGTCAGGACCCGTTCTTCTTTATTTGAAAACTTCTCCATTCCCCTAACTTGACAAAAAGACGAAAAGTGTCAATGTCTGACATATCAACATAAAGTGTCAGAAAGTCAAAAAATGGAACTTGAAGCTCTCATTCCTGAAACACTTGCCGACGCTGCTAAGCGGTTAGGCGGTGGGCCGGTTGTCATGATCAACTTCCTCCGCTTCAGAGACCGTCCGCTATATTCCGACGGGTTCGAACATGTGAAGACAACGTCTCGATCCGCATACTATGAGGGTTATGCCTCGGCCTTCCAGCAGATCGCGACGGCGCTCAATATTTCAACGGAGCTTATCTACGCTGGCTCCCAATTGATGACATTGCTTCCAAAAGAGAGCGAGGTATGGGACGACATCGTCATCGTCCGCTACGACAGCTTCGCGGACCTGTGCTCAATAATCGACACACCGGAATACGCGTTGCAAGCTGAACCTCATCGCGAAGCTTCCGTCGTGGGCTGGCGGTTCGTCGCGACCAGGTCAGTGATGTAAGTCCCGACGAAAATCGCAAGCTTCCCGGTATACTCGCCGAATTTGCATCAGGTGCATGCTCGGTAGAGACGTGCGCTAAGCGCTTGGAGCAATGGTTTCGAAGATGCGGGGCCACCTTCCGTAGCTTACCGAGCCGTTGATTGAACTGGTGTGCCAGTGAGCAAGCCCTCTCCAACGTGTTGCTGATCGATATTGGGTACCGGCTGGAAACGCTTGCGCGTTTGTCTCGCAGATCTACGAGGACCGGCTAAACCTGCCCGATGGCATCACATCGGCCCTGAACCCGCACATAATAAGGTTTTCCAAAATTGGAATTCGGTCCGCCATTCTTTTGCGTTTTCTTCTCGAGGAAACGACCTCATTTTACCAACATCAAACAACAAATGGCTAAGAAGGAGACACGCCATGAGTAGAGAGCAGAAAGAGAGAATCGCCAAAGCATTTCTGGACGCACTGGGGCGCTGCGACACTGAAACCATGTCGAACCTCAGCACGGACGATATGACGTGGTGGATCATGCCCGGCAACAAGTTTTCCGGCACGCATGCGAAGCGCCCTTACCTCGAGAACTTACCTCGACTTCTGGATGACGCCGCGGGCCCTCTGAAGATGGAGTACCACGAGGTCACCGGGGAAGAAGACAGGCTCGCGGTCGTCGCGAAGGGTGATCTGCCGATGAAGGACGGCCGGCACTATCGAAACAACTACCATTTTCTTCTTCACTTCCGCGACGGCAAGATCGCGAGCGGTCGGGAATTTACCGACTCGCTGCACATCAACGAAATCTTCGGGGCGCCGGGCCAATAGATTCAGCCTGGCACCTGAGGCGTTTGCTGGGGCTCTCCATGAGCATTCGTCTCACCACTTAGCGAGGCCCCGGACCATCAATCTACCATCAGCAAGCGACAGCGAACCGAGATCTTCGGCTCGTACGCAAGCTTGCGTCTTCAGGAGCGACTGACATGAAATACAAGACACTTGGAAACACCGGACTTCTTGTCTCACAACTTTGCCTCGGAACCATGACGTTCAGCGACGGCACGGGCATCTACGAGCATATCGGCGATGTCGGCCAGACCGGGGCGGACGAATTGGTCAAAGCCAGCATCGACGCCGGGATCAACTTCTTCGACACCGCCGACGTCTATTCAGCCGGTGCGAGCGAGCGAACGCTCGGACAATCGTTCAAGAACCTCGGTATTGCCCGAAACGAGATCGTGTTGGCAACGAAGGTCTATAGTCGGATGGGTTCAGGCCGAAACGACGTCGGCGCATCGCGCGGACATATCATGGACGCTGTTGAAGCCAGTTTGAAGCGCCTGCAGACCGATCACATTGATTTGTACCAAATCCACGCAACCGACACCCTCACTCCTGTCGAGGAAACTCTGCGTGCGCTTGATGATCTGGTTCGACAGGGCAAGGTACGTTACGTCGGCGTATCCAACTGGCAGGCGTGGCGCATTGCGACGGCTCTTGGCGTTTCTGCCCGCCTCGGGCTGGAACGATTCAATACACTCCAGGCATATTACTCGATTGCGGGTCGAGACCTTGAACGGGAACTCAAGCCATTGCTCGATGCAGAAAAGATGGGCTTGCTTGTCTGGAGCCCGCTTGCTGGCGGGCTGCTATCTGGGAGATTCAGCCGCGCAAATCAGTCTCCGGAAGGCTCGCGCCGCTCCTCTTTTGATTTCCCGATTGTCGACAAGGAGCGGGCCTGGAACGTCATCGACGTCCTGAAGCCCATAGCAAAGGCGCACGGTTGCAGCCCGGCACGAATAGCGCTGGCCTGGCTCCTCGCCAAGCCGGTCGTGACATCGGTCATTGTCGGAGCAAAACGGCTTAGCCAGCTCGAAGATAATATCGCCGCGGTCGGCACCGTGCTGAGTGACGACGAAGTTGCGCGGCTGGATGCTGTAAGCGAGCTGCCGCCCGAGTATCCAGGTTGGATGCTCGAGACGCAGGGCGCTGACCGGTTGGGGCCTGTGGATCTGTGGTCAGGCAAGACCTCTCAGACCTCTTGATTCTGTCGATCCAAACGAGAGACGCCGAATAGGCGTCTCTTGCACCAAGACAGACATACGCGGTTACGCCTCTTTTGCATAAGCGCTGGCGAAAATTACGCATGACGCCAAGCATGAAACCAATGGGCCAACGAGCCTCAAGGAAAGAAACATGAGCAATCGATTGCAAGGTAAAATCGCTGTCATCACCGGCGCTTCCAAAGGACTTGGCGCGGCAATTGCGCGAAGTTTCGCCGCAGAGGGTGCATCAGTCGTAGTAAACTACTCGTCAAGCAAATCTGCGGCCGAAGCAGTTGTTGAGGAGATCATCGACGCTGGTGGCACAGCCATCGCCGTGAAGGCCGACATGAGTGAGCCCGCGGAAGTTGAAGAGCTGTTTGCGGCAACAAACGCAGCTTTCGGCCGCGTTGACATCCTGGTCAACAACGCCGGTGTCTATGACTTCCAGCCGCTGGAAAACCTGTCTATCGATCTGTTCCGCAAGCATATGGAGCTTAATGTCTTTGGCTACCTGCTCGCGATCAAAGAAGCTGTGAAATACATGGCGGAGGGCGGCAGCATTGTGAACATGTCCTCGACGGTAACGATTTTCGGCCCAGAAAACGCATCGGTCTATACGGCAAGCAAAGGTGCAATCGACGGTTTGACGCGCGCGTTGTCAAACGAGCTCGCCCCCCGCAAGATTCGTGTCAACGCAATCAAGCCCGGCGTGGTCGACACTGACGGCGTGCAGGCCGGAGGCTTTCTCCACTTTGACTTCGGCCCCATGATCATGGCGCAGACGCCGCTCAAGCGTCTCGGCGTTCCTGAGGACATTATACCTGCAGCGATTTTCCTCGCATCGGACGAATCGAGCTGGACGACTGGCGAATTTTTCATCCTCGCCGGTGGCCATCGCTAATCACCCCTTAATGCGCAACTAATCCTGCAAGGAGATATCAGATGACAACTTATACCGAGATGACACCCACACAGGTCGTCCAGCATTATCTCGAGACGTTCTTCAAGAAGGATGTCGAAAAGACCCTTCAATGCCTGACTGAGGATGTTGTATGGAAGGTTCAAGGGGCCAGTGATGTGCCCACCATCGGCCTCAGGCACGGACGGGATCAGGTGCGCGATTGGATGGCGCTATTTCCTGTCAATTTCGAGCCGCTCGATTTTCAAGTGGAGCGTACCTTTGAAAGCGGCGACAAGGTCGTGATCATCGGCAATTTCAAGCATCGCATTCGTAGAACAGGCAAAGATTTTGTTAGCGACTTCGCGGCAATCTGCTCGGTGAGAGATGGCAAAGTGAGCGCCTACAACTTTATTGAGGATTCATACGCGCTCTGGAGAGCATTTCAGCCGTCTTAGCAGGCAATTAATGTGGTCCACGCGGAAGAGAAAAGCGGCCCTCTTCCGCGCCGGGACTGGAAGTACGCAAAGAGGTCACAGTGAACTCCATCGCCAAGTCGTCCTCTCGCGTCAGGTTTCATGTGATCGCGGTTGCCCACGGCGGAGCAAGCGAGCGTGTACCGGGACACAGCCGGAAGTCAGGTCACTCGCGATTGGACACTTTTTCCCATTAGCGGTTCACTGCGACGAAACATTGACGATGGCCACTTGGGCAGATGTCGGAAAGTCATAAGCGTCTGGTTTTGCTGGCAGGATTTTCAAAAGCACAATCTTTCCGGAGATCATCTGGAAGTTCAGCTTGTAATATCGAAGGTCGCTGCCGGACGGTGATACGACCGTAACGCGGCAACCTTCGAACAATGGCTCAGATCTAAGCACGACAACCGGCGAACGCAAAAAGGAAAGCGTGTCGTTCAGCCTCTCGCGGGGAGACGCGTTGGTGTCTCCTCGACCTTTACCGTCAACGATCAGAGCGCCGGGGGCGAGAAGCTGTGGAAGCGCGTCAATTTGACGGTTGTTTAGTAGCAGAAAGAATTCCCGAATTGTTTCCGGAAGTTCGGTTCGGTTTGCGGTTTGGGAACCACTTGACAGTGGCATGAGCCGGGAAACCTGCTGGCTCACTTGCAAATCTGTCGGCTGCATTGGCGTTTCCTTTCTATTTGACGATCTTGCAGGTACTCATCGTTAATCGGCCGTGCCCCCTGTCCGTGGACAAACGGTCTTTGCGTTCGAGCTGGCAGAAAGAAAGATGTGCCGGGAATGCGATTTAGCGGTAGACAGATATTCCGTTATCCTTGCCGAATTGTCTGAAGCTGCAACTTTCGTGTTCTGGTCGATCCAGGGGGAAAACGGTGACGAGATCGGTGCTTCTATCGGGAAATGGAAGATTTCTGGGTGGGAGACCACTGACTCCTTTAATGTCCGATATGCTTGCTTGATCGTCCAAATATCGCTTGCTCAGACTTTCCGTTGGTAAGAAGGCATGGCATAAAAGCATTATGAAAAGTGAACACACCATCGAAGCCACCATTGCTCGCCATGCACCTCACGACGGTACGTTTGAAACGCAGCTGCCGGGGTTGAAGCTCATTCGCTGTTCCGAGACGACATTGCCGATGCCTGTCGTCTACGAGCCGACACTTTGCCTCGTCGCACAGGGGCGAAAGCAGGCGGTTCTCGGGCAGACAAGCTTTGTCTATGATCCCTCCAGCTATCTGGTCGCCTCCGTTGATCTTCCGGTCATGGGATCGGTAATCGAAGCATCGAAAGACAAACCTTATCTTTCGATGCAACTCGACCTTGACACCGTGGAGTTGGCGGATCTGGCAATTCGCTATCCTTCAGAACAGCACGCGCCAATCAACGGCCCTATCGGCCTGTTACTTAACAAGGTGGATGAGGGTATCATTGATGCCGCTTCGCGTCTCCTTGCGCTGCTGGACACGCCTCGAGATATCGACGCCCTTTCACCGCTGGCGAAGCGTGAGATATTATATCGTCTCATTACCGGTGTTGGAGGAGCGGCGTTGCGACAGATCGTGCAAGCTGGCGCGCATGTCAATCAGATCGCACGGTCTATTGTGTGGATCAGGAAGCACTTTCGCGAGACCTGTTCGGTGGAAGCTGGCGCCGAAGTGGCCGGGATGAGCCGCTCTACGTTTCACGCGCATTTCAAAGCGGTCACCAATATGAGTCCACTAGAATTCCGCACACAGCTTAGGCTTCAGGAGGCTCGTCGTCTGATGCTTAGTGAAGGTCTGGACGCAGCAACCGCAGGTTTCCAGGTCGGCTATGCGAGTCCGTCCCAGTTTTCGAGAGAATATGGCAGGGTTTTCGGCATGTCGCCCGCCAAGCATGCGAATGCTTTGCGCCAATCGCCCAAGCAGTGGATTGAACCCTTGGCACCAGTGAGTTGATGTGTTTCCTCCGCTATCTTTGAACCTGGGTCAGTAAAGTCGGCGCGGTGGCAGCCACGCATTGAAGATATTGCTCGAAACCGACGCTGCGGCGTGTTTGTCACCGTCAAGTACGTACCAACCGTCCCCAACAGTGAAATGATTTGACGGCCGGCGAGGTAGGATGGATGAGGACGTTAGACGAAAAGCCCAGCGCTCGACAGCCGGTTCACCGACTGACCAGCCGCGCCTTTCGTGACGCCAAGATCTGCTGCCATTGGCGTGAGCACTGCCGTGGATAGCAATTCGCTGCTGATCATGGCAGAACTGTCTAAGGTCCGTGCTTGAAACAGAAGGGACGACACGGCGATTGACTGCTTTGCCTCGTGCAGCCACCAGACTGTTGATTGCCACTGAGAACTGACCCCAGGCTTCGCGAAGATTGTGAGGCACTTATTCGGGAGGACTATGCCCGTTGTAATCCTGGTGACTCGCTGGAGTGGTTAAAACATCGAGCGCGCTTTTCGAAACTGGACCAGGGCATCCTTTATGAATGGATAGGTATCGCATCGAAACGAGTTCGACAGCAGGAATAGAGGCCAACTGCCCTTGTTATTCGCGCAAAGCAGAAGTCATTTTAGCGGCATCCTATCCGTCTGAAAATTACAAGTCTCCGTGGACTCAGGCCCCCGCAACCAAATCCTACGCTACACTATCCAACAATAGCCAAAACTTCGATCCAGTACGCCAAAACGCTACAATCAAACAGGCTAAATCCCCGACATAAAACACTAATTCTAAAATCAACAGGTGCAAAGCGGGTTGCACGTTTGCGTTGACGATGCGGCGTGCCTGAGGGATATATGATGTGGCGGCAGTTAAATGCCGCATCCCTCACAGGCCGGAAGCGCCACGCGGAATACATATCTTTCATCGAAGTTGCCGGAGCTCGTTGATCTTGTCATGGCAACGCCGCTTGTTCATGCCGGGGCGGTCACGAAAACGCTCGGGGTTACGCCGCAGGCGGCGCGGCGGATCAGCTCGCTGCGGGCGCGACGCTTTTGAAGTCGAGAGTGATCAATAGCGCAACGACGAATGCGGCGACTGTGGCAAACAGAAATGCTCCGGCGAAGATGGAAAGCGCTTTTGCCGCGCCTATGCCAAGGTCGTGCATGAACCAGCGCACCTGTGCTTGTGCATACCAGAACAAGGCAACGCCTATCGCGAAGACATGGAACTTGATGCCTGCCTTGAGCACAACGTTCCAGGCGGTCGGCTCTATCTGTTCGATGCATTCAGCAAGGCGCGGATAAAGTTCCATCTTGTCCGTCAGGCCCATCAGGGTTTCGGTGACCCCGGTCTGATTGGACAGCCAGTCGCCTGCGCACGATCATGCAGAGCGTCGCGCGGCAGGTTTCGCTCGATCCCGGCGACGGCATGGATCTGTGAGGCACCCATGACAAAACCGCCCCGCAAGCACCGCCTCTCGGTCTATCTCGATCCTTCCGTCATGCGCCAGCTCGCCGAGTATGCCGCGCGCCGCGACCATTCCCGTTCGCTGGTGGCGGAGGCCGCCATCGAATCCTCGCTCTCGCCCGACGCCGCCGAACGACAGGAAGCTGCCATCACCAAGCGTCTCGATCAGGTCGATCGTCGTATGATGCGGCTTGAACGCGACGTCGGCATCTCGATCGAGATGATCGCCGTCTTTGTTCGCTTCTGGCTTGCAACCACGCCAACCCTGCCGGAACCAGCTGCTCAGGCCGCGCGCGCCAAGGCTGCCGAACGCTACGACGCCTTCGTGACTGCGCTAGGGCGACGTCTCGCCAAGGGGCCGAGCCTTCGTCAAGAAATACCGGAGGATGTTACTGTGCCCAATCCTCATGGTGAACGGGAATGAGATGGTTCCCAATCCCAACCGGTCAGCCACGAATATTGATTTATTGTGAAATTCCGATTTTCGAAAATATACTAACGACCTACGACCAGAAATCAGGTGGCCGAAATGAGCTTATGCGGGCGTCGAGCGGCTGCGAGGCGGCTTCGCGTGCGGAAGCGGATTTGACGAAGAAACGCGTTGATCCTTGACGTGGTCTATCGAATCCGTCTTGTTTGAAGCTGGAACAGAGCCGAACTTTCCCATAGATTGAGGCGAAAGTAACATCAAAGTAGGGGCCTCATAATGGAAGCTAAATTTTCGACTGGCGACGTTGTACAACTTAAGTCCGGTGGGCCAGCAATGACGATTTCGGAAGTCCAAAAGGACTACGGCAATTTCAAGGGAAGTTATCGCTGCAAATGGTTCAAGGGTGCTTCCAACGAAACTTCCGTATTTGAAGAGGATACGTTGCAACCCTACGTCGCGCCGAAGAAAGCATGACCGAAGAAGAAGCAGCCCGTTGGATGTTGGCAGAGTATGAAGCAGTGGGCTTTTTATATCAGGAAAGCGCTGCAAGCCACCTGTTCCAACTCAATGACGAAGCCTTGGCGTATTTCGACGCATCTTCAAATCTGTGTGTCGGCAAAGGCGTTTTGAAGATCTTCAATGCGTTGACGCCCGAAGCGGTTTACGAACGTTCGGGCAAATTCTGGCGTCGTCGGCTGGAAACGGATCAACCTGGAAGGCAGCAATAAAAGCTCCCAACCCCGCTTTGGCCGGACGACGGGAACGATTGAGGGCTCGGGCGACGGGCCGTCGCGCGAAAACGATCCACCGCTACGGCCAAGGTAGGGCTCCGCCCCGGCCGCGTTCAACCTTGCTTGAACGCTTGTGCCCGTCGTCAGCAATCCAACCACAGAAACTTCGGAACGTGGCCTTGCTGTATCTTCCACAGGATATGATAGGCGTGTTCGGAAATCTTGTCCTGATCCTGCCGTGGCGTCAGATCATCGGCAACCGACACGGCTCGCCATGTCAGGATCGGCAAGAAGCCTCCCGCCAAGAGCCTGTTCCAGCATCTGGCGTTAAGCGCATAATTGAGGGCGAAAAGGGAAATGCGGCGTTAGGCGTTAGCGTGGGCTAAAGGCCCCTTCAGAAGCTCGGTCACACAAGCGCATCCGCCAAAAAGCCACCTCTCATCGCAATCCGCATTTGTGGATTGCAACACATGATTCTATGTGAGAGTATACATAGAATTATGTGATTAGGGCTTTGGAGCGATGGGCTATGAGGGGTTTCTCCGCGATCTCGCGCGCGCTGGCCTGAGCATCAGGGCATTTGCGGAATTGATTGGAATGAACCCTAACTCTGTTTCAAATTATGCCCGTTCAGGAGGGGTTCCCGACCATTTGGCGATCATTGCCGCGTTGGTCGCTGAAATGGGCACCCAAGGGGTTGATTTCCGGGGCGTGATATCGAAGGTAGAACTCACCGTGAAGAAGCCTCGCGGGCGGGCGAAACCCGGCCAGTTTGGCGGCGACCGCCAAGTGCCATTGGACCTCGATCGATGACGGCGTTCAGCTCCCTTTTGGAATTTGGTGCTACTGTGCCGGGCTGGCTCCCCTGGTTGGGGACAGGCTTATGATCGGCATGTACAATGCCCTGGATGAATTGGGGGCTGATCGCGGGGGTGTTCGTCTTTTCGATCATTCGGCACCAGAGTTGCTTGCCTACTCGACTATCCTCGTGGCTCGGGACCATGATGAGGATTTGCGACTGGTTGAAGGTGTCTACGAGTGGCAGGAAGCTCCGCTCGTATTCCTTGTCGATGGCGACCGGCTAAACGGAGATCTTGATCGGCTCAAGCGGGTTCGACGGATTCTCGCAATGCGAGGCGACGCGCCGTACCTCGGAGTGGTCTATCCCGGAAGATTGGATGTCTATCGGATCGCTCTCGATCGCCTTTCGCTTTCCAAGGCTCGCGTTGACGCTGGTGTCGCCGATAACGAGAGCTGGCTTACCTTTGCACGCTTGGCAAATCTGCGCCCGGCGGCGGAGATTAATGACAGGACTTGGATCACCGGCGTAATTCTGAAATTGCTTGACCAAGCCATATCGTCTTTAAAAGGCAATAGCGGCCTCTCCGGCGAGGACGCGATATCATTGGTGGGCAGGGCGCTCTTCATGCGCTTTCTTGCTGATCGTGGCCTGCTGCCATCAACTAGTAGCATTGTTGGCAGTGAGAGTTCTGTCGATGAGTCTGGTCTCGAAGATCATGAACTGTTTGACCGGCCAGATCTAGTTCGCCTTTCCTGCGCATGGCTCGATAAGACGTTCAATGGTGACCTGCTGCCGTTGTCGGATGCTGCGTTTCCGAAGCTCACGTTGGAAGCATGTTATGTTCTTGGCTGGAGTGCACCCCATTTCACCGGACAAGTCGGCTAGATTGATTTAGCCCTGATGAACTGCCGAGGGGAAGCCATCTTGAGCGCGGAATGGGGATGGATTTCGTTGTAGTCCTCGATCCATCCGTCGATGAGCCGGAGCGCTGTTTGGGCGTCCGGTAGAGCTGATATCCGAATATAGTCCCGCTTCAACGTTTTGACGAAGGCTTCCGACATGCCGTTCGACTGCGGGCTGGCGACCGGCGTGAAGCAGGGCGTGAGATTGAGTGCTTGCGCAAACAGCCTCGTGTCCCGCGCGGTATAAGCCGAGCCATTGTCAGAGAGATGCTCGATAGCATGCGGGGCTCGGGTTGCATGGAAGCGTTTCTCGACCGCCTCCAACATCATGTCGCGCACGTCTGAGCCGGAAATGCCTGCATTGGCAACGGCCGTCCAGGCGATGATCTCGCGGTCGAAGGCGTCGATGATGAAGGCGAGACGAATGACCTCGCCATTCCAGCAGGCGAACTCCAGGCCGTCCGAGCACCAGCGCAGGTTGGAGCGCATGACCATGACCTTGCCATCGTGGAGGCGGCCCTTGCGAACGGCTGTGTGCTCCAGTAGCATGGCGTGGTTACCCATGATGCGATGGACCCGTTTGGCGTTGACGACAGGCTGATCGGCGGCTCGCCTTTCGCGATTGAGGAGCGCGGCGATCCGCCGATAGCCATAGGTTGGCCTTTGATCCACCAGCCTGCGGATGGCGGGCAGAAGCTCTGCATCCTCGGCCTTGTTGTATGGCCCACGCGGCTTTGATCTGCCTTTCAGCCGCTCGATGAGGTTGGAACGGGAGACGCCCAGCGTGTCTGCGACGGCCTTCATCGCGAACCGTCCTTCGGCAACAAGATCGGCCGCGATATCCGTTTTTTTGAGTCCGCTTTGGAAAGGGCTTCGCGGAGGATTTCGACCTCCATCGTCTTGCGACCGAGCATGCGCTCCAACTCCCGGACGCGATCCTCCAGTTTCTTCACTTCCGAATTCCCGACAACCGGCTCGTCAGAATCCACGGCTGCAGCACCTCCCTCGCTCAAGAGCCTGCGCCACCGATAAAGCAAATTGGGCGCCACGCCATGACGGCGAGCGGTCGAAGATACCGTCTCGCCGGGTTCAAAACTCTGCTCAATGATTGTCAGCTTTTGCTCGGTTGTCCACCGCCTGCGGCGAACATCACCCGTCAGCAATTCAACGTGTCGATAGTCGTTAGACATAAGCCTGTCCTCAAGCCTGTGCTTGAGCCTTTCTGCTTATGCCGACTGTCCGGTCGAAATGGGGGGCAGTTCATTGGCAACATTCTGCGGCGCGCAGAGGGGGGGCAATTGTCCCTGGGTTGGAAAGAGCAGTGGGATAATCTCGACTTCTCGCACATAACAGTTGGAGTGTTGAGCCAAGCCTATGAGTATTACCTGCGTAAGCACGCCCCAAAACAGCAACAGCAGGAGGGCGGCTTTTATACGCCGCATCCGATCGCAAACCTGATGGTATCAGCCGCGTTTCGTGGACTGAATGCTCAGGGTATTTCGGCGGCCGCGCGCATATTAGACCCAGCCGCGGGCGCGGGCGTGTTTCTGCTCGCGGCGTTTCGTGAACTCGTTGCGGCGCGCTGGAGATCAGAAGGGCACAGACCGGACACAGCAGCGCTCCGAGAAATCCTTTACAAGCAGGTGCGCGGATTTGACATCAATGAGGCCGCTTTGCGCTTTTGCGCGCTCGGCCTCTACTTGCTATCGATCGAACTCGATCCAAATCCCAAGCCCGTGGACAAGCTGCACTTCGACGATTTGCGCGGTGTTGTCTTGCATCGACCAGTCGATACCACCGATGTTGATCGTCCCGAAGCAAAGCAGTTGGGAAGCCTCGGCTCGCTTATCGGAGAGGAGCACGACGGCCAGTACGATCTCGTGATTGGCAATCCTCCGTGGGCCAGCGCGACCGGATTGGAAGACTGGAACCTCCTGCTTACGGAGGTTCATAAAATCGCTCGGAGCAGACTCGGAGACGGTATAACCGCTCCTCCTTTGCCCAACGCAGTTCTCGATTTGCCATTTGTCTGGCGGGCGATGCGATGGGCAAAACCTGACGCTCAAATCATATTTGCGCTGCATGCGCGGTTTCTATTCCAGCAAGGGGATGGCATGCCGCTGGCGCGGCAGAGCCTCCTCGAAGCGATGGATGTAACCTCGATCATCAACGGCTCTGAGCTACGCCAGACAAAGGTCTGGCCCAGCATTTCGGCGCCGTTTTGCCTCCTTTTTGCGGTCAACCGGCCTGCGCATACAGCGTCCGGATTTCGGATGCTCACGCCCCGCTATGAAAAGGGTTTCAATAATGCCGGCGTAATGCGGGTCGATGCGACGAACGCGTATGTGGTCCGTCCGCAGGATTTGCGGGAACGCCCGGAGACCCTAAAAATCCTATTTCGCGGCAGTGAGGCTGATCTTTCGCTAATTGACAGGGTTCGTCGAGGCAATTTCACGACGCTGGGACGCTATTGGCGCGAGTTGGGCGATGGAGGTCTCGCGAATGGAAATGGCTATCAGAAGCTCAGAGATAGTAGCAAGAAGCATGATGATGGCACTATCGGCGACGACGCCACTCACCTGCATGGACTTCCTCATCTTGATGACGTGTCGTCCGCAACGTTAGTTATCGATCCTTCACAGCTTCCAGTTTTCGACACTGATCGCGTTCATCGCGCAAGAGATAGAGCTATCTATAACGGGCCGATCTTGCTCGTTCATAAATCCCCGCCTGCCAAGCTACAGCGGATACAGATGTCAGTCTGCGATCAAGACATCGTATTCAATGAGAGTTGGTATGGCTTTAGTTCCAAGGGAGCCGCCGAGGCGTCGTTATTGACGCGCTATCTTGCACTTGTGCTTGGTAGTCGCGTTGCGCTCTGGATATCGCTGATAACCAGCGGCGAATTCGGCTTTGAGCGTGAGGTGGTTGAGAAATCTATCCTTGAGGAGGTGGCGATTCCGCCCTTCGAGTCACTCGCGCAGGATCGGGTGCGGGAGGTAACCAATCTTTTTGCGCGGTTGGAAAAAGAGGGCGGCGACGTTTGGCCAGATGTCGATGCTTGGGTAGCGAAACTCTACGGTCTCGGCGAACGGGACCTGACTGTTATCGACGATACACTGCGGTTTAATCTCCCTTACGCTTCAAATCGGGAATTGGCACAGAGCGAGCCGTTGATCCACCAGATCAAAACCTATTGCCGAACGCTGGAAACCGAACTCACAAGGTTTGCTCAACGTTTCAAATGCACCGTCCGTGTCGATTACATACCTGATCGACAATCATCCCCGTGGCAGGCGCTTCGTATTGTTGCGTGCTGGAACACTGAAGCCGAAGATCAGACGGTGGATTCAATTGCGGATATTCGCGCTCTTACTGCGGTTGCTGATCGCACCAGTGCGACTGAAATTGTCATAGATGAGGGCAAGCACAGCCTGGCTATCATGCTCCTCGCCCAATCTCGATATTGGAGCGAGACACAGGCCCGCCTTGCCGCGCAACGTATAATCTGGACACGACCGGAGTTTTTTAGGGAGAGTCCTGCAGTATGAGTGGACTGATCTCCGGGTTGCAAGATCACCTGTATGAATTGATTCGTGGACAAGAACTGCCTCTACCGGCAATCGACCATTCGCATCTCGAATTCATTCTGGAGCTGCTTCAACAGGCTTACACGGGAATAAAAGCGGATTATCCTGCTGCAGTTTCTAGCGGTGACGAGAAGCACCTCAACAGTTTGATGGTTGATCGCTTGAACCATCTGGTGGGGGCTGACCCTTTGGCGAGTTTGCTGGTTCGCGCGGTTTCGCGTGGCACAGAAACGAAGAATTACGACGCAACCCGTTTTGAGATGCGGCCCGATATTCAAATTTCCCTAACCGGTCGACAGCATTTGTTCCCCTTGATCGTTGAGTGCAAGCTCATCGACATAGCACAGGCAAAGACAGTCGATCTTTATTGCCGGAATGGACTCAGCCGTTTTACGACCGGCGACTATGCTTGGACTAATAGAGAGGCCGTAATGCTTGCCTATGTTAGGGGCACCGCCTCCACGGCAAGCCATCTCAGTCCGTTCCTTGCGACGGCAATGGGGCTTTCCCCGCCAGAATATGCAGTGGTGTCATTGCCGTACAAGTGCGCGCTTTCATTGCCGGACGCCGCTAGATCCGATCATGGCCGCTATTTCGCATATGTGCATGGTGGCCAAAGCGGGGATCTTCCTGGAGATATTGCTGTTTGGCATCTTTGGCTTAATTGAAATAATGCCGCACAGATCGTGTGCAGCATAAATGGTTAGAGCTTGAGAGTGGTTCGTCGTCCGGCGCGGCCTGCGTTTCACAGGGCCACCCCTGCCGCTCGTCAGGAGTGACTGCAAATTCCGAGGCATGTCGCCCCCTGATTCCGAAATGATGCCGCCCCCCAATTCCGATAATTAGTCGCTCCCCTGTTCCGAGATGATGTCGCCCCCTGATTGGGGTGTTTGTCGGGGTTTCCTGCTGGTGAGAAGTTCGTCCCTTTCAGGTGTGCTGAGAGGAAGGAACGCAATGCCAGCGGAGAGAGTAGCGATGCGGCGTGTCCGCGAGATTTTAAGACACAGATTTGAAGAAGGGCTCGGCCACAAGTCGATTGCGGTGCGCGTCGGTGCTGCTCCTTCGACGGTGCGTGAGACATTGCGCCGTCTGGAGCGTGCCGGGCTGTCGTGGCCATTGGCTGAGGATGTCAGCGATGCGGTGCTGGAAGCTGCCCTTTACAAGGCTGCCGGGACAAAGACAGGTCATCGGCGCATCGCCGAGCCAGATTGGGCGCAGGTTCACCGCGAACTGAAGCGCAAACATGTGACGCTGCAGATTCTGTGGGACGAATATATCGGCCTTCATCCTGAGGGTTACCGCTATTCCCGTTACTGTGATTTGTATCGCCATTGGGCTTTGAAGCTGCCTGTGACGATGCGCCAGGATCATGCGGCTGGCGAAAAGCTCTTCGTCGATTATGCAGGCGACACGGTCTCTGTTGTCATCGACAGATTGTCGGGCAAGACGCGGCAGGCCCATGTGTTTGTTGGAGTGCTCGGCGCATCGAGCCTTTCATTTGCCCATGCCCGCTGGAGCGGGACCCTTCCCGACTGGATCGAATGCCATCTGCTTGCGCTTGAGACATTCGGCGGCGCACCGGCTCTGCTTGTTCCCGACAATGCCAAGGTTGCCGTCATCAAGGCATGCCATTTTGATCCGCAGGTCAATCGCACCTACACCGGGATGGCGACACATTACGGCAGCGCGGTTCTTCCAACGCGACCGCGTCGGCCGCGCGACAAGGCGAAAGTCGAGGCGGCGGTTCGCATCGTCGAGCGCTGGCTACTGGGTCGGCTGCGTCACCGCGTCTTCTACAGCCTTGCTGACGTGAACAAAGCGATTGGCGAACTCCTCCACGATCTGAACGACAAACGCGTCTTGCGCCGCATTGGGCGCACAAGGCGACAGTTGTTTGAAGAGCTCGACTATCCCGCGCTGCGACCGCTTCCGGTCGAGCGATATGTCTTTGCTGAATGGAAGATACGCCGGGCAGGCCTCGATTATCATGTCGACATCGACAAGCACTTTTACTCCGTGCCCTACCGGTTTGCCCGAGAGCAGGTCGAGGCGCGGATCACTGCCAACACGATCGAGATATTCTACAAGGGCGAACGGATCGCAGCTCACAGGCGATCGAGTGGCAATGGCAAGCACACGACGACACCGGAGCACATGCCATCTTCCCATCGGCGGTTTGCCGACCGGACGATCGAGCGTATCAGCCGCGAGGCGTCGGCAATCGGATCGGACGTCGCTTTGCTCTGCGACCGCATTCTCGCCGACCGCCCGCATCCCGAACAGGGCTACAGAGCTTGCCTAGGCATTATTCGGCTCGTCAAAGCTTTTGAGCGGGAAAGGGTCAATGCGGCCTGTGGCCGGGCATTGGAAATCGGCGCGCGAACCTATGGATCGGTGCGCTCCATCCTCGACAATCACCTGGATGTGTTCCGTCAACGTCGAACGCGCCTAGTTTGATGGCACTGATTTTTGGGTTCCAGTCGTTTCAATCGGTATGACCAACCCCATTGAGAGAAGTCGTCTGACGCAATCTCGGCTGTTGGCTCAATCTAGTTATGCCAGGTAGCTGTCTGACGCAGGTTGAACGTTAGACAACCACCTCTAGCCTGCCTGAGCGCGACTGTGTCGCCGCGGTTGAGTGCCGCCAGATGGCTTCGATTTTTCCTATTGGCCAGCCCGCCTAGGCAGTCAGAAAATGTAAAGCGGAGACAGTTACACCCGGTTGTGCCGCTATCCACACAACGGTTAATCCTTGTGACGCCGCCCCCCTCGACCTCAACTCAAGTTGAGGTTGTACGAATTTTGAGATGGTCGCCCTGATTTCAAAGGCACCACTTCAGAGGAGGGTATCTTGGTCACATATTTTCGCTATTCGAAACCCAAATATCCCTGCGGAACACGTTTTATTGGAGCCGCCGTTTTGCAGTTGCTCGGTGCTGGATTCTTGGCGTTCGTCTTTTGTCTGCTGGATGGGCTCACTGCAAAACCAACGATAATTCTCGGTCAGTTTGTATCATGCCTAGTGGGGAGCGTCGCCGGCTTTCATTTCGTGGCTTTTCGTCGCCCAGGCACGGACGGCCAACTTTACCTTATCGCGACGTCGCTCTTGGCATTTGGGACCCATTATTGGCTGGTGTCATATTCATTACCTGACCTTTTGCTAGCAAGATTGATTTCAGGATTTGGATCGGGTGTGGTTGTTGCAGGAACTTTCCGACGTCGCTTTCTGGAAAATCCGGTAATTCCCTGCGTTCGATAGACACATATTGCTTTTTTGGATGACGTGTACTTTTCCGGTCTTGGAATAGCGGGATTATGAGGAAGTTGGACGCCCCGTGATTTCACTGAGTTAACGTACCTTGGAATACAGGAAGGCGTCTCGCGGCATATTCGAAAAATTGGGGTGAAAAAGGTACCGTCGAAGCACGGCCTCCTTTGTCATCCCTACTTTTTCCATCACTCTTGCTGACGCCGTGTTCAGAACGTCGCAGGATGCTTCGGTGCGAAAGATGCGCGGATGCGATAACGCGTGTTCTACAGCGAGTTGAACGACCTCGCTTGCAACACCCCGGCCCCACCAGGTTCTTCGGACAAGCCACCCGTAAGAGACCTTGTGGCCCATCGGACGTGCATCAATACGGCCGATTAGTTCATGTGGCCGTTCGCGATGGCAGATGACAGCTGGAAACGATGTACCTGCATTCCACGCACTATAATTTTCTTCAATCGCCCGCTGTGTCTGGCCAAGCTCGGAGTGGGGTTTCCACGTCAGGTACTTCGTCACCTCGGGATCGGTGTTCCACCCTTCGAAAATAGCTTCAGCGTCTGTGGGTACGATGCGTCTAACGAGAAACCGAGTGGTAAAAAACTCTTCGGGAAGTCTGTATTTGTCCGCCACTAAAAATCGCCCTATGTCATCGTTTAGTTTGCACAGAAAATATGGTCCAAACACGTGAGATCAATGACCGTCTTTGGCGTAGCGGCATGATGAGTTCGCTCGGCGCATATCTAACACTGGAGACTACCCGCGGATACGGTCAGCGATAAGCTTCAATCATCGATTTCGTAACATCCTGCGCGAAACAGATTGGCTTCCTGTGCACGACGGCTCGTGCTGCTGGACCGGAGTGTCTTTAAGCCATGCCTTACGCGCCTTTTATGATGTCGCAGATGCCCTTGCGGATGACGTCTTTGTCGGCGATCTGTCCTGCCTGAATATTGAAGACAGCATCGATCCGGACAGCGGCGCCTTTCTGGCGGGCGACAACCCGCAGCGTCTGAATCCTGCCACTTCCGCTGGTTTCCTGATGGGCATCGATTGACGACAGTGCCTTGTTGATCTGGATACCTGAAAAACCTTCTGCCGCGACGGCCTGGGCGAGCTTTTGAAGGACAGCTGGTGCTTTGGCTTTCGGCAGTTCCTGAAAGGATTTGTAAGAGACAGCCGTGACCATCGGTACGCCTGAGACGGTGAAGTTTTTCTCGCACGATGCTGCGAAGGCCGGGCTGGAGAAGGTGATCAGGCCGAGAACTGCGATGGTATGTTTCATATTGCGTAATCCGGTTGTTGGTGAAGGTTTTCAGCTGTTGGCCGCATCAGAATGTCGACCGTTTTCCTCTGTAGGTTGATGGCGGTGGTAATGCTTCATGAGCTTTCGTGAGCGTTTCCAGCCATGTTGCGAGGCCATCGGGAACTGTATCGTTGCCGGCTTCCAGCGCCTCGATCCATGAGAGTTCATATTGCAAGGCAGAGGCAATATTGATCGGCGTCCAGCGGATCACCCGCAGGCATTCATTAAAGCGTTCTGGCGACATGATGATTTGTTATGTTCCCCGTATTTTCGCGCAGAGGCTCCCTCACGCAGCCGCGATAGTCAATCATTTTGTGCAGCTTTTGATAGGCTGAACGGCCCGTATTTAACCTCCAATTCTATCGCGACGAGAGCAGTACGCGCTGCAGGGTGCGCAGGTGGAATATTACACCTTCGCAATTGCTATTAATACATATATTTGTATATTTATACTTGCTGTCGGGAATGGATTTTCCTTTTGGTGAGGGTGAGTGGGTGGTTTGGTTTGGTTAGGATTGGATCAACGAGAGCGTCGATAAAACATATAATTTATTCAATCGGGCGTGAAAAACATATAAATAATCATAAACCAACCGCATTAAGGGGAGGATGGGGATTTGATTGGTAAAGCTCGTCTGTTTGTGCGCAGATAATTTTGGACCGCTATAACCATGTGATTTTATATAGGTTTTTATAGCGAGGTGGATTTATTTATATGGGAAGCGGGAAGGAATCTGATTGGGAAGCGGATTGAAAAGGCGATGAAAACTAGCAGCGATCGATTACAATAACAATATCA
>NC_003064.2:300000-542868 GCF_000092025.1 Agrobacterium fabrum str. C58
ACGGTGGTCAGATATGTATCAAGGGCGCGCACTTTCTCCGTAGAAGGCAATGTGCCGGACAGCATTCGCAGGAAATCCGCAGAATGGGTAAGTGACGCATCGGGTGCTATCGGTGCAAACCCCTGCCTGTTGCGGATGATGGCCGTGGCAAAGACCGGCACGGCTGCGACAGCCACTAAGTGATGCGGCGTGGTTTCATCATCCGGCAACCATGACAGCAGAAGGCGCAAGGCCTCGACGGAGGTGAGGGC
Source organism: Agrobacterium fabrum str. C58 (assembly GCF_000092025.1). Taxonomy (NCBI): domain Bacteria; kingdom Pseudomonadati; phylum Pseudomonadota; class Alphaproteobacteria; order Hyphomicrobiales; family Rhizobiaceae; genus Agrobacterium; species Agrobacterium fabrum. The sequence goes on from NC_003064.2 coordinate 300,252, forward strand.
GGCCAGGCCCGGAAATAGAAGCTGCATGAGTTCGAATGCGCGCAGCCGCGCCTTCCCCAGTTGCGAACGAATGTCTTCGGCTGTGATCTTCGTCGCCGTCTGCCCGGACCACAGAAGTTCAAGCACCTGTTCGAAAGACCAGTCAGCCAGCTCCGCCAGATGATGGCCTCGAACGACAAGCTCGCCCGCCTGGCCGTCTACATGACTGAGCATAGTTTCGGCGGCAACGACATCATCAAGGCCGGGAGCCGGGTTCTTGCCGACAAGAGCGGGGGTGGCAGACATGGTCAATCTCCTCATTCAACGTGAAACATGCTTGAGGATGCTGTGGTACACATATATGGTCAATCTTGATTTATATAATCAATACGAGATCATCATGCGGCATTCCGACAAGTTCATGACCGCCGATCGCGCTGCGGCCGAGTTGGGCATCAGCCGTGCAACGCTTTATGCCTATGTAAGCCGTGGAATGATCCACACGAGCGACGCAGCCGATGATCCGCGCCGCAGGCTGTACAGCGCACATGACATCGAAGCGCTGAAGAAGAGAAAAAACGTTGGACGGCGTCCTCGGCAGGTGGCTGCGGCTGCGCTTGACTGGGGGTTGCCCGTGCTCGAGTCCGCCATTACCGAAATTGCGGAGGGCCAGTTACGTTATCGCGGTCAGGACGCTCTTGCTCTTTCGCAGGCGGCGAGCCTTGAGGACGTTGCCCGGCTGCTATGGGACTGCGGCGAAGTTGATCCATTCGATGATCTAAAAGCTGCCCCAACGCCGTGGCCACAGCCGGTACTCGACTATGTCAGAGATCTGCCACTGACAGAGCGGTGCCAGGCGCTTCTCCCTCTTTTGGAAGCGGGCCGGGTGACCACCTGGCGGCGTGACAACCGGCGTCTTTGGCCTGGTGCCGCAGCCTTGTTGCGGGGCATCGCCGGTGCCTGCATCTCAAGCCAACCGAAGACGCAAGCAGTTCACCTGTCCCTCGCGGACGCATGGCAGACGGACGCGGCAGGTGCGGATCTCATTCGCCGGGCCCTGGTTCTACAGGCCGATCACGAACTCAATACCTCGGCATTTGCGGTGCGCGTCGTAGCTTCGACGGGCGCATCGCTGGGGGCGTGCCTGAATGCGGGGCTTTCCGCGCTGAGCGGCCCCCTGCATGGCGGCATGACAAGCCTTGTCGAAATTTTATTCGACGAGCTGGATCGATATGGGGATGTCGAGCGGGTCATCGACGAACGCTTGCGTCGGGGTGAAGCCATTCCCGGCTTTCGTCATCCGCTCTATCCAGACGGCGACCCTCGAGCGACTGGCCTGTTGCTCTATCTCCCGCCGGATGCTCAACGCGACGAGCTTCTGCAAATGATGAACGATACTACCGGGCAACTGCCCACCTGCGATGTGGCGCTCGTCAGCCTCCGGCGAAGCCTGAAGCTGCCTCGCGGTGCGGCGCTTGCACTTTTTGCCGTAGCACGAACTGTCGGCTGGGTCGCCCATGCACTGGAACAGAAGCTGGATGACAAACTCATTCGACCCCGGGCCCGTTACATCGGGCGATAGGCGCTCACTACAAAAACGCTGGAGCGAGGTCAAAACTTGGAAGCATCGGCGGCTATTTGAACCGCGTGAGGATTTGATCGTGATGGTTACGGTGCACACCCACTACGGCAGTTCATGCTAGCGACCGGTTTGGCGAGCCGCGCCAACCTAATGAAATTCGCAAAGTTGATGAGGCAGTTGCGGAGGGCGATGCCGTTGCAGATCGACATCCGTGCCGGCGGCGAGGTCCATTATCTCAGATCTGGAATATGATCGAACCCGGCCCAAGGAGGATTTTCTTTTTCCAAAAAGGTCGTCAGGTTAGTGATCGATAGGAATGAGAGCCTGATGGAATACGACGCAGTAACTTTCGATACGCAGAAGGTACGAACCAACGGCTTCAACTTTAACACCGGTCTTCTGAACGAGCTGAAGAAGCTAAGGCATGACAGGTTTCAGGTAATTGTTTCAGACATAATTCGATCAGATATACTGAAGCAGCTCTCCGAATACACACAGCAAGTAACGATTCAGCTGAATACAGCTATCAAAAAGGCGAACGAGCTCGGCATAGCGTCGATTAACAACCAGCAAAAGGTCGACCCGCGGCATGTCGCCACATCGCAACTCCGCAAGTACTTTGTTTCGCTAGGTGCACTCGTCGTATTGGTCCCTCCAATCTTATGAAGCATTACTTCGCCGGTCTTCCGCCATTCGCGTCTAAATTGGTGGTTACGCTGCGAAGGTGGCGCGGCTGTGGGACACTAACGTTTCCACAAGCCTGAAAAGGCACCCTCCGATCGACAAGACAAAAATCTTCTCTGTGTTCGGAACAGGCATAACATGAGTTTTCTTCTCTACTATTGCCAGCTGTTGTGCGAACCGGTATTGCGTCGAAAACAAATTCGGGCGAGCAAGGAGCGAAGGGATGGCAAGTTACGACGACGAGCTTGTGGCAGCTTTTTCGCGCAATGAACGCCGGATCAAACGTTACCTCATCAGCAGAACCCGTTCGCAGGCAGACAGCGATGATCTCGCTCAGGAAGCTTGGATCAAACTTGCCCGCAATGGCGCGGCGGCGTTAGCCGCGCCCGTTCCCTATCTAATGCGGATCGCGCGTAGCCTTGCGGTCGATCACGACCGCGGGCAGAAACGCAAACTCACCTCCAACGACATTGATGTTCTCATGTCTGTCGCCGACGAACAGCCGGGACCGGAGAAGCAGTTCGAAGACCGGGATCAGGTGCGCTGCCTGATAGAGATCATCGATGAACTTCCAGAACGCCAGCGCAAAATGCTGGTTGCTTGCCGGCTCGACCAGCGCCGCCATGCCGATATTGCCGCAGAATTTGGGGTCTCGATCCGCACGGTCGAGCTGGAAGTCCGCAAGGCAGTCGACTATTGCAGGGAGCGGCTCGAAACAATAAATCGAGCCTGAAGCTTCGGCTTCTCATTTTTCAATCGTTGATAGTTTTAGAAACAGGTATAGGCAGCATCCTGTAACGAACACGTATAAGGGAGCGGATGTTGGACGAGAATTTCGAAGCTCTCAGGCGCGAAGCGACAGCCTGGATCGTCCGCATCACGTCCGGTACGGCAACCACCGAAGATGCCGAGGCGCTTCTACGCTGGCGCTCCCGCAGCGACGCTCACGAGCAAGCCTTCCAGCAGTCGGCACGGCTTTGGAAAAATCTCGGATCAGCGCTTGGTGAGACCAGAAAGACATCTGCCTCGACTGTCACGCGGCGATCCTTTATCGCCGCTGGAAGTGTTGCAGCCGGTGCAGCGGGCGTAGGGGTCGTCCTGTCGGAGCTCGGATTTCTGCCGTCGGTAGACGCCATGCTCGCTGATTACGCCACCGGCGTCGGCGAACAGCGAACGGTCGAACTCGTTGATGGATCGACGGCCATTCTCGACGGTGGCACGACCCTTTCCCTTGACTACTCCCCATCAAGCCGGCACCTCGTGCTAACATCAGGAGCGGCGGTCTTCGATGTGGTCCACGATGCCGCGCGACCCTTTGTGGTGACCGCCGCCAATGGTGATACGACGGCAACTGGAACGTCGTTTTCGGTTAAGCATGGCGAGGAGGATGTCTCGATTGAGTGTCTCGAGGGACATATCACCGTGCAATGTCTGGGCGATAGCCAGCTAAATGGCGGCGAAGGCATCAGCTATTCCCGGGCTGGGCTTGGTAAGAAAGTCGCTGCCGATATCGAGACGGCGGCGGCGTGGCGGCGTGGCCTGCTGATTTTCGAGGACCGCCCGCTTGCAGACGTTGTCTCGGACCTCAATCGCCATCGGCGCGGCAGGGTGGTGATTGCAAGCAGCGATCTCCGCTCACGCCGGATGTCCGGGGTGTTTCACCTTAATCGTCCGGACGAAATCCTCGCGCATTTGGAAGAGACGTTGCAGGTTCGCCCCGTCAGTCTCGTTGGTGGAATCGTGCTGCTGCGATAGCCGGAAATTTTCTTCAAAAAAATCGAAGAAAAAATTTCGGGTTTTCAAATTCGGATCGTTCTTCCTGGTAGAGGCCGCGTCAAGGGATGGCGCGGCGACGACTGGCATGGGGACATCGGAATGGGGCAGTTCAACGTCGGCAAGCAAGGCCGTGAGGGCAAGGCAATAAACAAATGGCGAATTGCCCATCTGTCTGCGTCCATCGCATTTTCGGCGCTCGCCATGACCTCGTCCACGGTCTTCGCACAGCAAAGCGTCAGCTACTCTATTCCTGCCGGTTCTCTTGAGCGCGGCCTGATACGGTTCGGCGCTGCAAGCGGCATCCAGGTTCTCTACAACAGTGCTGTCGCTAACGGACGGGACACTGCCGGCATCAGCGGTCCGCTTTCTCCGGAGGCGGCATTGCAGGGGCTCCTCGCCAATACGGGTCTGACATACCGTTTTACCGGTCCGAAGAGTGTAACAGTCGCCGACCCGGCACCGGCACCGGGTGCTGTCACGGATGAAAGCGCGACAATACTACAGACAATTACGGTACAGGGCGCTGAGAGCGCCTATGGTCATGTCGATGGCATTGTTGCCAGCCGGTCCGCAACGGGAACGAAAACCGACACGCCGTTGATTGAAGTTCCGCAATCGATTTCCGTCATCACCGCCGATGAAGTGAAAGCCCGAGGCGCTGAAACGATCAAGGAAGCGGTAAATTATACGGCGGGCGTCCATGTCGGCGGCAGCAGTGCCTCGACCCGCGCGTTTGACAACATCGAGATACGTGGATTCGCGCCAACGCCTCTCTATCTCGACGGCACTTATCTGCCCTATATCGGCGATCTCGGTGGCTCACCACAGATCGACCCTTACCTGCTCGAGCGGATCGAAGTCCTGAAGGGACCATCTTCCGTCCTCTACGGCCAGAACTATCCCGGCGGCATGATCAACATGGTCAGCAAACGGCCAACGGACAAGCCATTCAATGAGGTTGTTGCAGGAACCGGCACGGACGGCCGAGCCTACGGTGCATTCGATTTTTCCGGCCCCGTGGCCGGTAACGATGCTTTCCTCTACCGGCTGACAGGCGTTGCAACCCGCACCGGGACGAATATCGACTACACCAAGGACGAGCGATTCATGCTGGCGCCCTCATTCGCGCTGAAGCCGGACGAGGACACCACCTTCACGTTCCTATCGCATTATCAAAAGGACAATGGCGTCCCGGACTACCAGCCCTTGCCATACATCGGAACGGTGAAGGCTGGGCCTTATGGAGCAATCAACCGTGATTTCTTCACCGGCGAGCCCGCCTACAACGGCTATGACAGGGGCCAGGCCGTCCTTGGCTATGAATTCAAGCATCAGTTCGACGACGTCTGGTCGATCCGACACAACGCGAAATATATCTCCGTCGATGATTCCTACCGGACATTCTTTAGCGGTGGTTATGTCGAGACGGGCGGCGTGACCGACTATACGAAGATGCGACGCAACGCGATCGACTATTCGTCGAACAACCAGGTTTTTGCCACCGATACCAATCTCCAGGCCGAGTTCTCGACCGGTGAGGTTGGGCACACAGTCATCGTCGGCACCGACTACAAATGGTTCCGCAATGATTATACGGGCCGTTATGGCTTTGGCAACACGCCGCTGGATGTGTTCAATCCTCGCTACGGATCTTACAGGGAGCCAACGGTCGGCGCCCGTTGGGACAACAGGATCAGCCAGCTGGGCCTTTATGCCCAGGATCAGATCAAATGGGACAATTGGATTTTGACGCTTGGCGGCCGTTATGATTGGGCGTTGCAGACCGACAACGACATCCTCTCATCGACAATTGGCAAAAAGACCGACACCGCATTCACCGGCCGCGCGGGGCTCATTTACCTCTTTGACAATGGCTTTGCGCCTTACGTCAGCTATTCCACTTCCTTCATGCCCTATTCGGGGTTTGACGGGCAGAACAACCCATTCAAGCCCACGACCGGTGAGCAGTGGGAGGTCGGACTCAAGTATGAGCCGGTTGGTTACGATGCTCTGATCACGGTCTCCGCGTTCGATTTGAAGCAAAAGAATGTGCCTACCTATGATGAATTTACCTATCTTCCGGCGCAGACAGGCGAAATTCACGTCCAGGGTATCGAGATCGAAGGCAAGGCAACGGTGTTTGATAGCCTTGATCTGATTGCAGCCGCCTCCTACACGGATTCGGTCTATTCTAAGGCGGATGACGGAACACAGGGGAACAAGGTTCGTTTCATGCCTCCGGTCAACGTATCCCTTTGGGGCAAATACCGGATCGAAGATGGTCCGCTCGAAGGGCTCGGGTTTGGCGCCGGGGTGCGTCACTCAAGCAGCGGATATGGCGATGCAGCCAACAGCTTCAAGTATCCCGCCTACACGGTCGTGGATGCAGCATTGTCCTATGACTTTGGCAAGCAGAATCCCAAGCTGGAAGGCCTGGAACTGAACGTGACGGCCCAGAACCTGTTCGACAAAACCTATGTGAGCGGGTGTAGCAATATAAACTCCTGCTTCTATGGAAAATCGCGGGCGGTCTATGCCAACCTGAGCTACAAATGGTAAGTGAGCACGCTATTGTTCTCACCTCTTAAAATAGCAATCTTGCTGTCGGCGGTGCTGTTGCTCATCGGCGGGCCAGTCCGGTCCGAGGACGGGTTTCCGCGAACCGTTCAGCATGCCCTTGGGAAAACGGCGATACCGAGCGATCCGGAGCGGATCGTGACGTTGGGCTGGAGCGGCGAAGATGCGGTTCTTGCGCTTGGAAAGACGCCGGTGGGTATGCCGCGTTATCGCTTTTTCGAGAGCGGAATCTTTCCTTGGAACGAGCAACGGCTGGACGCTATCCGGCCATATCTCTTCGAAGGCGATATTGATTATGAGGCGATCGCAGCGTTGCGGCCAGACCTCATCCTCGGCATCTATTCGGGCGTGGATGATCTCGCCTACAAGCGGCTTTCCTCCATCGCACCGACTGTTGTCTATCGCTCTGCGCCGTGGTCGGCCGACTGGAAGGAACAGACGGAAATGGTCGGGCAGGCACTCGGCAGAAGCGACGAGGCCAAAGCACTCATCGAAAAGACGGCATCCACTCTCAAGGCAATGGGCGACAGCTGGCCTGTCCTGCGTGGCAAGACATTTACCTTCGGGACCTATTTTCCCGGCGGGTCTGGCCTTGTCGTCTATCTGCCGGAGGATCCACGCGTTGCCGCCCTGCTTGAACTGGGGCTTAAACCATCGGCGGGCGTACTATCGCTATCGGCTGCCAAGCCCGGCCAGGGCTCCGTCACTGTTGGCATGGAACAGGTCGATAGCCTGGACGCCGACATCCTTATCATGTGGTACGGCGAAGGTGCACGCATTGCGGCCGAGGCGCAGCCGCTGTTCATGCGGCTTCCGGCGATCAAGCACAGTCGCTATGTGGCCCTGGAAGATCCTGTTTCCGTCTGGTCGACATCAGCCTTGAGCGTGTTGTCAATTCCCTATGGTTTCCCGAGGTTTTTGCCTCGTCTTGCCGCAGTGGCCGAGCGGGCGGGCAAGGAGTAATGATGTCCCACGATAATGTTCACGAACCCTATGTGGAAGATTATTTCCTCTGCGAGGTTACTACTGTTACACAATTGACGCCATCGATGACCCGGGTCGCCTTGCAAGTCGAGGGCGGTGAACGGTTGATATCGACCGGTCACCCCGACGAATGGGTGCGGCTTGCGTTGCGGCCTGATCCCCATACACCGGTGACGTTGCCGGTCTTGATGGGCAATGGGGAATGGGGTCGGCCGGATGGTTCGCAGCATTGCCCCAACCGGCCCTATACCGTCCGTCGCTGGGATGCGGAGCGCAGGGAGATGCTGATCGATCTTGTCGCCCACGCGGGTGGCGTTGCCGCCAGCTGGGCGATGGGCGCCAGGGTGGGCGACGTCGTCGGCATCTGTAATCCGGAAGGCCGTTTCGAGCCACCTGAGGATACGGACTGGATGTTGCTCGTCACCGACATCACGGGGCTTCCGGCAGTCGGTCGGATTTTGGAAGAACTGGGCAAGACTGAGCGCGCCATCGTGCATGTCGAGATCCCATCGCCTGCCGACCGCCAGGTGATCAACAGTGACGGCGACGTTTCGATCAACTGGTACGAGACCTATGGCCCGAGTACTGGTCGTGACGGCTATACCCAGCTGCCGCAAATCGCCGGCGCGATCGACATCTTACCCGAAGGACCGGGCTATATATACATCGCCGGGGAAGCACGAGCAGCCTCTGAATGCCGCAAGCATTTTCGCGATCGGCTCGGCTTCGACAAGACGCGGATCGATGCGATCGGCTACTGGATTGAGGGGCAGGCGCGCGTATGACCGCGCAAGTCGTGGATCAGACATGTGCCGATCCCAACGGCCGACCGCCGGCTGTAAACGGGCCATGCGGGCGCGCCTGGCAATTGCGGGCGCGGCTGCTGGTACTGGTTGCTCTGTCCGCAACCGTCCTGATGCTACTGTTTATCGCGAGCCTCCTGACAGGTGCACGCGCCATTGCACCCTCCACCGGCTTCTATGCACTGTTCGCCTATGATCCGGCATCTGCCGAACACATCATTATCCGCGATTACCGCCTGCCGCGAACGTTGCTTGGCCTCTTGTGTGGTGCGGCGTTCGGCGTCTCCGGTGCGTTGATCCAGGCTATTACCCGCAATCCGCTCGCCGATCCCGGTATCCTCGGTGTAAATGCGGGCGCTGCCTTCTTCGTGACACTGGCGGTTGGGCTTTTAGGCTTTCACGCGATTTCCAGCTATCTCTGGTTTGCGTTTCTCGGCGCAGTTGCCGTAACGCTTATCGTCTATTCAGTTGGATCGCGCGGGCGCGATGGGGCAAGCCCGGCGCGGCTTGTTCTGTCCGGCGTGGCGCTCTCAGCCGTGCTCGGGGGCATCGGTTCCGCGATCACGCTGCTTGATCCCCGCACCTTCGACGGTCTGCGGGTCTGGTCGATCGGCTCGCTTTCCGGACGAAATATGGATGTCGTGTTGACAGTGGCACCATTCATCATATTCGGACTTGTCCTCTCGCTCTGCGTGGCGCCATCCCTCAATGCCGTCGCCCTGGGTGACGATCCCTCCCGCGCGCTCGGGGTCAATCTGGTGCGCACCCGCATCCTCGTGGTAATCGCCGTGACTCTCCTGGCGGGCGCGGCGACGGCAGCCGCAGGCCCGATCGGTTTTATCGGGCTGATGGTTCCGCATGTGGTACGCTGGCTCAGCGGACCCGATCAGCGAAGGATCATCGCCTTCACCATCCTCTGTTCGCCAATCCTTCTTTTGACCGCCGATATCGCCGGGCGGCTGGTGCTGTTTTCCGGCGAACTGGAAGCCGGGATCGTCACAGCTTTCATCGGGGCGCCGGTACTGATCGTCTTGGCACTGCGCCGGCGAGCGAGCGGCCTATGAGCGGACATCACCCTGATCCTTCCAAGGCCGGTGCTCGTCGACTTGCTGTCTCAAGCTCCAGTCAAATCGACTTCGGTCGCAGAGCTGCCTTGATCAGGCTGTTTGGCGGGCGGCTGTCGATGCGGTTCGATCCGCGCAGCCTTTTTGTCGGTGTGATCCTTCTGTCGCTAACAGTGATGATCGGGGCCGCATCGCTGGCAAGCGGAAAGTTTCCGGTCCCATCTGCAGATGTTTTTAAGGCGCTGCTGGGTGCCGCCGACAGCACGATGAATATGGTCGTGATGGAATGGCGGCTGCCGCGCCTGTTTCTTGCCTTTTTACTTGGCGGCGCCCTTGGTTTGAGCGGAGCGATCTTCCAGTCGTTGACGCACAATCCGCTGGGATCGCCGGATATTATCGGGTTTTCCGCCGGCTCCTATACCGGCGCGCTTGTTGTTATTTTCGTCTGTTCCGGCGGGTATTACGAGACTGCAGCTGGTGCCCTCGCCGGTGGCGTCGTCACGGCAGCCGCCATCTATCTCCTGGCCTATCGGGGCGGCTTGCAGAGTTTCCGGCTGATCGTCGTCGGTATCGGGATATCGGCTATGCTTAATGCGCTGAATGCATGGATGATTCGCCAGGCCGATCTTAAGGTTGCCATGTCGGCAGCGATCTGGGGAGCAGGTTCGCTGAATGGTCTCGGTTTCGAACAGGTCTGGCAGGTCTTGCTGATGCTGGCGACGATCATACCGTGTGTTCTGGCGCTCGCGCGGCCAATGCGGCAACTGGAACTGGGCGATGATATGGCAACAGCGTCCGGCATCCATGTAAACCGTCTCCGCCTGATTCTGATGATCTGCGGTGTTGCGCTGACGGCGATTGTCACGGCAGCGGCTGGGCCGATCGCCTTCGTTTCTCTGGCCGCACCCCAGATTGCGCGGCGCCTCTCGGGCTCTGGTGGCGTCACCCTGCTTCCGTCGGCGCTCACAGGTGGGTTGCTACTCATCGCCGCAGACTGGGCGGCTCAGCATGCCTTCGGTGCGCAATTGCCGGTTGGCATCATGACCGTCAGCGTCGGCGGGTTCTATTTTCTCTGGTTGCTGATCCGTGAGGCAAGACAATGACAGACCGGCCGGATACCCGAATCGAAAGGCTTGAGGTTCAAAATGCGACGTTGCGCTATAACCAGCGGATCATCGCTGAGGATTTGTCTGTGAAGATTCCAGACGGTTCCTTTACCGTTATCGTTGGACCCAATGCCTGCGGTAAGTCCACATTGCTGCGTGCCCTGTCGCGGCTGCTGACGCCTTCAGCAGGAGAGGTTATTCTCGACGGCAAGGCGATCGCCGGCTATCCCGCCAAACAGCTTGCCCGCGCGATTGGCCTTTTGCCACAGAGCTCGATCGCCCCCGACGGCATCACCGTCGCTGAGCTCGTCGCTCGCGGCCGCTATCCCCATCAATCCCTCTTCCGGCAATGGTCGAGCGAAGACGAAGCGGCAGTCGCATTGGCAATGGCTGCGACGCAGACGACGCAGCTTTCCACTCGTCTTGTCGACGAGCTTTCCGGCGGCCAGCGGCAGAGAGTGTGGGTTGCCATGGTGCTGGCACAGGAAACACCGATCCTGCTCCTTGATGAGCCAACCACTTTCTTGGATATCGCCCATCAGATTGACCTGCTTGATCTTTGTCAGGAGCTTAACGCTGCAGGCCGCACGATCGTCGCGGTGCTGCACGATCTCAACCATGCTTGCCGCTATGCCACCAATATCATCGCCATGAGGGATGGCGCCATCATCGCACACGGCTCTCCACCCACCACCGTAACCGAACGGCTGGTCGAAGACGTCTTTGGCCTCCCCTGCATGATCATTCCCGATCCGGTCTCAGGCACACCGTTGATCGTCCCAAAAGTTAAGGTAAGAGCCGCCTGCATCCCAATAACGCCGGACATTCCTGAGCATTAAGGTCCGTTACAGAACGGCTCCGGCAAGAGCTGGGGATTTGGCATGGTGAGTGTGAGGGGTCATTGAATGCTCGATGTATCGAAGAAGCCATCCAGCAGATCCTCGAAGATTATATGTCGGGTCGTCTCCTATTCCCAAAAGTAAATCCCCCAACGCCAGCCGCGTGGACGAAATCGAGCAACATGTTTAAAGACGCCGGTAAATCAAGAGGGGAACTAAAATTCTGCCGCGCGTTCCCCTTCTCCTGCCTTTCTAAGCTCGTGAGCTTGATAAGCTGCTGCCTGAACCTCCTGTGTTTTGTTGGAACAACCTGTACCGACGGTTGACCCAATCGACCGCCCAGATGCTCCCCAATACACTTCGCTGCATGGTTCGTGCCCGGCAGGTTCCAATCCCGAACACAGGAGCGCATCATGACGCAAGTAAAAAGCAAACGCCGGTACAATGGATCACCAGCAGACAAACATGAGCTTGGAAAACACGCGGCGTGCCGGCCGACCGGCAACCCAAGAACTGAACCCTTTCCGCTATGGGGTGAAGGTCGGTGAAATCGAAGTACTGGTGATCAGCGACGGCGTGCTGCCTCTTCCGACGAAGATGTGGGGCACAATGCCAATCCAACGGAGCGCGCAGCGTGGTTGGACAATATGTTCCTGCCTCAGGATGCTTTCGACTGGGCGCTGAACGCGGTGGTCGTGCGCAGAGGCACGCAGGTCAAACTTATCGACGCAGGCCTCGATCCTGAACTAAACCTGCCACGGGCTGGCAGCTCGTGCAGAGACTAGAAAGCGCGGGCATCGACCTCGGCTCCGTAACCGACGTCGTCCTGACCCACATGCACATGGACCACGTTGGCGGTTGCTCGTTGACGGCGTGAAGGAAAAGCTGCGCCCGACCTGCGCATTCATGTGGCCGCCGCCAAGGTTAAGTTCTGGGAGGCACCCGATTTCACGCATGTCCAGATACCTCCCGGCTTTCCGGATGCACTTCGTGCGACCGCCAAGAGGTTTGCCGAGGAATACCATGACCAGTTGCAGCTGTTCGATGAGAAGCACTAGGTAGGCTCCAGGTGTCGTCGTCTTTCGCACCGGCGGCCATACCCCATGGCACAGCGTGGTGCGCGTTGCATCCGGACATGATGTTTGCAGGCGACGCTGTATTCGCGGTTGGCGTCGAACATCCCGATTGGTTCAACGGCTTCGAGCACGATCCCGAAGAAGCTGCCCGCGTACGGGTCAGGCTTCTAAAGGAGCTGGCAACGACAGGGAAACTGCTGGTGGCCACGCATATGCCGTTCCCTTCGCTCGGGAAGTCGACGGCGACACCTTCCGTTGGGTACCTGTTTTCTGGGATTACTGACTGCAGACCAACCAAGGTGCCAGTCACGCGACCGCATGCGATCCTACATCCAGTATATCGCGTGCGGCTCTGGAGGAAGTTAGAAGGTGCGAATTCGCAACTTTTCCCAGATTTACCCGACAAGAATGTCAGAAGAGGTTATGTCATGACTCCGACGGAAACACGCATGCTGGTGTCTGGTACCCTCGTGCAATGGTACGAAGGTCTGCTGCAAGAAATTGACGTCATTTTGAAGCAGCACCACGCCAGCGGGAAGAACGCTTCGGTCATTTTGGAAAGCTTCTCGGCTCAAGGTCGAAAACTCACCGCAGAGAAGCCGCACCAACTATACAAAGACATTCTTCGCGTCGCCGCGTCGTTTCGGGAACACGGCGTAGAGCCGTACGAAGAAGAAAGAAGGCGTTGATCGATCGTCGATGACGATGGGCCCATATCCGGAGGTGCCGCATGCCCTTTACCGGCAGCGCGAGCAATACAGGCTGGCGATCTTCATCAACTCCCGCGATGATCTGATTGCATCGACGGTCGCTGCCATCGGTGCATCATTCGGCTATGTCATCACCGCGGAGCAGGCCGGTGCGTACAAACCGTCGAGGGAAATGTTCCAATACGCGTACCGGCAGATGGATGCCACTCCAGACGAGGCCGTGCACGTCACTATGGGTAAGTATTGGTATATGAAGGCACGTTACGAACCAGGATTGCGGGGTATTTGGGTCAACCGGCAAGGAGAGGAGGGTAACCCGGACTGGCTGCCTTATGCCGAGCTTTCAAAGGGGCCGCCAGCCTGCTTCGTCCGTAACGCCAGAGGATGGGTCGCAGATTATTTTGCGCGACCGCGCCAGAATGCGGCGGACACGGTATTCGGCGAGACGGGGACATCCAGTTCTTACAAACTCAACTTGCCGGTTGCGTTTATATCAGTTATCCATAGTTCAATAATTCAAGGATTGTAGAAATATGGACGAACGTCAGGCCCTCACGTCGTTCGCGGCGCTGTCCCAGGAAACCCGCCTCCATATCGTGCGCATCCTTGTGGTCGCAGGCCCCGACGGCATGGCTGCGGGGGCTGTCGCGGAGAGGGCCAAGGTTTCGCCATCGAACGTTTCGTTTCACCTAAAGGAACTGGAGCGCGCTGGCCTGATCAAACAGAAGCGCGAGGCACGTTCGATCATATATACCGCCAATTACCACTGTCTCGGCGCATTGATCCGTTTCCTGATGGAAGACTGCTGCGCCGGCCACCCGGAAATCTGCGCACAAGCCGTCGAGGTTGCCGCTTGTGGCGTACAAACTGCGGAGGCCAAGCGCGTTGTTTGATCTGCCCGCGGCATACGCGGCGCATTTGCGTCAACCAGACCAGGATGCGCTGCGTCCGTCGTTTTCCACGCATAAGCCACGGATACTGATACTTTACGGTTCGCTGCGGCACGTGTCCTATAGCCGCCTGCTGGCACAGGAAGCTGCAAGACTGCTCGAACACTTTGGCTGCGAGGTGCGTATCGTCGACCCCGCAGGCTTGCCGTTGCCGGACGCTGGGCCGGTCAGCCATCCAAAGGTGCAGGAGCTGCGAGACCTGTCCGCCTGGTCGGAAGGTCAGGTCTGGGTCAGTCCGGAACGCCACGGCGCGATGACCGGCATCATGAAGGCGCAGATCGACTGGATCCCACTTTCCGTCGGCTCGGTGCGGCCGACCCAGGGCAAGACTCTGGCGGTGATGCAGGTCTCAGGCGGTTCGCAATCGTTCAACGCCATCAACCAGCTCCGTCTCCTCGGTCGCTGGATGCGGATGATCACAATTCCCAACCAGTCCTCCGTTGCCAAGGCGTTTCAGGAATTTGATGCGGATGGTCGCATGAAGCCCTCGTCCTATTACGATCGCGTCGTCGATGTATGCGAGGAGCTGGTTAAATTCACGCTCCTGACCCGTGACGCCTCCTCCTATCTCACCGATCGCTATAGCGAGCGGAAGGAAGAAGCGGAGAAGCTGGAGCAACGCGTGAGTTTGAAATCCATATGAGCGAGCGGGTTCCGATTGCCGCCATTGTTGCCCTCGGTGTCACTCAGAATATCGGCTACGGTACCCTCTATTACAGCTTCAGCATCTTGGCACCGGATATGGCGACGCATTTTGCGTGGTCGACCGAATGGATCTTCGGTGCATTGTCGATCGCGCTGCTGATCGGCGGTCTGACGGCCCCCTGGCTGGGCAGGCTGTTTGACCGCATCAGCGCCGGCCGGGTGATGACGATCGGTTCAGCTGTCGCGGCCGCTTCCCTGGTCGCCTGCGCCTATGCGCCGGGCAAGGCGTCATACGTCGCCGCCCTGATCGTGATCGAGGTGTCTGCCAATCTCGTGCAATACGGCGCGGCATTCGCGCTTCTGGTCCAGCTCCGCCCGCAGGTGGCATCCCGCAGCATAACGTACCTGACCCTGATCGCCGGGTTCGCCTCGACGATGTTCTGGCCGATCACGACCACCTTACATGCGCAGATGTCGTGGCAGAATGTCTATCTGGTTTTTGCCGCGCTCAATCTACTCATCTGCCTGCCGGTCCATGCCTGGCTGTCGCATGCCGCAATTCAAAGAAAGGCTAACGCGAAGACGGCACCTTCAAACGTTCCCGGCGTTCTGGCACCTGAGCGCCGCCGGTTGGGATTTCTGTTGATGGTCATCGGATGTTCGCTGATGTCGCTCGTCGGGGCAGCGCTGCTCGTGCACCTCGTGCCGCTTCTTTCCGGCCTTGGCCTCGGCGCAACCGCCGCTCTGGTCAGCACTTTGTTCGGCCCGTCGCAGGTCACCAGCCGCCTGATCAACATGGCCTTTGGCAAGCGCGTGGCGGCCCTTCATCTGGCTGTGATCGCGGCGGTGCTTATTCCAGCCGGAGTGTTGATCCTGTTATTGACAGCGCCATCGACCATGGGGGCGATGGCCTTTGCTGTCGTCTTCGGAATGGGCAACGGCTTGCTGAGCATTGTCACGGGAACGCTACCGCTGCACCTGTTCGGCAGCGCAGGCTACGGCCAGCTCCAGGGAAAGATGATGGCGGCACGGCTGATCCTGTCAGCGCTGGCGCCTTTTGCGTTGGCGCTTTCGATAGCCCGTCTCGGGATAGCCACTTCACTTGTCATTTGCACCGTGCTTGGTATTTCCGCAGTCGTCACGCTGCTGAGGATTTTCCCGTTGGTGCGAAGCAATGATGCACCGCCGCCGTCTTCTTTACCGAAGCCTAGCGGTTGTGAGGCCATCGGTCCTGAGGAAATTCGTTGATGATCAGCCGGCGAAAAGAACGATTTTGCCCTGGATACCACCTCCTGAAGCTCGTTCGTGGGCAGCCGCAGCCTCCGCCAACGGGGAGGTGCTGTCGATCACGACGCGAATGGAACCGTCGTTGAGCAGGCGACCCGCTTCTGCAAGTTGTGCACCGTTTGAGCGAACCTGCGTCGATGACACGGTTATCCCACACCGGGCAGCATCCTTGTGCGCCGAGAAGCCCAAGGGATTGACCAGGAAGAGCGCTCCGCCAGGCCGGACGACGTTCAGAAAGCGCTCCATGTTCGACCCGCCGACCGCATCGATGACAAGGTCTACATCCTCTGCGGCCGTCTCAGCGGCCGTCTTCGTGTAGTCGATGATTTGATCTGCGCCCAGCGCACGCAGGAGCGCTTCGTGCTTACCGGAAGCAACAGCAATGACGTGCGCGCCCCTCCACTTCGCCAACTGGATCGCCAAATGCCCTACGCCGCCGCCGGCGCCATTGACCAAGACCGTCTTGCCTTGCAGCGGGATCGGTGAATGGCGGAACGACTGGAACGGGTTGGGTGCATCATGACCAAGATCGACCAAAAACTGCCAGGCCGTCAATAGCGACATCGGGGCACCCGCCGCCTGGATGTGATCAATACCTGCAGGCTTCAGTGCCAGCTCCGATGCGGGGACCGTGACATACTCGGCATAAGCACCGCTTCCCTGCATCAAGTCCTCAGGAAAGCGTACCATAGCAAAAACCTCGTCACCGACGCTGAATGCCGAAACACCGTCGCCGATGGCGGCCACGACGCCCGACACGTCGGTGCCAAGGATCAATGGAAAGGTCGGTTCAGGCTGCCATTCGGGCGGAAGCGTCCGATATCCGTCGCGCAGATAAAGGTCTGGTGGGTTGATGCCGGCCGCATGCACTCGGACAAGCACTTCTCCAGATGCGGCGACCGGACGCGGAGCCTCCTCATAACTCAGGACCTCCGGGCCACCGAATTCATGCAACCGCACCGCTTTCATCATCTCAATCATCATAGCCTCGCTCAGTCTGTATTCGCATCCAGAAGATAGGGTCAATCGAAGCCGTTGATAATTGCGCTCTGCTTCGGTTTAATAGTGCCATGAAGGAACAAATCGGTTTTGAACGGCTGACGGGGCTGATCGCTTTTGCGCGGGCGGGCTCTTTGGGCAGCTACACGGCTGCTGCTCGTTCGTTATCCGTCTCGCCGTCAGCGATCAGCAAGAGCATCCAACGGCTGGAAGCGCATCTCGGCGTCTCATTGTTTACGCGTACGACGCGCTCGCTTACCCTCACGGCGGAGGGGCGCGACATTCACGGACGCGCACTGCGACTGTTGCGCGATGCGGAAGCCATCGAGCAGGCGGCAAAAACGGCTCGTGCTGAACCCACCGGCATGTTGCGGATTGCCACTTCAATGGCGATAGGCCTTCATGTGATCGCCCCTGCGCTCGCGAAGTTTCGCAAACTCCACCCAAAGGTGGCGTTCGACCTGCGGCTGAGCGACCACAGGGTGGACCTCGTTGAAGAGGGCATCGATCTCGCTGTCAGGATCGGCGACCTGCCAGACTCGCGCCTGTTGTCGCGACGGCTCTCACCACACCGACTCTGTTGTTATGCTTCGCCCGATTATCTGGCGATGCACGGCACTCCCAAACACCCGGATGATCTGGAGGCGCACGAAACCGTCAACCTGCGCTACCAAAGCACGGGTCAGGTCTTTCGCTGGCCTTTCCGGATTGGCGATCGTGACGTCGAGATCGTACCATCCTCTGGTATCATTGTTGATGCGAGTGAGGCCGTCATGGCAACGATTGCTACGGATGGCGGCATTGGAATGGCCGCGAGCTTCATGGCTCGACCCTGGGTCAATCGCGGGGAGCTCGTGCCGGTCCTGTCGGATTTTGCTGTGGAGCGCAACAACATCACGGCAGTCTGGCCCGAAAGCCGCCGCTCCAACCCTGCTGTTCGCGCCTTTCTGAAAACGTTGATCGAGCTGTTTTAACCTTTGATTGTAAAAGAGCGAGACCGGACGACCGTTTGGCAAGCCGGGACGGCGTATCAGGTGAGATCTCGTCAACCGGCAAGGTTGGTTTCCAATTGGCGCATTCCAATGAAGTGTCCGCGACGGCTCAAACGGTCCGCGATTTACCGCTTCATCTACAAGCAAGCTCGTCGGCTGGCGGGGCGGGAAGGTCGCCCGCCCCGCTGACATCGAACATGGCTTGCATCGTTTTCGGATAGACGAACTTGCTTTTCATTAGTGCGAAAAGCGATCCGTTCCCGGGGCCTCCAATACCAACCGAGGGGCATCGTCAGTCGGTTCGGACAGGTGAGTTGCTCGTTGAGGTCCGTCGATGGCGCGATCTAGTTCGGTGAACCTGGCGCTCTTACGAGCATCCCGCGCCCGAAGCGGACATTCCTCGCGGGCAGATTCGTCCTCTGCGCGCCATAAGAAATCTCAGCGCAGCTTCAGTCAGCGCGGTATGCCATACGGATCGCTCAGCCTAGCCAAATTCTGATGCAGACGATCTATTATCTGTGCGCGCGTTCCTGACCGCCGTTCCAGGAGGCCTATCGGTCGTAATATCTGGGGTTCGCCAAACTGCACCGCGACGATCGGAGCAGCAATGTCTCTCAACGCGATCCAGGGAACAACAGACACGCCCAGACCATGAATAACGCAAGAGACCACTGAAGCAATCGTGTCTATCTCAGCTATCAAGTTTGGTACGATCCGGGTTTTTGCAAGCTCCGTCTCAATGATCTGCGCCAGCCTGAATTTACTGTTGAACCTGACATAGGGCAGCTTCGACAGCATATCGAAACCGGACATTTTTGGAGTGCCGTTGGGACCGATGACCAGTAGAGGTTCGTTGATAAACGGTTGCCATCTCAATGCTGAAGGAATTCCTGAGTACTCGGCAACCATCGCGCAATCGAGACGGCCTGACATGACATCCTTCAGCAATTCGTCCGTATTGGCGACCTGGAGCTTGATCCTCAAATCGGGGTAGTCGGCCTTGAGAGCGACGATTGAGAGAGGCAGAAGCGAAAGAGCACTTGAGCGAACGGAGCCGATTGTGAACGTGCCGCTCACGGCTCTGCCGGAGATTGCGTCGATGATATTGTCTGCATCGCGCACCAAGGTCCGCGCTGCTTCGAGCATCTGCAGACCGTGGCCGTTCAGCATGATTGGTCTGGTCGCGCGATCAAACAGTTCACCCCTTACCTCCGATTCCAGCGCCTGTATTTGCTGGCTCACCGCAGATGGGGTCAGACCTACAGCGTCGGCAGCCTTCGCAAAGGTTCCGTGCTCGGCTATCGCGATGAATGTCTTGAGCTGGCGAATATCCAATGTCGTCCCGCCACGAATTAAGATTTTCTGTTTATCTTAGGCAGAATTATTCGCTTTAATCAAGAACTCCTTATGTTAAGTTTTCGCCTCAGGAGACGCCAGGAGGAACTTTGGCGTATGGGAGGATGCCAAAACGTTGCAACGGCAGCGCCGCGTCCTCGCGCATCCAATTCGAGGTACGCATGGGAAGCCGCAACATCCTGGTGACAGGACCAGCCATCAACGAGCAAGCCGTAAAACTGATAACCGACAACGGCTACCAGGTGTCTTACGTCCCCCCTTACACAAGCGAAGCCGATCTGGTCCGCATCGTGACAGAACTTGATCCCGTCGGCGTCGTGGTTCGAATGGGCCGCTTTAGCGAAGCAGCGATCAAGGCCGCGCCATCGCTCCGTGTTCTTTCAAAGCACGGGGTTGGGGTCGACAATATTGATGTGGATGCTGCGTCACGCCGGGAGATACCCGTGGTCGTCGCTGCTGGCGCAAATGCACTTTCGGTTGCTGAACATGCAATCACACTGCTTTTTGCCGTGGTGAAGCGGATAGTGCCGCTCGACAGCGGTATCCGCGCCGGGCGCTGGGAAAAAGCGGGCTATTCCGGCAAGGAACTTGCCGGCATGATTATCGGCCTGGTCGGCTTCGGCGCCATCGCTCGGCAAACTGCCGTGTTCGCCAGGGGTTTTGGCTTGAAGGTCCAAGCCTACGACCCCTTCACAGACGAGACGGCGTTTGTCGAGGCAGGTGTTCACCGGGTGGCTGATGTCGACGACCTCATCTCGTCCTCGGATATATTGAGCTTGCACTGCCCTCTGACACCCGACACGCGCAACCTGCTAGATGACCGTCGTCTTGGCATGATGAAGCCCGGTTCGTTCATTATCAACACCGCGCGAGGCGGATTGATAGATGAGGATGCCCTTCTTCGAGCTGTGGAGAGCGGTCACATTGCCGGGGCCGGCCTGGACACCTTCCAGATCGAGCCGCCTGCGGCCAACCACCCATTTTGGCAAAACCAGAAAATCGTCGTCACACCGCATATCGGCGGCGTGACCCAGGAGGCCAACGTTCGCGTCGGCGTCGATGCTGTGGAAGGTATCTTTGCGATCGTGGAAGGGCGTCACCTCGGTCGCGAAAGGATCGTGAATCATCGGGCGCTGGCAAAGACGCCCGCCTGAAAAAAAAAGACAATCAAAAGCATTGAGGAGAAGACGTTGACTATAGGATTTAGGGTTCGCAACAGGGACAGGATCGTCGATCAGGAATGGATCGACAAGTTCCGGGAGCTTCCAGTCGCTAACATCAGCGACAGCATGCACCGCATGTATGCGGGCGGGGCCGAGCTTCGCCCGATGCATCGTGACGGCAAACTTGTCGGCCGTGCACTGACTGTCAAAGCGCCTCCAGGCGACAATCTTATGCTCCATAAGGCGATGGACATGGCTGTGGACGGCGACGTCATCGTCATGGATGCAGCCGGTGACGTGACCCACGCCCTGATGGGCGAGATGATGCTCGACTACGCTCACCGTCGCGGCGTCGTGGGTTTCGTGCTCAACGGTGCTATCCGTGACGCGGATGCCTTTCTTGAGATGAACATCCCAGCGTTCGCGGTTGGGGTCACCCATCGAGGTCCCTACAAAAACGGGCCGGGCGAGATTAACACCCCGATCGCCATCGGCGGCATGGTCATCACGCCGGGAGACCTGATCGTCGGTGACGCGGATGGCGTCGTGGTTGTTCCGATCGACGATGTTGCGGAGGTCTACGAACGGACCGTTGCTAAGCACGCCGCTGAGCTAAAGCAGATCGAGAATATCAAAGCAGGGACGCATAAGCCGACATGGTTCAACGACGCTCTGGTTAAAGCCGGTTGCGAGCTGCCGTCCACGAACTGAACGATGCTGGCCGGCGCTCCGGAGGGGAAACGCCGGCCAGTCTCTAGCGCTCTGAACTAAACCAGTCGAAACCATCCTGGGAGGATAAGATGAAACATTTGATTAGAAATACCGCGCTGGTGACGACGCTTTTTCTCGGCGCAGGCGTAGCGCATGCTGACTGGCCAACCGACCGCCCTATTGAATTCATCGTGGCGTTCGCTCCTGGTGGCGGTACGGACGTGATGAACCGCACGCTTGCTCCATATGTGGAGAAAGAGCTGGGCGCGAAGATAACCGTACTGAACCGCCCCGGAGCTTCTGGCGAAATTGCCTATACTGCAATGACGCAAGCCCGGCCTGACGGCTACACGGTGTCCTCGCTTAACACGCCGGGCTATCTGACGATGCAAATGGACCGCAAGGTGCGTTTCGATCCCGCGAAGCTCTGCCTTGTTGCGCGTATCGTTGAGGACCCAGGTTCTTTTATTGTTCAGTCAAGTTCAAAGTTCATCACGCTCAAGGACCTCGTTGCCTTCGCGAAGGAAAATCCGGGTGCCGTAACCGTGGGGACGACCGGTCTGGGAACTGACGAGCACCTCGCGATGCTTCAGTTGGAGAAAGCTGCCGGTATCGACCTGACTGCTGTAACCTTCAATGGGGCGAACGAGGCTCGTACCGCGCTTCTTGGTGGACATGTCGACACAATCGGCATCAACGTCGGTGAATTTGTGGGCAGCGATCACTCGGCGTTCAAGAATCTCGGTCAGTTCGCGGAAGATCGTGCCTCGATCGCTCCTGATCTGCCGACTGCAAAGGAGCAAGGTTTCGAAGTCCTCATGAGTTCCGAGCGCGGCATCGCAATGAGCTGCGATGTTCCCGACGAAATCCGTACGAAGTTCTCGGGCGCGATCAAAAAAGCCCTCGAAAATCCTGATTTCCAGGCAAAGGCGAAGCAAATGTCGCTGGCGCTTTCTTACCGGTCATCGGAAGATTGGAATAAGGAACTTCCTGTCCGCGGTGAACGCCTGAGCGCGATCTGGAAACTGGCCAAGGAACAGAAGTAATGGCCACTCCTCGCAAGGTTAGAGGAACCGGTGACCGTCCGGACCTCTTCACCGCAGCGATATTCATTGGATTCGGCGCGCTCGGCCTCTGGGCTGGGCGCGATTTGACCATGGGTACCGCTTCCGCAATGGGGCCAGGTTATCTTCCCAGAATAGTGTGCTGGCTTCTTATCATCATTGGCGCGGTGATTGGCGGGTTCGGTGCAGTCCGGGCGCGCGTGGGTATTGCCAAGCCGAAGCTCTGGCCCTTGGTGATCATTCTGGCGGCGGTGGTTGGGTTCGCTTTTATTGCGGAGTTCTTTGGTTTCGTTGCGGCCTCTGTTTGGTTGCTTCTTGTTGGCAGCATCGCCGACCGGGATTCGAGGCTTCGCGAGGTCATCCTGCTTACCGCTGGCCTGACAGCGTTTGGCGCATTGGTCTTCATCGTCGGCCTTGGCGTTCAAATGCCAATCTGGCCGTTCTGAGGAGGAAACTCATGAACTTCGTCGACCTTCTCATGCTCGGATTCAGCGAGGCTTTGACGCCCACCAATCTCGGATTTTGTCTTCTTGGCGCTCTCCTAGGTACGCTGATCGGGGTGTTGCCCGGTATCGGACCGACAGCAACAATCGCTGTTCTGCTGCCGATCACGTTCTACCTTCCACCTCTTGCCGGGCTGATCATGCTCTCTGGAATTTATTATGGCGCTCAATATGGAGGTTCAACGACTGCTATACTCGTCAACCTGCCTGGCGAAGCGTCATCGGTCGTTACCGCTGTCGACGGTTATAAGATGGCTCAACAGGGGAGGGCTGGTTCGGCGCTCGCTGTTGCCGCACTCGGTTCATTCTTTGCCGGGACCGTTGCGACATTTGGCATTGCTATAGCAGGACCTACTCTGTCGTCTTTCGCGCTTTCGTTTGGTCCAGCAGAGTACGTTTCACTGATGCTGTTTGGACTTCTGGCCGCAACAATCCTGGCGCGAGGGTCCGTGCTGAAGGCGATCGGCATGATCCTTCTCGGGTTGTTGCTGGGCATGGTCGGCATTGACGCGAGCTCTGGTGAAGAGCGTCTCACGTTCAACGCTGTCGAGCTTTTCGACGGTATAGACTTTGTGGTCATTGCCATCGGGCTATTCGGTTTTTCGGAGATCGTCGAGAACCTTGAAAATGTCGAAGCCCGCGGCGTACTGGTCAGCAAGCTAAGTCGGCTGTGGCCAACGCGGGAAGATTTCCGGCGTGCATGGCCGGCTGTGCTGCGGGGAACCGGCGTCGGCACCTTTCTTGGCGTCTTGCCAGGTGGGGGGGCAACGCTGGCATCGTTCTGCGCCTACTCGGTCGAAAAGAAGGTGTCCAAGCGCCCCAACGAGTTTGGCGAAGGTGCCGTTGAGGGTGTCGCTGGACCGGAAGCCGCGAACAATGCGGGTGCACAGTCGTCATTCATCCCGCTTCTGACACTGGGCATACCGTCGAACAACATGATGGCGATGATGTTGAGCGCCTTCATCATCCACGGTATCACGCCAGGACCGACGGTGCTGGCCACCCAGCCGGAAATCTTCTGGGGTCTCGTTGCCAGCATGTGGATCGGCAACCTGATGCTCGTCGTCATCAACCTGCCGCTCATCGGGGTCTGGGTAAAACTGCTGACGGTACCCTACCGGCTGCTCTATCCGGCAATCCTTCTCTTCTGCTGCGTCGGGGTCTACAGCATCAACAACCGCATCTTCGACGTGGCTCTGGCTGCAGGGTTCGGACTGCTCGGATATGCATTTCGCAAGGCAAAGTGCGAACCGGGTCCGCTGCTTCTGGGATTCGTGCTTGGACCGCTGTTGGAAACCAATATCCGTCGGGCTCTGACGATCTCCCACGGAAATCCGAGCGTTTTTGTGGAGCGGCCGATCAGCCTCGTCCTTCTGATCGCGACAACTGGAGTCCTTCTCCTGATGATCCTGCCGTCGTTCCGTAAAACCCGCGAAGAGGCCTTCCAGGAAGAAGAAGCCTAAGGCCGATCTTCGATGAGCGGCCGCTGGAATGCGGCCGTTATTCTTTCCTTCAAACTCGGTGTTCTCCCCATGTCTGATGCTGCCAGCAAACCTCTTCGCGTCGTTCTCCTAGATCGCAAGACGTTGCCCGACGACATTCGCTTCCGTGCGTTCTCGTTCGCCAACGAACTCGTAGCGTTCGACCAAACGGCTCCCGACGAGGTGTCGGAACGCATCAAGGACGCCGACATCGTCATCACAAACAAGGCTCCTGTACGGGGTCCGGCGATCGCCTCCGCCCCACGACTCAAGCTTGTTGCGGTGGCCGCGACGGGAACCGACGTCGTCGATGTCGCCGCATGCGCGCAACGCGGGGTCGCCGTCTCGAATATCCGCAATTACGCAGTCAACACGGTTCCAGAGCACACCTTCGCTATGATCCTCGCGCTTCGCCGCAGCCTCCTTGGGTATCGAAAGTCGGTCAAGGCTGGACGATGGCAAGAAGTGAACCAGTTCTGCTACTTCGATTTCCCTATCAACGATCTTGCGGGTTCGACGCTGGGCATCATCGGTGACGGCGCACTCGGTCGCTCGGTGGCCGACCTCGGCCGGGCCTTCGGGATGAAAGTTCTCTTTTCCGACTACAAGGGCACAAAGGGAATGGGACCGCTTTATACGCCCTTCGAGAAAGTCCTTGAGGCTAGTGACGTCATCACTTTGCACTCTCCGTTGATGTCTTCCACCCGCAACATGATTTCGACCGCGGAGTTCGCACAGATGACAAAGCGGCCGCTTTTGATCAACACCGCGCGAGGCGGTCTCGTTGACGAGGCCGCGCTGGAGGTTGCGTTGAGAAGCGGACAGATCAGCGGAGCGGGCTTCGACGTCGTCACCACGGAGCCCCCAGCCGCCGATCATCCTCTAATGCGTCTACTCGACCTGCCGAACTTTATCCTGACACCGCATGTGGCGTGGGCGAGCCGCGAAGCGGTTCAGTCGCTTGTCGACCAGTTGATCGACAACGTCGAGGCGTTCGAGCGCGGCGCACGGACGAATATCGTGGCCGCGTGAACATGGGAGCCGTAGCGGACACCAGAGTCTTCTTGTCCGAACTGTTTCGAGCGGCGGTTGCTGCTGCCGATCCTTACGAGGCCATCAAGGCAAACCTTCCGCGAGAGCCGAAAGGGCGCACCGTCGTGATAGGAGCCGGCAAGGCATCGGTGGAAATGGCGCGTGCGTTCGATGCCCTGTGGAAAGGCTCACTCGAGGGTGTCGTCGTGACAAAGCACGGGACGCGGTCCTCCTGCAGTCGAATAGAGGTCATTGAAGCCGCTCACCCTGTTCCGGATAGGGCAGGCTTCGTGGCTTCCAGGCGATTGCTAGATGCCGTTTCCGATCTTACCGAAGACGACCTTGTCGTGGCGTTGATCTCCGGAGGCGGATCGTCCTTGCTGGCATTGCCCTGCGAAGGTCTGACGCTGGATGACGAGATCGCTGTCGCGAAGATGCTTCTCTCATCAGGTGCTCCCATCTCCGCGATGAACACCGTGAGGACCCAGCTTTCTAGGATCAAAGGTGGACGCCTGGCGATCGCCGCCTATCCCGCCAAGGTCGTGACGCTGATCGTGTCTGACATTCCGGGAGATGATCCTGTTCTGGTTGCCAGCGGCCCGACTGTCCTGTCCCGTTCGACGCCGCAAGACGCGCTTCGCGTTATAGACCGATATGGCATGGCATTGCCGGACCATGTCATCCGACATCTTCAAGACGCGGCAGTCGGTATGGACCCGGACCACCCGTGTTTCGACAACAATCAGGTTACGGTCATCGCATCCCCTCGCGCTTCACTGGAAGCTGCTGCAGTCCTTGCGCGGAGCCAAGCCGTTTCGGCGGTCGTGCTAAGCGACGCCATCGAGGGCGAAGCGAGCGAGGTCGCCAAGGTTCACGCCGTGATCGCGAAGGAGGTCGCGCGCAATGATCAACCGTTTCGGAAGCCGGTGGTGATCCTATCGGGAGGTGAAACGACGGTAACGCTACGCGGCAAAGGAAAAGGCGGCAGAAACACTGAATTCCTCCTCTCTCTGGCCATCGAGATTGCCGAGCATGGTGACATCACCGCGCTTGCTGCCGACACCGATGGCATAGACGGGTCCGAAGACAATGCGGGGTCGTTTGTCGACGGAGGCTCGGTGGCGAGACTTTGCGCCGCGGGCCTCGATCCCTACGACTTGCTCGTTTCGAACGACGCCTGGACGGGGTTCAATTCCACAAAAGACCTTTTCGTGACCGGGCCGACCGGAACCAACGTCAACGATTTTCGGGCGATCCTGATCGGATAAGAGATGCAGGCGAACGCGCGCAACCTCGACAAATATCTTTGCCTTGATGACTTCGAGAAAGCGGCCAGACGTCACCTACCTCGACCGCTGTTCGGGTATGTGTCAGGAGCCAGCGAGACGGGCGCTTCGCTGCGTCACAATAGGGAAGACTTCGCCGACTATGCCTTTCGGCCCCGCGTGCTGAGGGATGTTTCTCAACGGAGCACCCGTACGACGATACTCGGCGAAAGCTACAGCGCGCCCTTTGGTATCGTGCCGATGGGCATCAGTGCTCTCATGGCCTATCAGGGTGATCTTGTTCTCGCCCAGGGGGCGAGCCAAGCCGGAATTCCCATGATCATGAGCGGGTCGTCGCTGATTAGACTTGAAGAAGTGGTTGCCAAAGCCCCCGCCACCTGGTTTCAGGCCTATCTTCCAGGAGAACCCGAGCGGATCGACGCGCTAGTGGATCGGGTGGCCGAAGCTGGGTTCAAGACGTCGGTTCTCACTGTCGACACCTCGGCATTGGCAAACCGGGAAAACAACATCCGGGCAGGATTTGCCCGGACCGGAAAGTTAATGCCAGTAAAACCAAATGAACTACGGGTTGCCGGTTCGAGTCCTTTCGAGAGCATCCGATTACGAAAATCTCCCTCATCAACCTATGCCGTCAGGCTCGTGTAGGACGAAATCTCGATCGGCGTCCTGAAGACCCGGCTCGCCCTTGAGCGGACGACTGGTCACGGACCAGGGAAGGAATTTCTCCGCGTAGGCAGGCAGGAGGGCCACGCCTCGTGTCGAAGCAATCAGCGACATGGCCATGGTGAGATCTATTTATGTCTCGCGAGCCTCGGCCCAGTGCGGATAGGTCACAAAAGCCGTTGTCGCGCCTTCTCCCTCGGTCGTGATCGTCACGGATTGGCCCTTAGGCATGTAGACAATGTCGCCGGGCCCCGCGGTGACCGTGCCATCGCTGGTGGACACGGACAGTCGTCCCTCAAGGACGATCATCGTGTCGTCTACGGCCATCGTCTCGGTCAGCGACTGACCAGGAGCATACCGGCCATAGCCAATCGAGACCGGGCCGCCGTTTCGTTCGTCCACTAGGTTTCCGACATAGATGCCGGCATCCTGTCCCGGCGATTTGACGAGTTCTGCGTCGGAAATGCTGAACTTTTGAACCTTCATTCGCGACCTCCTGCGTTTCCAGTTGAGATAGCACAAATTCCAGACACACCAATATGACTTTGGAGAAGACATGACAGAGAACATTTGCTGCGTCTCGACGCCCGAACAGCGGAAGTCCGTTGATATCCGCGACGCGACGGAACGTCCGATGCTAGACAAAGTCTTTAAGGCGATCGACGTCGCAGTCACCGAAGTCGCAGACGGTTTCAGGGAAGTCGGGCTAGAATTCGACCCTACCAGCGGGGTAATATTTTATGTTCACGGTTCAGCAGGTGACATTCGTCCGCCTCTGCGGCGGCGTCCCGAATACGCTAAAGGGCGGCGATCCCGAACTCTGCCAGCGGATTGTCAACAATGGCCAGCATATCATCGACACCTACTGGCGAGGCGGCTGAAGACCCATAAAGAACTCCAGCCTGTCGCGAACATCCAAGTCAGCGTAATATTTCCGAGAAACGCCTTTTCGCCATTCAAGAAGACCGTAAGGATGCAATGCAATCGTTCTTCAGGCCGAAGGCGACGGCGGTTTGACCCTGTTTAAAGACCTATGGGGTACTCGCTGCTTTAATTGTCCTGGCTGGTGTCGATCGCAAATTTGTTGGGCTCGTTCCGGTCAGTCTCCTGAACATCGCGATGAACGCCGACGGGCTGTTATAGCCAAGTGTTTTGGCGATCGACTGGACCGATTTGCCATCTTCGATCAGCGACAGTGAAGCAACCAGCTTCAGTCTTTGTCGCCATTCGTTGAAAGACACGCCGAGGTGCCCGAGGAATCGGCGCGACAAGGTTTTTTCCGTAGTTTGCAGTAATCTTGCCCATTCCGAAAGCGAGCGGCGGTCGCCCGGGTCAGCCTGCAGCGCGTCGATGACAGGCTGTAGCAGATCGTCGTTCGAGACCGGCAGAAAACTCTCGCGCCTTGGTGCGTTCAGTAGCTGGTCGACCAGCACGAATGCAAGGCGCCGGTCCGCTTCCGTCTGCGGCACCGTTATGCGACGCTCGGCAAAATCGGCGAGGATCGCCTTGATCAGTGGGCTGAGCGCAAGCGTGCATGCCGTTTCGGGCATGCCCGCGCAGAGGTCGCGGTCGATATAGATCGAAACGAATTTGACGTTTTCGCGGTTATGGCAGGCATGCACCGCATCGGCCGGAATCCACGTTGCGTAATGCGGTGGGCAGAGAAAGCGTTTTCCCTCAACCCGCGCTTCCATCACGCCAGTCAAGGCATAACCGACCTTGCACCACGGTTGCCGTTTCTCTTCGAAAATTCCTCCTGCCTCGTAGCTTTCCGTGCGGAAGGAGAGGGGCGCCGGGTTCTCGCCAGCGGCAATGCGAGTTTTCATACGTCGTCCGATCGTCGCAGCTCTATGTCTTTTTATCACTATATAATGAAGAAAAGACATTTGCTAGGCAAGAGCCACTATGAACAAGGAGGCTCCGATGCCTGTCAAATATCTGCTCTTCTCTCTGCTGGCGGTCCTGATTTGGGTGGGAAACACCATCGTCAGCAAGTTGGCCGCTGGTGCGATCGCGCCCGGCACCATCGCTTTCGAACGCTGGTTCATCGCCTTCGTCATCCTGACGCCGCTGGTCTACCGGGATGCCTGGCGTCACCGCCGGACGATCGCGGCTCACCTGCCAAAACTCATCCTCCTTGGCCTTCTCGGCATGGCTGCGTGTCAAGGACTTGGATATTACGCCGCCGGTTTAACCACGGCCACCAACATGGCGATCATGCTCTCGCTCGTGCCGCTGCTGACGTTGATCCTCAGCGCAGTTTTCCTGGCTGAAAGGCCGTCGAGCCTGGCCGTGATCGGCGGTATTATTTCCCTGTCGGGTATCTTTATCGTTCTCGGACAGGGCGATCCATCCCGCCTCCTGTCGCAGGGTGTCGGGCGCGGCGATGCGATGATGCTGGCTGCGGTGCTGGCTTATGCGGGCTATGGCATTCTTCTGCGGCGCTGGGCCATTCCGCTTGCCACCTGGACATCGATCTACGTACAGATCGGTGCCGCGGTCGTGCTTCTCGTCCCGAGCTATCTCCTGTCGGCCCCATCCGCCTTGACTTTGCCGAATACGGCCATGGTGCTTTATGCGGCGATCCCCGGCTCGATCCTCGCGCCCTTTGTCTGGATGACGGCGGTAAAACATCTCGGCGCCGCCCGCACGGCGATCTTCATGAACCTGATTCCGATCTTCACCGCCATCGTCGCGGCCATCTTTCTCGGTGAGGCCTTGTATATCTACCACCTCCTCGGCGGCGGCATGACAGTGGCCGGGATCATCCTCGTGCAACGCAAACCTTTCCGCGAAAAGTCAGGCCAGAAGGCAGTCGTGGCGAGAGCTCAATGAAAAATAAAATCTCCAGCGCGGCGTCGGTTCTAGCGTCGGACATTGGAATTTTCAGCTGAACTGCCGTGAGGATCGGCTCGCACGCTGTGTGGGCTTGCCCGGGGACGACTTCCCTATCCCAGGATGCTGTCGACTGCGAGCGATTAGAGATCTGACGCCGGGAAAACTGACGCTGAGCTTTGGCCGCTTGTCGTCCTCCAGTTGCAGGCAGGTTTTTTTGCAGACTCGATCATTCCAACCCCGCGTTCTAATAGTAGCACGGGTCTTTATGATTTGTGTCGGCATCACGAGCCTCGGCCTGGAACGAATCTGAAGAGAAGGGCGGACGCGAGAGCGGCGGAAAAAAATCACGAAACTGAAAGAACGTCGGGACCGTGCGGAGCCCTGCTGGAGCAGGCCGGGTTTGCCATCGACATGAAGGGGAGTGGAAATTGTCATCGTCATCCATGGGGGCTGTTTCCACCGCTTGGTGGAGCGGGAACACGGCTTTCTTGTTTTCCCCGTAGAGCCAAAGGTTTCCATTCCTATCAAGAGCAATACCGCGAATGGCCGGAGCGTTCACTCGGTTCGTCATTGTCTCGAAAACATACTTTGTCGGTAGGTGTTGAGTTCACACTTTACCGTTTGATGATGAGCGAAATGCGCGAATTCGTCGGAATCGACAACAGCAATGGGCGACTGATTATGTTCAGCGGCCAATGCCCGGCAAGTTCGAGCTCATTGCTCTGACGCAGCTTTTATGGCGTTCGAATACGTTTTGGGGCTATACTTATTTCGATCATGAGGTGCCGCCATGCGCTCACGATGTCGAGATAACCGTTACCTTCTTCCGGCGCAGGGTTTCTCCGAATTTCAATCTGTAGGCGCGTGCAAGCGTGGACGGGGAAGAGAACCCAGTGCGAAACGCAATTTCATAAAGCGTCAGATTGGTTTCCAATGCGAGTGCGCGGGCATGGGACAGTCTGATCTGACTGTAGTACTGGCCGGCAGACATACCCAGGTATCGGTGAAACAAGCGATCCAAGCTACGCTCTGATACCGCCACACGGTCGGCAATGTCAGGCAGTTTGAGCGGCTGTTCGGCAGTTTCGCGCATAACAACGATCGCGCGCTGCAGGGCCGCGGGCAGTCCGTGATCGCTCATTCGACCCGAAAGGCCTCGCGCTAATGTCCTCTCAGCTGATTTCTGGACGCCGCCAAACATGTTAGCGACATCAAAACGCAGAGCCTCATCCGCGTGTTTTCCGATGAGGTCGAGTGACCACGTCAGAACGCTCTGTGCATCGCCGCAGGTCACGATGTTTCCATCAACGACATAAGGCGCATCCGTGACACGAACCTCCGGAAAATTTTCTGCGAATTCCTTCTTCTCCATCCAATGGATCGTTGCCCTGCGTCCGGCAAGAAGACCGATGCGCGCGAGCAACCACGCACCGGTGTCAAGCCCGCCCACAATCGGAAGACCGCGTGCTTTTCTGCGCACGGCCGCCGCTGACTCCTGGTTGAGGTGATTTCTTATTCCATAGCCTGCGACAAGGATAAGTGCGTCTGTCGCTCCCACTCGAGATAGCGGAAGATCAGCAGCGATCGCGGCGCGTGACGAACTGATAATCGCATTTCCGTCCAAGGAACACAATTGCCATGAAAAAAGCTGACGGCCCGAAAGGTCGCGTGCGGCACGAAGCGGCTCGATGGCGCTGGCAAGCACCATATTGGAAAAGCTCTCAAATAGCAGAAACGTCAGGTGAAACGGCGATTTTGGCGACATGCGCACAGTTTAGCGTGAATCATGCACATTGCGACAGGAAATTTGCTGTCACACTCTCATGGAATTCACCTCATTCCCGGAGTATTTCATGAACCGCGACGTCTTCATAACATGCGCTGTTACCGGTTCCGGTCAAAGCCATACGAAGTCAAGTCTCGTGCCGATCACGCCAGCACAAATTGCCGATGCGTGCATCGAGGCCGCCAAGGCCGGCGCCGCCATTGCCCATGTTCATGTCCGTGACCCAGACACCGGGGCACCCTCCCGCGATCCGGCCCTTTATCGGGAAGTCGTCGAGCGTGTGCGCGCCTCCGATACTGATGTTGTGCTGAACCTGACGGCAGGAATGGGCGGGGATATCGTTCTCGGATCGGCGGAAGCGCCTTTACCGCTCGCGCCACAATCCGATCTGGTTGGCGCTACCGAACGGCTTGTGCATGTGGAAGAACTGCTTCCAGAGATTTGCACGCTCGACTGCGGAACGATGAATTTCGCGGAAGCAGACTATGTGATGACAAATACCCCCGGCACTTTACGTGCCATGGCACGGCGTATTCAGGCAGCTGGTGTGCGTCCGGAAATAGAGGTCTTCGATACGGGGCATCTATGGCTTGCGAAGACACTTGTCGACGAGGGCCTTATCGATGATCCCGTAATGATCCAGCTTTGCATGGGCATCCCCTACGGTGCGCCAGCCGATATCAACAGCCTCATGGCGATGGTCAACAACATCCCGCAAGGATGGACCTATTCGATGTTCTCCATCGGTCGCATGCAGCTACCATATGTTGCACAGGCGGCCCTGGCGGGCGGACATGTCCGTGTCGGTCTGGAAGATAATATCTGGCTGGACAGAGGCGTGCTCGCGCGCAACGGCGACCTGGTCGAACGCGCAGCTACCATTCTGACGGCCATGGGCTGCCGGATACTTACCCCACAGGAGGTTCGCGAAAAGCTCAAACTGCTTCGGCGCTAATCAGCATCTCATCAAACCTATAATAAAGAGAGGAACTGTTGAAATGAGCAAAGCACTATTCGATATCACCCGACGTAGTCTTCTGGCTGGTGCAGCCGGTCTCGCCGCCGCCGGGATCGTGCCATTTGGGGCAAGAGCAGCAGAGCCGAGGCGTGGCGGTACCTTGCGGATCGGTCATCTTGGCGGCGCAACCTCCGACACCATCGACCCGGCGACGTTTGCGGCCGGACCGGTCGTGACCGCCATGCTTGCGGTGTGCAACAACCTCGTGGAAATCGATGCCGAGGGCAAAGCCGTGCCGGAGCTTGCGGAGAGCTTCGAGACCGACGCAGACGCGCGCATCTGGACCTTCAAGCTGCGGCAGACCGCAACTTTTTCCGATGGGCGCAAACTGACTGCAAAAGACGTTATCGCCTCATTCAATCACCATCGCGGGCAGGATTCCAAGTCCGGCGCGAATGGATCACTCTCGCAATTGACTGACATTCGTTCCGATGGCGATCACGTCGTGATCTTCGAACTCAAATCCGGCAATGCCGACTTTGCCTATCTTACCTCCGATTACCACTTCGTCATCATGCCGGCCAACGAGGACGGAACGCTGAACTGGCAATCCAAACTCGGAACAGGTGGCTACGTGCTGGCCGATTTCGAACCGGGCGTTCGCATCACTCTGAAACGTCGCGATGACTACTGGAAATCGGATCGGGCGTGGTTCGATACCGTCGTTCTGTCAACCATCAACGACGCCACGGCCCGTCAGAACGCATTGATAACTGGTGAAGTCGACGTCATTAATTCGCCTGACCTTGCGACACTCCCGCTTCTTTTGCGCCGACCAGGGATCAAGGCGACGGAAGTCACGGGCACTGCGCATTATGCGATGCCGATGTTCTGCGACGCCGCGCCATTCAAGGATCCCAATGTCCGCCTTGCTCTCAAACACGCCATTGATCGCAAGGCGGTGCTTGAGAAGGTTCTGCACGGGCACGGCCGCATCGCCAACGACAGCCCAATTGCGCCTGCTAACCGCTACTTTGCGGCCGACCTGCCTCAGCACGACTATGATCCGGATAAGGCAAAGCACTATCTCAAAAAGGCGGGCATGGATGCGCTCAAGGTGGAAATATCCGCGTCCGACGCAGCCTCCGTCGGCGCTCTCGCCATGGTCCAGCTGTTCCAGCAGTCCGCCAAGGCGACAGGGATCGATCTCGGCATCAAACGGGAGCCGGATGACGGTTACTGGTCGAATGTCTGGCTGAAAAAGCCGTTCTGTGTGAGCTACTGGAATGGTCGCCCGACCGAGGATGATATGTTCAGCCTCGTCTATGCCAAGGGCGTCGATTGGAACGAAAGCCACTGGGATAACGAGCGGTTCAACTCGCTTCTTGTAAAGGCGCGCACCACTTTGGACGAAAAGTTGCGCGCAGAAATGTATCACGAGATGCAGGGCCTGGTCAGCGAGGATGGCGGGACGATCATTCCTGTCTTCGTAAATTATGTCGATGTCTCCAATGACAAGGTTGCGCATGGCCCCGTTGCCAACAACCGCTTCTTCGACGGCTGGAAAATCGTGGAACGGTGGTGGCAGGCATGAAAATCGCAGCAATTGGAGGCGGTGTCATCGGCGGCGGCTGGATCGCCCGCTTCATATTGGCCGGTCATGACGTCACTGTCTTCGACCCACATCCCGAAGCAAACCGCATCGTCACGGAGGTAATGGCAAATGCTGCCGAGGCCTGGGGGAGACTTTATCAGTCGCCTCTTCCAAAGCCAGGGTCAATCAACTGGGCAAGCTCGATCGCCGAGGCTGTCGCCGGCGCCGATTACATTCAGGAAAGCGTTCCAGAGCGGCTGGATCTTAAGCATCGCATCATTGCCGAAATTGAGGCAACGGCTTCACCGCAGGCGATCATTGCCTCTTCTACCTCCGGGTTCAAGCCGTCCGAATTGCGCGAAGGTTCAGTTCATTCCGAGCGCGTTATTGTCGCGCATCCCTTTAATCCGGTCTATCTTTTGCCGGTCGTGGAAGTGGTGGGCGGCGGCGTTGCGGCGCAAAGGGCGTCAGATATTCTGGTGTCGGTGGGCATGAAACCGGTGCAGATAGGCCGGGAAATCGATGCGCATATAGGTGACCGCCTGCTCGAAGCGATCTGGCGGGAAGCACTTTGGCTGGTCAAGGATGGTATCGCCACCACTCAGGAAATAGACGATATCATCCGCTATGGCTTTGGATTGCGTTGGGCTCAGATGGGTCTGTTCGAGACCTACCGCATCGCTGGCGGCGAGGCCGGCATGCGTCACTTCCTTGCTCAGTTCGGCCCGGCGCTGAAATGGCCCTGGACCAAGTTGATGGACGTGCCGGAGTTCAATGACGAACTGATCGACCTGATTGCCGGCCAATCAGATGCGCAGTCAGGCGCATACTCCATTCGAGAGCTGGAGCGCATTCGCGATAGCAACCTGATCGGCATTTTCCATGCGCTCAAGGCCAATGATTGGGGAGCCGGACAGACCGTGAAAGCGATGGAAAATCGCTTTTATGCCCGCAACGGTAAGGTTCAGGCAGATTATCCGCTGCGTCTCCATGAGGCTCATGTCAATGGTGGCTGGGTAGACTACAACGGACATATGACCGAGTTTCGCTATTTGCAGGTACTGGGCGATGCGACAGACGCCTTGCTCATCCATATAGGGCTCGATGCCGACTACCGCGCCGCAGGTCATTCCGCTTACACGGTCGAAACCCACATCCGCCATCTGGCGGAAGTAAAGGCAGGTGCGCGGCTCACGGTGGAAACCAGGCTGCTCGGTTATGACGACAAGCGCCTCCGCCTCCATCATGCGATCCTGAACGAAGATGGCGAGACAGTCGCAACCGGCGAGCATATGCTTCTGCATGTCGATACCAAGGCAAACCGTACAGTGGCAATGCCGCCAGCATTGATGCGCGCACTTGATCATCTCAACGCGCAGGAAGAAGGACCACTTCCAGATCACGCCGGATCGGGAATCCGTGCGGTGCGGTTGAAGGAGACGTCGGCATGAAGAGCGGACGAAAGCACCCTATTCAGCGCATGGTGGCCGTGCGGCTGGGTCTCGGCTTGTTCACTCTGCTTTTTATCTCCCTACTGATCTTTCTTGCTGTTGGCCTGCTGCCGGGCGATATTGCCCAACAGGTTCTAGGCCAATCGGCCACACCAGAAACAGTTGCTGCCTTTCGACGCGAGCTTGGTCTCGATCAACCTTTGTCATGGCGGTATCTGACCTGGATCGGCGGTATCCTCACCGGCGATTTTGGTCACTCGCTCGCCAACGGCCGACCTGTTGCGGAGCTCCTGTCGGCGCGACTTGGCAACACGCTGTTTCTGGCCGCATACGCAGCCGCCATCGCCATACCCCTTGCAGTTCTGCTGGGGCTGCTGGCGGCGATGTGGAGGGGTACGTGGTTCGATAGGGTCATCAATGTTATGACGCTATCGGCTATTTCATTTCCTGAATTCTTCGTCGCTTACATTCTGATGTTCTGGCTTTCAGTTCACATGGGATGGTTTCCGTCGGTGGCCGATCCTGGTGCGGCACCCGACCTGTTCGACATGCTGCGCCGTGCCTTCCTTCCGGCAATAACGCTCGTCCTTGTTGTCACAGCGCATATGATGCGAATGACGCGTGCTGCGGTGTTGAATGTGCTGGCCGAACCCTATGTCATAATGGCACGCCTCAAGGGCGCCTCTCGCTGGCGCATCATTACCCGGCATGCCCTGCCGAATGCGCTTGCGCCGATTTCCAACGTCATCGCGATCAATGTTGCCTGGCTCATCACCGGTGTCGTCATCGTAGAGGTTGTTTTTGTCTATCCTGGTCTTGGCCAGCTGATGGTCGACAGCGTTACCAACCGTGACATGCCGGTGGTGCAGGCCTGCGCGCTTATCTTTGCCGCTGTTTATATTCTCTTGAACCTTTTGGCCGACGTGCTGGCAATTGCCACCAATCCGCGCCTGCTGCATCCGAGGTGAGGTGATGACGAGCCTTGCCCGGACAATCAGAACCATGCCTTTAACCGCACTGATCGGCCTTATCATCATCGTCATCTATGTTCTTTTGGTCACATTTGCCCCGATGATAGCGCCCTACGATCAGGCCGAAATTGTCGGTGCACAATTCGAACCCTGGAGTACGGCATTTCCCGTTGGCACGGATGCGCTCGGCCGCGACATGCTCTCGCGGCTTATTTGGGGTGCACGCAATACTGTCGGAATTGCTGCCACGACCACGGTGCTTGCCTTTGCGCTCGGTGCGATAGCCGGTCTTCTTGCGGCTGCTCTTGGCGGGTGGTTTGATCTCGTTCTTTCCCGCATTGTTGACGTAATGATGGCGGTGCCGCCACTGATCCTCACATTGCTGGCGCTGTCAGCGCTTGGGTCGGGAGTGGTCAATCTGATCCTGATCGTTGCCGTTCTGGATTCAACACGCGTCTTTCGTCTGGCGCGTGCGACAGCGGCAAATGTCATGGTAATGGACTATGTTGAGGCGGCGAAACTTCGTGGCGACGGCATTGCCTGGATCATTCGCAAGGAAGTGCTTCCCAACATCACCGCGCCACTTATTGCTGAGTTCGGGCTGCGATTTTGTTTCGTCTTTCTGACGATTTCGGCGCTTGCCTTTCTGGGGCTTGGGCTACCGCCGCCAATGGCTGATTGGGGCGCGATGGTCCGCGACAACGCAGCCCTCATCACCTTTGGAGATATCACGCCGCTTCTGCCGGCCGCTTGTATCGCCGTGCTGACCGTTTCGATCAATTTTGTCGTGGACTGGATGTTGCATCGCGCCTCGGGATTGAAGGACTAAAAGCCATGTTGCTAAAGATCGACAACCTCAAAGTTGAAGCGAAGGGTGAGGAGGGTTGGTCCCCGATCCTGCACGGCATAAATCTGGAAGTGAGGCGTGGCGAGGTCGTTGGCCTCATCGGCGAGTCTGGTGCCGGCAAATCGACTCTTGGCCTTGCAGCACTGGGTTTTGCTCACGCCGGCCTTCGTTTCGCAGGTGGGCGCGTTCTCGTTGAGAATGTTGATCTGCTGCGTCTGACCGAACGTGAGAGATCGGCCTATCGAGGTCGGCGTGTCGCTTATGTAGCCCAATCTGCTGCCGCAAGTTTTAACCCTGCCTGGCAATTGCTCGATCAGTTCTGCGAGGGCCCTGCTATACACGGCACTGCGAGCCGACCGGATTGCGAGATACTTGCTCGCCAGCTTTATGCGAGCATGCAGCTCCCTGATGCCGCAAATTTCGGGCTGAGATTTCCGCATCAGGTTTCGGGTGGACAGTTGCAACGTGCCATGGTCGCAATGGCCATGGCCTGCAAACCCGATCTCATCGTCTTTGACGAACCGACAACGGCGCTCGATGTGACAACACAGATCGGCGTGCTTACTGCCATCCGCTCGGCGGTCGAAACATCGGAAACTGCTGCGATCTACATCACCCACGATCTCGCCGTCGTTGCTCAGATGGCTGATCGTATCAAGGTCATGCGTCATGGCAGGGAAGTGGAGGAGGCACCTACACGCCAGATCATGCAGTCTCCACGCGAAGACTATACCCGTTCGCTCTGGGCCGTGCGGGAGTTCCATCGCCCTGAACGCCGTCTGGAAAGAAACGACGCGCCTGTCATCAGCATCAACAATGTCACCGCGTCTTATGGGCACTTCGATGTTTTGCGTGACGTCGCGTTTGAAATTCCACGCGGTGCCACCGTCGCTGTTGTTGGAGAGTCAGGTTCGGGAAAGTCAACCGCCGCCCGCGTCGTTACGGGCCTGCTGCCGCCACGCATTGGAAGCATAACCTTGAACGGTGAAGTGCTGCCACCGAGCTTCAGCCGCAGATCGCGCGAGCAACTGCGCAAGATCCAGATGATCTATCAAATGGCCGACACAGCCCTCAATCCGCGCCAATCCATCCGCCAGATTCTCTGCCGTCCGCTGCAATTTTATGTGGGCTTGAAGGGAGCGGCACTGGAAAGGCGCCTTGGGGAGCTGATGGAGCAGATCGAACTTTCGCCCAGGCAATTTCTTCATCGGGTGCCCGGCGAGTTGTCTGGTGGCCAAAAGCAGCGGATCGGCATCGCCAGGGCGCTGGCGGCAAATCCTGAAATCATCATCTGCGACGAGGTCACGAGCGCACTTGATCAACTGGTGGCCGAGGGCATTTTGCGTCTTCTCAGTCGCCTCCAGGATGAAACTGGCATTTCCTACATGTTCATCACGCACGACATCGACACAGTGCGCGCCATTGCTGACGACGTTGTGGTGATGAAGAGTGGGACGGTGCAGGATAAGGGCAGCAAGGCCGAAGTAATGGATCCCCCGCGCCATCACTATACGCGCCAGCTACTCGCCTCTGTGCCGCAGATGGATCCGGATTGGCTAAGGCGTCTTAACGCGGACAAACCATATGATCAGTGATCCTCAGGTTCTCGCCTTCATCCGCAAAACAGAAGCCAGCTATCCAGCGCAGGCCAACACGGCGAGCGCCGCGGAAAACCGCGCCTACTACGATGCGATGTGCGCTGATTTCCGAGCACCTCGACCAGAGAATGTCATCGTCGTTGATCGGTCGATCAGCGGCGTGGCTTGTCGGTTATACGGTTTGGCATCACCTGTTTGCGTCCTCTATCTGCATGGCGGCGGCCTTGTCGTGGGCGGGCTGGACAGCCATGATGACGTCTGTGTGGAAATCGCTGATGCAACCGGCTTGCAGATCATTTCGGTCGATTACCGTCTTGCGCCGGAGCACCGGTGGCCGGCACAGATAAACGACGTTGAAGCGGTTTGGCGCGCAGTGGATCAGCCTGTTGTTGTCGTCGGTGACAGTGCCGGCGGCTTGCTCGCTGCAGCACTTTGCCTTTCGCAGAAAGGCAAGAGGCAGCCGCTGGGCCAGGTCCTCATCTACCCTGGCCTGGGTGGTGACGGAGATGCAGCGTCCTATCGCGAAAACGCTGAAGCCCCGCTGTTGCGCGCGAGCGACGTGCTGACCTACCGGGACTTTGTCTTCGGTGGCCAGCCCGCAACCGATCCCATCGCCCGACCTTTAAAGGCTCCGGATCTTTCAGACCTCGCGCCTGCTTTTGTCGTTACAGCGGATGTGGACCCCTTGCGTGACGACGGGTGGGCTTATGCCGAGCGGCTGGCGGCGGCGGGTGTCCCGGTAACGTTGCGCAACGAGGCTCAATTGCCTCACGGTTTCTTGCGCGCGAGGATCATGAGCGACCGTGCGCGCCGGAGTTTTCAAGCCGTGATTGCGGCGATCAGCCGGTTCGCATCTAATGAGGTCCCTTTAGCAAATTTTCCCCATGAGCCATAGCGGAGGCGCGAAGGACTGTCCGCGTCCATATACTGTACGCACGTCCGCGTTTCTGAGTAGCCATTGCCGAAAACAGGCGCGCCACCGCCGCGATGCGCGACGAGGACCGATTGAGAGCGCAATCCCGTCCTTTCCAATCGAACACTAGCCGGAAATCCTCATCGACGCGATCCTCTGCGATGTCCGTCGCGCATGGACGGCAAATGCGACAGTTGCCCCGCTCGCGCAACTCTCGTGGCTTGCGCAGCCGGAAAAGCTATGGTCACCCTGGAAGTTGCAGGACGAGAATTAATCGAGAGGAAACGGGATCTTCTGCGCTTGACGTGGGACGATCAACGGCAGACAGGCAATCGATGTTGTGAGCCATGGCGAGCAAACGTGCCAGCAATTTTGTGACGACATAAATCGACTACCGACGTGCTCCCATTTTTTGAGACGACCTCATGAACTGGTCAATCAGAGAGATCGCAATGCTGAAGAAAGGTAACGTTGAGTTAGCTCTAACCCGCCGATTTTGGCGAGATCAAGCGCGGCATCGATATGCTTTTCCAATCCGGATGCGTTGAGCTTGATCTCCATTTCTCTTTCGATTAGCACGATACCCGAATAAATGGACGGCACCCCATTTTGATCCTTCGAGCAAGAACCCATGCTTAGGAGAGATCTTATACGTCCATCCGCGCATCGGATGCGGTAAGGCGAAACAAATGGCCTGCCACCAAGGATGACGTCGTGTATTCGCGCAGCAAGGCGAGGGCGGTCTTCTTCTACAATCCGTTCAAGAATGGCTTCGACTGGAACACCTTTCTCAAGGTCATCTTCGCCAATCTCGTAAATCGCGGCAAAAGCTGCATCGGCAGTCAGCGTGTTCGTTGACAACGACCACGAATAGAACCCAGCTCCATCCAGAAGATTTTCAACCAAGCTTCTAGGCGGCGTTTCCATGCCGGTCCGCTCCCTTTCCCGTTACCGTGCTTCTGGCGCCTTACGATGATGTCGGTACCTTCGCCGGCCGTATCCGAGTGGCGGTTTCACGAATGGGCCTGGAGTAGAACGCCGCGACAAGCCTCGCCCTAGTCAACCATGAACTGGCGACAAATTCCTTCAAACACGGCGCGCTGTCGAATGACGCCAGCTTGCTGGACATATCCGGAACTGTCGTGGATGACGATATCGAAATCGTATGGAGCGAGCACGGTCGTGATTCAGTCGAACAGACGAGCTCGGGAGAATTATATGGCAGTAAGCTCCTATAACGGACAGTTTCCGGCCAACTCTGAGGTTCAATCGACTACAACTGGATCGACGGCGGTGTGGTCGTGACGCTGAGGTTGATGGAATGCCATCTCGCGGCCTAAGCCGCGATCGCTACGTCTTGAATGGAGA
Source organism: Agrobacterium fabrum str. C58 (assembly GCF_000092025.1). Lineage (NCBI taxonomy): Bacteria > Pseudomonadati > Pseudomonadota > Alphaproteobacteria > Hyphomicrobiales > Rhizobiaceae > Agrobacterium > Agrobacterium fabrum. The sequence continues at coordinate 341,888 of NC_003064.2, forward strand.
GCCGCAGCTTGTGGTGCTGAGCGATAGATGGGATTGCAATAGCTCATTTATTGCATAATTATGAGTTATAGATAGGGGCGCAATCACTCATGAAATGGAACTGGCAAAACACTGATTGGCCAAACTTCCGGCACGACACCGCAAGCATGGTACCATTAGAGCAGAAATTCTTGCAATCCGCCGGTGAGGTTATTGGCGCTGTTCGACATTTCAACGAGGACGACAGCAACCAACTTCGCATCGAGTTGCTGAGCGACGAAGCGGTCAAGACCTCAGAGATTGAGGGGGAATTTCTGGACCGCGTGAGTGTTCAGTCATCGCTCCGCCGGCAGTTCGGGCTAAGCACTGATGATAGACAGATCCGCCCACAAGAGCGGGGGATCGCGGAGATGATGGCGGATGTCTATCGAAGCTGGCATACGCCGCTGCGTCATGAAGGACTGTTCCATTGGCACTCAATGCTGATGGCTGGAAACCGATACATTGAAACGGTTGGTGCTTACCGGACGCATGAAGATGCCATGCAGATCGTGTCAGGTCGATTCGACAAGCCCACAATCCACTTCGAGGCTCCCCCGTCTCGCCAGGTTACCGGTGAAATGGAGACGTTCATCGCATGGTTCAATCAATCCGGGCCAGATGGCCAAACCTCGGTTCAAGCTTTGACGCGTGCAGCAATAGGCCATCTGTACTTTGAAAGCATACATCCATTTGAGGATGGCAACGGCCGAATTGGGCGCGCGCTCGCTGAGAAATCCCTGGCGCAAAACATAGGGCAGCCAAGCCTCATTTCACTCGCTTTTACAATCGAGAAGAGCCGGAAGGCCTACTACTCCGAGCTTGAGCGGCACCAGCGTACGCTCGATATCACCGGCTGGATCATTTTCTTTGCAGAAACTATCCTGGATGCTCAACGGGTGACGCTTGAGCGCATCGATTTCTTCATTCATAAAGCAAAGTTCTATGATCGTTTTCGAGGCCAGCTGAACGAGCGGCAGGAAAAGGTAGTTACGCGCATCTTCAAGGAAGGCACGGCAGGCTTCAAGGGGGGACTAAGTGCCGAAAACTACATTTCGATCACAGACACATCCCGCGCTACAGCAACACGCGACCTTCAGCACCTCGTGGAGATCGGTGCACTTACGCGTACGGGTGAACGTCGGCATACTCGGTACTCGCTGTCATTGAAGAAATGAATTGATGCCAGGCAAAAGCATTAGGTGAACGGCTGTTCGATTCCGCTCAAGGCGAAGTTTCGTAGCGGATGTCGCCTTCTTCGATTGAGGCCGAAGGCGGCACATCAAAACCAGCTGGACTCAATCGTTGACAGGATGATGAAGGACAAGATCGAGCTTTATCAAAAGCTGAATATGCCCCATCTTCGCACCCGCTAAGGGCATTACCTAAATCTCACGTAAAACCGGGGAATCTTGGGGCGGGAACAAGAGCAGTCCGAAATCGTACGCTAAGAGCGAACGGAAGGGGAACTTATGCGACCCGCCGTAGCCCGGCTGGCAGACGAAGCGATCGAAATCCGTCGGGCATCTGGTGTTCGGCATCCCAGGTGTAGATGCCGGTAAGGTTGATGTGCTCCCAACTGAGCGGCGAAATATGCTTCAACAAAGTATCGGGAATATTTCGACCCTCTCGCTTCAACTGCGTGATTGCGCGGTCGAGATAGACTGTATTCCAGTGGACGATTGCACTGACAACGAGGTTGAGACCAGAGGCGCGGAATGCTTGGCTCTCGAACGACCGGTCGCGGATTTCGCCCCGCTCGTGGAAGAACACAGCGCGTTTCAGCTTATGAGCGGCCTCGCCCTTGTTGAGACCAGCTTGGCATCTCCGCCGTAGTGCCGGACTTGAGTACCATTCGATCATGAAGAGCGACCTTTCGATACGGCCGAATTCGCGGAGCGCCCTCGCGAGATGGCTTTGCTTTGGCGTTGCGGACAATTTCTTGAGGATGGTAGATGGCACCACGGACCGCGTCGTGATCGACGCCGCAAGATGGAGCAGATCGTCCCAATGGTCGAGGATCAGATTGGCATTGATCGGCGCCCCGATGTGGTTCGACAGCGCCGGATATGCATCACCCTTCTCGAACGTATGGAACTTCCGATCTTTGAGATTACGCAGTCTTGGTGAGAACCGCTTTCCGATCAAGGCGAAAAGCCCGAACATATGATCACTGGCACCGCCAGTGTCGGTAAAGTGCTCCTGGATATCGAGGACCGTGTCCTGATCGAAGAGCCCGTCCAGCACATAGGCCGCCTCGCTCTCGGTGGGACTGATGGGCAAAATGCTGAAGTAGCCGTATTGATCTGACAGATGGCTATAGAATTTCGATCCGGGCTCGCTACCGTAATGCAAATTGATGTCGCCGCGCTTTGCAGCCCGGTCGCTCGCACGGAAGAATTGGCCATCGGACGATGACGTTGTGCCATTGCCCCAAAGGCGCGAATGCGGATGCTGGGTGTGGGCATCGGTGATGCACGCTTGAGCCGTGCGGTATGTCTCCGATCGCGCGTGGAATGTGCGCATCCACCCAATCTGGTGAGCGCTAATCCCTTTGGAAGCGCCCGCCATTCGTTTGGGGCCAAGGTTCGTAGCATCGGCCAGTACACCAGCGAGCATTGCAGAGACATTTTTTGGTACGTCGCCGGTCCGAACATGCGTGAACTGATCCGCAAAGCCGGTCCATTCATGCACTTCCCTTAACAGATCGGGAACCTCGACCAACGGATACATATCGCTGATCTCGGCATTCAGTGCCTCGGCGGCCGCAGGGATTTCGCTGGCGGTTGGTGTGATGATCAACGTTCCGGCCTCAAGACGAACTCCTTCGAGCTTTCCGGATCGTGCCCTGTGCGCCAGACGCTGCAGGTTGAAGTCGAGCATCTGACGCGCTTCGGCAAGCCACTGCGCGCCATCAGCTTGGACGCCTAATCCGAGACGATCCTCCTCCTTCAACGTGATGAATGTTGTTCGCGGCATCAAATGCTCGTCAATGGGCCGGAAAGATCGGCTGCCGTCGACCCATATCTCCGCAGATCGAAGCCGGTCTCGCAAAGCAGCGAGCGTTGCGATCCCGTAGAGTCGGCGATCAGGTTTTTCTCGTTCGAAGATGAGCCGCCGGTCAGTTTGGCTAAGGTGGGTGAGCGGGACGCGATCAGGGAGCGTCCGTCGCTTCTCGGCATGAAGCCGTTTAAGCAGCGCAATTGCCGCTAGAAGTGGAGGGGGTGCGGACGAAAACTTGGACCACCAGGAGGTAGTTCATGTATTCCTACGCAGACAGACTTCGAGCGGTTGAGCTTTATATCCGGCTGGGCAAGCGGCTTAACACGACCATTCGCCAGCTGGGATATCCCACCAAGAATGCGCTGAGGGGTTGGTATCGCGAGTATGTGCAGCATCTCGACCTGCGTACTCAGCCGGTAGCGCGAGCGCCAAAATATTCAGAGGCTCAGAGGCAGGCGGCACTTGAGCACTTTCGCACCCATGATCGTTGCATCTCTGGGACGATGAGGGCGCTCGGCTATCCCGGTCGAGGAACTCTAACCGCATGGGTTCGTGAGGCTTTTCCGGAGGCGCGGACATCAATGGTCGGTCGATCGTGGCACCCTGGCTATTCCGAGGAGGTCCGGCAAGCGGGGGTAATCGGACTATGCAGTGGAGATGAAAGTGCTCAGCAGGTAGCTGACCGTCTGGGCGTCTCGAGACCGACATTGTATAGCTGGAAAGACCAGTTACTCGGTCATGAGGCTTCTTCATCCATGAAACGCCGCAAAGCCAACCCCAAGGTGCCTGAACGTGAAGAACTCGAGCGAAAGCTTGAAGCCCTCCAACGCGATGTCCGCCAGTTGCAACTCGAACATGATCTCCTGAAAAAGGCCAACGAACTATTAAAAAAAGGTCTGGGCGTCGATCTGCTGATCCTGAGTAATCGGGAGAAGACACAGCTGATTGACGCCCTCAAGGAAGTTTATCGCTTGCCAGAGCTGCTTGCCCAACTGCGAATTGCCCGAAGCTCGTACTTCTACCATCGCGCCCGTATGTGCCTGGCAGACAAGTATGCCGCCGTCCGCCTCAGCCTTGCGGAAATTTTTGAAGCGAACCGTCGTTGTTACGGCTACCGCAGACTACAGGCGTCACTGGCCAGGAAGAGCGTGATCGTCTCGGAAAAGGTTGTCCAGCGCTTGATGAAGCAGGAGCACTTGGCCGTAGCCAGACCGCGCCGACGGCGTTTCGGATCATACTTGGGAGAAATAAGTCCGGCACCCGAAAACCTGATCAATCGCGACTTTCATGCAGACGCGCCGAACGTGAAATGGCTGACAGACATCACCGAGTTCCAGATCCCAGCTGGCAAGGTCTACCTTTCGCCCATCATCGACTGCTTTGACGGAATGGTCATCAGTTGGTCCATCGGAACCCAACCAGATGCGGGTCTCGTCAACACCATGCTGGATGCAGCCATCGGGACCGTCGCCAACGGCGAGGAACGGCCTATCATCCATTCTGATCGAGGAGCCCATTATCGATGGCCCGGCTGGTTAACCCGTATCAGCGAAGCAAGACTGGTTCGTTCGATGTCCCGAAAGGGATGCTCGCAAGACAACGCCGCGTGCGAAGGGTTCTTCGGTCGGTTGAAAACTGAGCTCTTCTATCCACGCGACTGGAAGGCAATCACGATCGAACAGTTCGTCGCCGAGGTGGACGCCTACATCCGATGGTACAATGAGAAGCGTATCAAGATATCGCTGGGATCACTCAGCCCCGTCGAGTATCGTCAGAGCCTCGGCCTGAAATTATAAAGCAGTCCAACTTTTTATCCGCACCCCCTTATGCGCCTAACCGGCTCAGTTCTGCGCGGAAACCAACAGGTGTTGTCGCACCTGGCAAGCTAGTTTGATCAGAATGGCGGGAACGCTGGTTCGAATCCCTTCAGCCGCAAATGCAATGAGGTCGCGAAGTCAACCAGTATCAACACTGCCGATCGATCCTGCAGCGTTTCGAATGTCTGTTGCGCAAGCGCGCAGTGAGGCCCGTCAGCGTAGCGTGACTAATCGCGATGGCCAGAATTATCGGCTTCCGGGGCAGATTCGGGGTATCGGGCCGATCTATGAATTCTCGATCACGGGTGCCGATATCGTCGACGTTTATTACATCGGCACCTTGAATGTTCCGATACCGTCGACCTTTTACCACTTCACGCGTAGGCCCACCTGTCCCTTGACGGAGTAACTGTCGCCGAAGTCATTCAGGCTGGTCTGAACCAGAGCTTCGCCATAGATCGAGTACTTGTCGTCGTCCCAGCTATAGGTTCCCCCGAGCCCCAGTCCGGCCCAGACACGATCATTGCGGCTGGCGAGTCTCACGCCCTGGACATCGACCCTGGTGCCTTCGAGGAACTCATAGTAGAGATTGCCAATGCCGTAGACGTGGGAGCGGTTGAGCAAGCCCTTGTCATTCTGCCACGCGCTTTCATGGTCGAGGGTCACACCGAGACGACCTTGCAGGCTTTCTCCACGGTCGAGGCTGACACGGGCGCCGAATGTGTCGGTAAACGCGTCGAAGTCGACATTGGAATAGACCAGCTGGGCCTGCGGTGTGACGGACCAGCCTGGATCGATGGCAATGCGCGTGCCGCTTTCCAACGACAGTGTATAGCCAAAACCGTCATTGTTGTCGGTGAGGTTCGTGCGGGCAAGGAGAGAGTTGAGACCGCTTGTGTACCAGGTCATCTGGGCCTGACCGTCCAGATAGAAGCCATTCTCGCCATACCAGGTCAATGTCCCGCCAAGACCGTAACCGTCCGTGCTGATCTCACCATCGCCCCAAACGGACCTGGTGTCGGTTTTGCCATGGGCGTAATGGACCGTGAACCCGCCAATCAGCTTGCCGCTTTCCGTTTCCGTCAACAGCCCATCAATGCCGGCCTGAAGCTTGAAGACATTCTGGTCGTACTCGGCGGCCGCGGCGGAGAAACGCGGCTCGATGTGGTTATGTACGCCTTCAATGCGACCCCATACACCGTTTCCTTCGATCGCAACGCCTGCTCCTTCGGGAGTGGCATAAGGTGTGCCGACAGAAGCGCCATTACCGGCCCAGAAACGACTACCGACACGTTGCTGCAAGGTTGGGACGCCGTTCAGACCCAGCAATGCCTGAGGATATGCCTCATAGCTCGGAACACCGGCCTGGTAAAGCGGAGCAGTCGGCGTCGGATTCGACACGGTCAGTTGCGACCGCAAATACCAGTTGCCATCATTCGGTGATGAAGTGCCTCCCTGATAAAGCTGATAGGCGTAGGCGCCTGCAACGACCGCCTGCCTGTCGCCAATTGTGTAATCGCCAACGAGCGAGAAATACCCGTTGGAAGCACCGTTCACTTCGATGATACGGATACCTTCACTGGTCTGCGCACCCGTGCCTCCAACATTGTTGACGCCGACATTTGTCATGCCCGATGTGTCGCCATTGATGATGACCATATCCGTCTTGGAGTTGTCGTCACCAAGAGCAACATCGAACAGTATCTGTCCGCCATTGCCGTTATAGTTTCCACCGATGATGACAACATCGCCGACAGCATCATCTACCGTGGTGATGGTTCCGGCATTGGCCACATCGCCGCTGAACGAATAGACCCCGGTTCCTCCGCCCGTCCCGACGAAAGCGGAGGTTGAATCAATCGTCATGTTGCCGTCGAAGGCGAGCGACGCTATGCCGTCAAGTCTAGACCTGTTGTCCAGGAACACACCGGTCGTTGCTTCGTCCGGTTCGCCGACATGCCATACACCGTCATCAATCGACAGACTGGCTCCATCCAGATTGACAACTTCCCAATTGATGATCTTGCCGCCATTAGTCGTCGCCGTCACACCCTTAAGCGTAAGCGTATCGATCATACCATCGGCAACCGAGGTATCATCACCGCCGTCAAGCACCTGAGAACCATCATAGGCCGATGCGCTTACCATAGCCGTATCGGAACCGTCCTGACCGTAGAAGCCGCCAGCCAGAGTGCCGCCCGTCCATGTGAACGTATCATTGCCTTCATGGTTTGTGACACCGTCGTTGCTTCGAGGGTCGTCTCTGTCGTCACCGTAGATATTACCGGCATAGGTTCCACCAGCCAAATTGAAGGTGTCATCGCCGAGGCCGAGGACCGCGTCACCGGTTACGATGCCGGCGCTGTTAACGACGACATTACCGCCAATCGTGTCCGATGCAATCGGGCTACCCGCAACACCTCCGTCACGGATAGCAATCCCCGACGTTGCTGTGACCGTTGCCGAAGATGCAATATCGATGGTCGAGCCGTTCGCTGCAATCGTTTGAATACCCGCGCCCGCACCGCCACTCACTCTACTACCGACGCTGACCAGCGAGGCACCCGTACCCCTATTCGACGCCAGAATGCCGGTTCTGCCAGCAATAGAACCCGCCGTCTGTCTCACCATCAGATCGGTGGCGCTGCTGGCATTACGCGAATAGACACCGTAGTCACCGGAGGCGATCACATCGCCGGACAGTGTAACCGTTGTTGAGCCGGTTCCCGCATTGTCTGCGAAAACACCATAGGTACCGCCTTTGACCGTTCCGGATGTCTGGCTTACGAAGATACTGTCCGCTGGGGCCGCGTTATAAGCGTAAAGTCCAGCGCGTACGATTGCCGTGACATCGCCGGAACTGATGATCCTCGTTGAGCCGCTTCCCTGGTTATTGGCATACATGCCGAACCAATTGCCGGAGATCGATCCCGCGGTCTGGGTAAGAATGATATCTGTCCCGGCTGTGGAATTGTAGGCATAGACACCAAAGGTGTCGTTATTTGCCGCGCCAGTCTGGGTCTGGTTGATGACCCCGGCTGTTGTGATCGATATAGCGCCGGCCGCCCAATTATCGGCGCGGATGCCATGCGTATAACCGGTGATCGTGCTGCCGACTGCCTGGGTAATCGTGATGCCTGTCGCGTTAGCGAAATTTTGCGCCCATATGCCGTTTTCGGCTGCACCGTCCACATCGCCGGCGACACTAATTGCGGTCGCCCCAAATCCACGATTGGTTGTGGAAATTCCGTTATCCGCGCCAAAAATCGTCCCGCCCGTCTGACTGACGGTCAGGTCCGTTGCGAAGCCGTCGTTGGAAACATAGACACCATTACCGATTGTCCCAATCGCCGTGCCTGAGGATGTGATCGTTGTGGGACCTGTACCGGTATTGATGACATAGATTCCGTCAATGCCGGTGATGCTACCGTTCGATGTTATTTCAACCGCACCGGAAACATCATTGATCGCCAAAATACCCTGCCCACCAGAGGACGTGATGGACGACGCATTTCCGTCCGTTATGGCGATCCCTCCGATCGTCTCGACTCTGATGGCCTCCCCAGAGGTTGACAAACCAAATCCTGGTTGTGTGACTACCGTTACGGGCGCAGAAGAAAAGATAACCGCTGACGGATCGCTGCCTGTGGCAGCACCCGAACAGCTCCAGGTTTCAGGGCCAGCAGGATCACAGCTACCTGCCAGCGATGGCGAAGACCAAATGAGCAACGATGTAAATGCCGCCGCCGAAACGACGGACAAACTTTCAAACGACAGTACCAAACCCGCTTCACAAGGCGCTATTCCACCGACGATCCCCTTACACTTCCCCACTCGGCCGCCACTGATGAGCATGTTATTTGCTCGATTTGTATCAGAATTATCGACGAAAGACCCATCCCCGCTAGATGGACGCTTCTCGAAAAATGCTGCAGGTACGGTCATTCACGGTCCCCATTTGCTTTATATTCCGTCCCGATTGAAGCTGAAGAGTACTTCTCCCAGAACTATCTCCCCGAATCGAATTCGCCCAATGGTTGTTTCAGATGATTGGTCTCTATATTACTAAAATATAATTAACGGTGAGCCCGAGGTTGCGTAACCGTTAGAAGACTGGAACGACGCAGCCGAAATGCCAATTGGTGTTCCGCATCCCCGCATCAAGCCGCTACTTAGCGTATTGATTTAGGGTGTCGTTGGTACACACCCCTCTCTGGAGCGTTAACCATATAGGGAACCGCTACCCCAAATCCGCTTCGGTTATGTTAACCGTTGGTAAACAGAGGTGATTGGGCGGACCAACGACGTGAGCTTTGTGTTGGAGAAACACTGGGAGCGGCTGCTTAAGGAGATCGCGGCCTGTGAAATGGCAGTTCGAGAGATCGAAACCGATCTTCGACTGCGCGCAATGTCGAACGACGCCAACGACAGAGAATTGGCCCTCCCGCGGCGACTAAAAGGTGAAAAGGCCGATTTGCTTCATCGTTACCAGAACCTGAGAGAAGCGTTCATTGCGCTGCTGTGCGAAAACGATATCGCGGCCGAGCAGTTTCCTGGCTGAGATCACAGGCTAATCGTGTGAGCCTCCCTCAAATACGAAGTGTCATAGTATCGCCCGCCCGCGCACCTTGCAAATGCGCCTCCGTCCGCACCGTCGGAGCGTTCTGACCAGCCAAGCTTTTCGCTAAGCTCATTCCGATAGGTGCGACGACAGCTTGGTTGGTTTGCCATAATGTTCTGCTGTTCGATCCCGCAGTTGACGCTGAGACAGCACCCGATCGCCATCCCGCGTAAGAACCTGTCGGCCCGCAACATCATTAGCGGCCTAACCGCTTTCAGGCTGACGGAGGATGACGCGGCCATTCAGCATCGCAAAGGGCGGTCGCTTAAGGGCCGACTTTTGCACCTTACCTTTGTGACGGAAATTACACGGAAAATCCAGCGCGGCTGGCTCGCAAAACTTTGGAATTGTGCGACAGCCGCGTTCCAGTTTTCGATGCGATTTGTCAGCGCGTTCTCAGAAGGTACTCCAAGCCCCGCGTAAAGCCACGCGGCGCGACTGTGAGGTGATCCTCGTCATCGAAGACCACCGACTTCAATTGCAGATTCGGATAGTTTCGGCTCTGCAACGCTACTTCTAAAGCCCGGTTGTCGGCGACCATATCTACCGTCTGGTTGTAGCGCCGGTCGCCTTTGCGCTGCGCCTCATAGGCGCCGACATAAAGATAGACCTTCGCCGGCAGGTCCTTGTTCTGCGTGGCGTAGTCCGCTTCGAGCTTCAAGGTGTGGCGCTTATCGTATCAGAGAGAGGGGCTGCCAAGGATATAGCCGCTAAACAAGTCAGGTTCGGTGAACAGGATCTGTGCGCCGAGCAAAGCACCGTAGGAGTGGCCGAGGAAGAGCGATCTGGCGGGATCGGTCCGATAGCGAGTGGCGATAAATGGTTTCACCTGATCACCCAAATAACGCTGATAGGCCCGTCCCTGCCCATGGATCGCACCAGCAGGTGCGCTTTTTGGACCGTTCGACTTGGGGGGGGGAACACACCTTGCCGCAGCGATTCTTTTCGGCCCATATCTGTCGTAGATATCAGGCGTAGAGTTGCCGTGTTAATCAGGTTTCGCAACGGGCTGACGGGATGTGCATGACTACAAAGAAAATTGCCAAGGAACTCGGTCACCGAGCTTTCGGTGATGACACCGCAAGCTTTACCTCGCTTTGGGCGCGGTCCAATGCTATCGCTATTGTTGTTGGAAACGGAGGAGGACAATCATGGATCTGGTAATTCCCGGTGCAGCCAATCTCGGCCTGTTCATCAGTACCACGCTGGTGCTGCTTCTCGTGCCCGGCCCGGCAGTCCTTTATATTTTCGCGCGGTCGGTCGAGCAGGGCCGCTCCGCCGGCCTCGTTTCGATCCTTGGCATCCATACGGCGACGCTTGTTCATGTCGTCGCCGCCGCCGTTGGACTGTCGGCGCTTCTCGCCTCGTCCGCGCTCGCCTTCAGCGTGGTGAAATATGCCGGCGCGGCCTATCTGATCTGGCTTGGTCTCAAGAAGCTTTTTGGCCCGTCGGACATTCCCGATGTCGAGGGCGGTTTGCCGACGCGCAGCCGCATGCGCATCTTTCGCGAGGGCTTCATCGTCAACCTCCTCAATCCGAAGACAGCGCTGTTCTTTCTGGCCTTCCTGCCGCAGTTCGTCGAGGTTGACCGGGGCCATGTGGCGATGCAGATCGCTTTCCTCGGGATTCTCTACACGGCGATCGGCATTTTGACGGATGGAACCTATGCGCTTGTGGCCGGCACCGCCGGCAACTGGCTGAAGCGCAGCCCCGTGTATCTGAAAGCCGAACGCTGGGTTAGTGGTTTTGTCTATATCGGCCTTGGCGTAACGGCCGCTTTCGCGGGCAATCAAAGGAAATAAACCGCCGGACTTCCCGGTCGTTACCCTGGCGGTTACCCCTGGGGGCGAAGATCCGGAATTGACGGCATTCGATCCAGACAAACCTGAAAACCAGCAAGGGATCGGGAATTTGCGTTCCCGATCCCTTTTTTTAGTCAAACGGTTGCTGTCGTCTGATCGACGGTTTCAGCGCCCGGCGAGTTTTTCTTGATGGATTCGATGGCGTTCAAGACAGAAGCCTTGGCCTTGTATCCTTCTGAGCTGAACATGATTTCGCCGTTCGATGCCCGGAAGCGGAACCGGAATTCGCCAGCCTTGTCCTTGAAAACCTCAAATTTGTACATGGTATTTCCTTGCATTTCTTTTCAGGGGGTCCTCTCCTCGTGGAGAGGAGCTTACTTGGCGACGAGCTTGTTCTTGATCAGACCGACGATGATTTGCAGAATTAGGCCACCGACACCGCCACCCACGAGCTGACCGGCAATCGCGCCTATATCAAGACCACCGGCTGCCGCATTTTCAGCCGCTCCGAGCAGCGATCCGAGTACGGTTCCTCCGCCGAGGCCGCCGATCGCACCCGCGATCAGGTTACCGATCTGTCCAAGATCGGAATCCTTCAGTATCTTCCGCCGGCCGTGCCGCCAACCGCGCCGCCGATGAGTTGCGCCAATATCGAAGCAATGTCCATTTCACCCTCTCCACAATGGTTTCCCTGACCATTCAGGGAAACAAACCGATTTCGATCCGCGTCTATGCCGGTTGGCAGCGACCTTATGGCGACTTAATCTTTCTCTCCGAAGAGCTTCCAGATCACGGCGCCGGCAGCACCACCGACGATCGGGGCAAGCCAGAACAGCCAGAGTTGCTGCAATGCCCATCCACCGACAAAGAGTGCCTGGCCGGTCGAACGGGCGGGATTGACCGACGTATTCGTGACCGGAATGGAAATCAGATGGATCAGCGTCAAGGCAAGGCCGATGGCAATCGGCGCAAAGCCTGCGGGAACCCTTCCATGTGTCGATCCCAAAATAACGATCAGGAAGAACGCCGTCAGAATGATTTCGATCAGCAGGGCCGAAACGAGGGAATATCCGCCGGGCGAATGCTCTCCATAACCATTGGAAGCAAAGCCACCGAGATCGATCCCTGCTTTGCCGGTGGCGATAACGTAGAGGGCCGCAGCCGCAACGATTGCGCCGGCTACCTGTGCGATGACATAGGGCACCAGGCTCGATGCCGGGAAGCGTCCGGCAACAGTCAGGCCGACAGAAACGGCTGGATTGAAATGGCCGCCCGAAATGCCGCCGACCGCATAGGCCATCGTCAGGACCGTGAGGCCGAATGCGAGAGCAACACCTGTGAAGCCGATACCGAGTTCAGGGAACGCGGCGGCAAAGACGGCGCTACCGCACCCCCCGAACACCAGCCAGAACGTTCCAAAGAATTCCGCGAGAAGTTTTCGTCCCATAAAATGACCTCCTAGGTTAGACTTTTATCAACTTGTAGGTGTAGTCAGATCGCAGTCAAGACAAATGCCCAGGGTGAACCGGCCTCGTCTGGTCGTCTTCCGGAAAGGCGCGTGCTCCGGTGTGTCAGGTTACCACCTCTGCCGTCAGGCCGATCCATTACTGCGGCTGCAGAAACACCGGGCCGACAATCCTGACCGGCCGCTCGATCAAAGGTTCGACTTCTTTGACGCTACCTGTCTCTTCCATCGATACTCTGTTTTCCTCGATCTTCGGGCGGAGTGCAGGTGGCGGAACCGAAACATCTGCCATTTCTTTAGACATCTGTTTTGTCTGTTGAAGCTCATAGATGCGGGCAACATAGCGATTCCAGTCACATTTCCGGAAGTTTTCCTGATCGCGATACCTGAACGCACGGGGGAAATCCTGATAGCTCGTCTGGCTGCGGATCGAAATCATTTGCTCCGTTCCGAGATTGGCATCTTCCAGAACATAGACGTCCATTGCCGGGTCTTCGCAGATATATTGGCATTGCCGCAGGATCGCATCCGCTGCATCGCTTGCGACGAATTGTGAGTTCGGCGCCGGGAAGAGATACCCGTCAGCGAGGCGCACGCAATAGAGCACGGCCCTGCCGGTACGAAATGTTCCAGCGAATTTTGAAGATGCATGTGCCGGAGATGTTGATTTCCGTTGCTGCCGTGCAGACGCGCTGCAACCATCGGAACCGCGGGAAAACACTTTTCCTCCGAGGTCGGCGAGGTCGGCTTCCACCTTCTTCCTCTGGCCTGCAAGGTCGCGGCAGGCATTAAAAAGCCCGCCAAGAGATTTTTCGTCCCCACATTGCCGCTTGCGCTCAATGGCCCGAACCGCGGCAAGTTGCCGTTGCAACTGGGCGGCCTGCGCGCTCGCTGCGGCGTCTTTCGACGAAAGCCGGCTGTTGCCGGGGCGCAGCTTTGGGCCTGCGCCCCGGTTTGGCCAATGACCAGCGGGAACAGAAGAAAAATCACCGCCGACCGGAACCGTGTCATTGACTGATACTCGGCTTATCGGACGACGGGAACGATGGGTTCACTCCGGCCCCAAGCACCGCCTCCGGATCGAGTTCCGCCACCAGAGTGGCAAGGGCAAAACGAAGATAGGCGGGCGATGTCACGCTATCGACCGATCTCAAGGTGGCGACCGAAACGTCGAGCCGTCTGGCAATCTCTTTGTCTGACAGGGAAAGCACTCTGGCCGCACTGGCGAGATAAACGTTTCTGCTCATCTGGGCTGCGGCCTTGGAGGACGCGGGCGATGGTCCCAATGGGGCGGACGTGGGCGATGACCCCAGTGGGGTGGTCTTGGCGGACGCGGACGATGCTCCCAATGGGGTGGGCGCGGCTTGTGCACGATAACCGGCAGCCCGATGACCGGACCGATATGAATCACCGGTCGCCGCCGGTTCTGGTAGGTGGCCTGCAGATAATTGCTGGAAGCCCAGCCACTTTGTCCGGCAAAGATCACCTCGCACCAGCTATAGCCGTTCAGGCATCCGCGAATGGTCAGCGTCGCTCCGGCGGGAATGGTCCCCGTGCGGGGATATCGGGTTCCCGGCCCGGTTCTCACATTCACATTGCCCGTCGCGTAGGCATTGGCCGCTTCTACGAGTGAAGGCAGGGAAATCCCCAAAAACAAAGCAAGCGCTGCAAGAATGTTTTTTGTCCGCATTTTCTACCCCCGGTTAATGCTCGGCCGCTGACTTTGCCCGCGGCGGCACGGCTACCACTTGATGTTGAGACCGATATTTCCTTCAATGGCGCGTTTTCGTTCGCCGCCGAGATTGGTCGTATAGTCCACGGTCGCAAACACGCTGACCTTTTCGGTCAGGCTGGCGACCAACCCCCCGCCAATTTCCAGCGAGGTTCCACCCGTCTCGGTGACGATGGGATCATTATCGAAGCGGGTCATCTGGTCGGAGGAAAAGCCGTGCCAGATATTCGCCTTGAGATAGGGTTGAATGAGACCGCTGTCGGTCTGATAATTCCCCTGCAGTCTGACGCCGAGCCGTCCGGTAACGGCGTTGTCGGAATCGAATGCGACCGAGGAGAAGCGGTCGGCTTCATCGTCGAGGGAAAGTTTTTGCCAGATGATCTGGGCCTGCGGCTCCAGTGTCCAGTCTTCCGTAAGTGCGATCGGGTAACCGCCCTCAAGAGAGGCCGCGACGCTGGAGCCATCGATGTTCACCGATTCACCGGCCCTTGACGTGGCATCGCCACTGAACCATGTGCCCATCAGGACGGCGTCGAGATACCAGCCCTGAGCGCCGACATGCGTCCAATATGCACCGAAGCTCGTGCCACCGATGTCAACCTCACCCACGGCGAGGTTGTTCCACCCGAGCGCCTGACCCTTGATGTCGCCATTCATCCTGGAATAGCCGACAAAAAGGCCGAAGCGATCGAAACCTCCGGCTTCGGTTTCACGGCCGAGCAGATCCTGCCCCGCCTGAAGGCCGAAGAGATTGCCGTCAAAACTCGGCGAGACGGTTCCATCCCATTTCATCTCGGTGTTCTGGCCAAAGGTGCGCGCCCAGCTCGTCGGCATCCATCCGTCACCCTGAAGCAAAGCCTGTTCGCCGCGACGTTCATGGAAGGTGCCGAGCGTCGACAGGGCCAGATATTGCGCAAGCGGTTGTACAGCCGAATAGGTCGGAACCTCGACCCGGTAGAGCGGCACGATATCGGCAATCACCCGTGTCGCGCCCGGTGTCGGCGGTATTGCAGAGGCGCTCGGGATCATGGCGAGCGTGGTCGGCGGCACGGGCGGCGCAGGCGGAGGACTTGCAGTCCCTGCCGCCTGTGGCGTGGGCGGAGCAACCGGCTGTGGATCGCCAGCATTGATCGGAGGCGTCGGGTCCGTTGGCTCCGTCGTCGAGCTTCCCTCGGTGGGCAGGGGCGTTGGCGGCAGCTGCGAAGCCGGAGGCGCGCCGGTGATATCGGGAGCCTCAGCCTCCGGGGTGGTATTTGGCTGAAGCGGGTCCGGCGCCCCGGCAACCGCCCCGCTCCCCGGCACGATCGTCGAGCGAAGATACCAATTGTCCTGCGTGCCGGCCGAAACGCCGCCTTTGAACAGATAATATTCGTAGGCGCCGGCGGCGACGCGGCTGTTGAGCGCAAATGCACCGCCTGCGGTGGTCGCCCCGTTCGTGGCCTGAACGACCATGATGCCATCTGCGGTCGTTCTGGCGCCGGAACCGCCGGCATTGACCACGTTCATGCCCGTGCTTCCGGAAGCGGCGCCTCCGTCGATGACCAGCTTGTCGGAAGCTGAGCCGTCGGTGCCGAGAACGGTGTCGAGAAAAATCTGGCCGCCGTTGCCAACGTAATTGCCGGAGACCGTAAATGTGTCCGAGGCACCGCCGCCGCCATTGGTGAGATCGATACGGCCTGAATTGACCAGATTGGCGAATGCACCCGCCGAAAAGGCGGAAACTCTTCCATTCTGCCCGCCGCCATAGACCGTGCTGGCGGAATCGATCGTTAACGTGCCCGTCCCTGTGCCGCTGTCACCAAGTGTCAGCGTGCCATCGAAGACAAGCTCGGTATCATTGGTAAGGTTTATCGTTTCCCAACTGTCGAAGCGCGCAACGCCTCCCGTCTTGACGTTGCTCATCGTCAGGCTGTCGGTGCCCAGGCCACCACTTATCTGCGTGGTTGCCCCGATGTGGGCATTCGCGAGATTGGTGAGCGTGGCAGTGTCGTCATCCGCGCCAAGGTCGATCGCGCCGTAGATGATACCGCTACCATTCCAGTTGAACCTGTCGTTGCCGAAGCTCAGCAGCACGCTGCCGCCAACCACGCCCCCGGTAACGGTGACGCTGTCGGTTCCGCCGCTGACGCTGATATTGCCGCCGATCGTTCCACCCGAGAGAATGATCGTATCATTGCCAAAACCGGTCACCAGATTCCGGTCGATAATGCCGCCCGACATGTCGAAAACGTTGTCGTCGAGCTTCATGTTGACACGACCGATACGGCCACCCGTCATGGTGGCGACATCGCCATCATCGAACGCATCGATGATGCGTCCGTCGGACATGAAGAAAGTATCGAGATTGTCGCCCTGGTTGAGTGACTGAATGGTCCCGCCCGTCATCCGGAAATCGTCAACGCCGCTGCCCTGCTGCACATTGCCGGTAACGGCCCCGCCGGAAATCACAAAGGCGTCGCTGCCGTCTCCCTGAACCACGGCGCCGTTGATGGTGCCGGAATAGATTTCGATCCTGTCGGCACCGGCGCCGAATGTGACGTTGCCCGCGACGGTTCCAGTGCCGGCACTGGGAAGAAGCAAGGTGTTGTTGCCTCCCGTATCGGTCAGCCCACCCACCGACGTTCCGCTGTCGCAAATATAAATGTCATTTCCAACCGGGGCTGGGAAATTGCAAGCTGCGTTTGCGGGAGGAGGACAGCAGAGAAGCAATCCTGTAAGAAGTGCCGTACCAGACAAAAGCACCTTCGTCCGGCAGTCAGTAGCTCGATGCCGCATCGTCCTTCGGAACCGGCTACTCCAGCCTTCAATATTTGCAGGGCCTCCCCCTGGACGCGTTGAAGATAGACAAGTCCTTTGTCGACACGGTGGGCAAAAATACCGCAACGAGTTCGGTCACGTCACACATCATCGGCATGGCGAAAGCGCTTGGCCTGTTTACCGTGGCAGAGGGTATCGAGGCAGAAGACCAGTTGGCATATCTCAAGGCCCAGGGTGTCAACTTCGGACAAGGCTGGCTGTTCTCGAAAGCACTTCCGGCCTGCGAGTTCAACGCCTACCATCGCCGCTCAAAACAAGAGTATGGTGCCTCCCCGGAAATCATTAAGGCATCTATCAACTAGAATGCTGACTGATATATAGTTGTCGCCCATCGTCCTGGCATCCGGAATGGCTGAACGATTTTTGTTGTTTCAGGTCCAGGATATCTTCGGGACGCAACCCGTTTGGAACGATAGCATGCAACCGCTCGGATTGGAGCCGTCCAAAAGTTGGCGTTCCGACCGTCAGCGGCACCTGAGTTTTGCGCGAGCGCGCTGACTTTCGTCATGTTCACGCGCCGTGCCGCCAGCTGCAGCGTCCCATGATCAGGCTGACGGCTACCCCCGGTAGCCCTTGGAACGTCATAAAACCCGACTGTGCTTTGCAAGATCAACGGTAAGCGACAAGGAGACCCCATCTGGCGGGTCTGATGCTGAGTAAGGTATTTCGGGCATACGAGTTCTTTGGATGTGAGGATCTATGTCTAGACCTGCGGCTAGCCTTGGGTTGATGCGAATGATCGAGGCGGTGCCCGATCGCCTGGACGGGTCCCCGCGACAGTTGCGACGGTTCTGGTCTGACGAATTTAAGGAGACAGCGGTTGAGCAGGCCTGTCAGCCCGGAGTGAACATGTCGGCCGTGGCGCGGCAGATCGGTATCTTGCCATCTCAACTCTACCGCTGGCGTAGAGAGCTGTTGGCCAGTGATAAGCCTGGAGAGGCACCAGCGGCAGTTGATCCGCAGAGCGTCGCACCTGACGCCAACCCCGTTGTCGAAATCGTCATTGACGGTATCGTCGTGCGGGCCGACCGGCATATCGAAGAAGCGCATCTGCAGCGCGTGATCCGGGCGGTTCGCTCAGCATGATCCCCGCAGGTGTAAAGGTCTTCCTCGCCAGCCATCCCATCGACTTCCGCAAAGGGCCGGACAGCCTGCTGTCGCTGGTGCGTGATCCTGGCAGTGATCCATCCAACGGCTCGCTTTATGTCTTCCGGGCCAAACGGGCCGACCGGATCAAGATCGTCTGGTGCGATGGATCCGGGGTTTGCCTTTACGCCAAGCGGCTGGAGAAGGCGCAGTTTTGCTGGCCGCGGATAGGCCACAACCGAGTCCAGCTCAACCATGCCCAGCTCATGGCGCTCGTTGACGGCATGGACTGGAAACGGGTGCGCTCGGTGGCGGTGAAGCCGCCGGAGATTGTCGGGTAAATGCCTGCGGCAAAGTGAATCAACCGCCTGAAAGGGCAGGAAAACCGGAGCAAAATATGCTCTGGTAGACGTCATGACGCCGCCCGATCTGCAGCTCCCGGATGATATAGAGACCCTGAAAGCCATGGTCCTTGCCATGGCCGAGAAGGCAGCGCACACCGATGCTCTTGAGAGCGAGGTCGCAGACCTGAAAGCCAGAAACGCCGATGCTGATGAACGCATCGAATGACTGACCCAGATCCTGAAAGCCTTCGATCGTGCCCGTTTCGGCCGGCGATCGGAAAAGCTCGGCTCTGCAGGCATCGATGATGAGCAGCAGGCCTTTGTCTTTGAGGAAATCGAGACCGGCATCGCGGCGATCCGAGCCAAGGTGAACAAGGGTGCCGCCCATGCTGAAAAGCGTCCGCCGAGACCGCGCAAGGGTTTTGCTCCTCATCTTGAGCGGGTCGAAGTGGTAATCGAGCCGGATGAACTGCCCGAACACGTCGGCAAACAGAAGGTGCTGATCGGAGAAGACGTCTCGGAGCGACTTGACGTCGTGCCGGCGAAGTTCCGCGTCATCGTCACACGCCGACCGAAGTATGCCTTCAAAAATGAAGACGGCGTCATTCAGGCCGCCGCACCCGCGCACATTATCGAGGCGGGCATTCCGACGGAAGCGCTTCTTGCGCAGATCGCCGTCTCGAAGTATGCCGATGGCCTTCCGCTCTATCGGCAGGAGGCAATCTATGCCCGCGACAAGGTCGAGCTTGACCGGAAACTGATGGCTCAATGGATGGGTAGGCTCAGCTTTGAACTTGATATCCTGGCCGACTACATCCTCGCCGAGATCAAGAAGGCTGAGCGTATCTTCGCTGACGAGACGACGTTGCCCACACTCGCGCCCGGATCCGGATCGGCTAAGACGGCCTGGCTTTGGGCTTATGCCCGCGATGACAGGCCCTTCGGTGGCAGTAGCCCGCCGATGGTCGCCTATTGCTTCGAAGATAGCCGTGCTGGCGATCGGGTCGCCCGGCATCTGAATGGCTATCGCGGTATTCTGCAGGTTGACGGACATGGTGCCTATAACAAGCTTGCCAGATCTGACGGAGGCAATGACGGCGTGATGCTGGCCTACTGGCCTGCTGCCGGTTTATCGGACACGAGGTTAGGCTAATCCCACCTTTGTTTCAAAGTCATCGGGGCTGAGATAGCCCAGTGTCGAGTGGCGACGCTTGGGATTGTAGAAGCGCTCGATGTAATCGAACACATCCGCTCTGGCGTCGTTCCTCGTGCGATAGACCTTTCGTGCCGTTCTCTCCGTTTTCAATGATGAGAAGAAGCTCTCCATTGCGGCGTTGTCCCAGACATTTCCAGAGCGGCTCATCGAGCAGGTGATGCCGTGGTCGCCCATGAGGCGCTGGAACTGCTCGCTCGTATATTGGCTTCCCTGATCGGAATGATGCAACAGAGCATCCGGTTTTCCTCGACGCCAGATCGCCATGATCAGCGCGTCCGTGACGAGCTGGGCTGTCATGTTGGCATTCATCGACCAGCCGACGACACGGCGCGAGAACAGGTCAATGACAGCCGCGACATACAGCCAACCCTCTGCGGTCCAGATATAGGTGAAGTCGGCCACCCATTTTTGGTTGGGCCGATCTGCCACGAACTGACGGTCCAGCACGTTAGGCATGACGACGGGGCGGTCACCCGCATCCTTTGGAAAACCACGACGCCTCGGCCTTGCCCTGAGCGCATTCAAGCGCATCAGCCGCTCAATGCGATGGAGGCCACAGGATAATCCTTCTTCCAGCACATCGTGCCAGACCCGTCGGGCACCATAAGTGCGGTCACTGGACTGGAAGCTCTGCTTGATCCTTTCTAGTAGCACTTCATCATGGCGTGCGTGTTCGCTCGGAGAACGATTGAACCAGGCATGAAAGCCTGAACGGGAAACTCCCAACGCTTCGCACAGCCATGCCACCGGCCAGATCGAACGGTGCTTTGCAATGAACGCGAACTTCATATCGCGTCCTTGGCAAAGTAGGCTGCGGCCTTTTTTAGGATATCGCGCTCCGCCTTCAGCTTTGTGACTTCACGACGGAGCCGCTCGATCTCAAGCTGCTCGGGCTTCATCTGCCCTTTTCCAGGAAAGGACTGGCTTGGATCGTCGCCGTATTCCCGAACCCATTTGCGCAACACATTCTCGTGGACATCAAGGTCACGGGCAGCCTGCGCAACAGTGACCCCGCGTTCCCTGACCAGCTTCACCGCCTCAAGCTTGTACTCGCGGCTGAATATTCGTCTTTGCATTCATGCTCTCCGGTTTCAGGAGGAACACCTTAACTCGGTGTCCATAAAACCGGCAGCAGGCCAAAGGAACCGGTGCAAGGCAGATTATTTGGCGAGCTTATATTGTCAATTGCACGTAGCGAGTAGAGGACCGCACTGGCTTCATTGGAACGTCAACGACAAGCATCGTTTCAACGAAAATCCTAGCTAATTTCGAAATACCAGCTTAATTGGCTTACCCTATAGTCGCCGCGCGCACTTAAGCCGCCGAGGAGCACTCAAGCCTTTATGCCTGTAGCTTTACTTGATTGGGCAGTTCCCGTTACAATTTTGCTTTCTGGACTGGCTCTTATCGCGATGAGGTACCTTGGTTTCGCGACTTCGCGATGGGGATATGCATTATGCTGTCTCAGCATTGGCTTTGCCCTCATGCTGATCGAGACCAATTATGCTACGCCTTTTAAGCAAATAGTCGAGGACAACTTCATCGTTGCCAGTGTCATATTGGCATGCCGTGCCCTGAACGATCGAGTGCAATTGAACAATAATATAGCATTCGATCTGACTATGTTGCTCACATCGACTATCATGGTAGCTATTTCACGGACCATGTTCGACAGCGCCAGGTTAGAGACATTATTTGTCCAAGCTTGCTGCGCCTTCGTTTTGTGGAGAGGCTACATCAGGTTTTCAATTCTGGCAGCGACAAAATCAGACAAAATCCTGTCTTTCACATTTCTGCTGCTGGCAATGGTGCTGACAGGTCAGTGTTTGCTTTACATCGCCGCGTCCGAAACTGAACGCCTCAGCGGAGCATGGCGGACATCTGTTTGGGGAAATCTGGTCCAGTTCACGGGTCTGATCGGTAGTATCACATTGGTATTCTCCGTGGTGATAGCCACCACCTATGAAGCGATCGAGAAATATCGCAGATATGCAAACCTTGATCCGCTAACGAACCTGCTCAATCGACGAGGTCTTGATGCGGTTCTGGCGTCAGCACAGGGCGAGCGCCTCAAGAAGCCAGCGACCGCGATCATCTTGGCAGATATTGACCACTTCAAGGCCATAAACGATCGCTTCGGTCATTCCTTCGGCGATCTGGTTATCAAGAGATTCGGCGCGCTGGTCCAATCCCATACCACTACACAAGGCTGCGTTGCTCGCCTAGGCGGTGAGGAGTTTGCGGTCCTCCTTCCAGACACATGCCTTGATGATGCTATTGCTGCTGCAGAAAAGATGCGACGGTCTTTTGCGGCCGAGCGGTGGCCGTGCGATAGGAAGGAGAGCGAGTTCACTGCCAGTTTTGGCGTAGCATTGGTGGAGGATGGTGAGGCGCTTTCAACTGCATTCGAAAGGGCTGACCAGTTTCTTTATGCCGCCAAAAGAATGGGGCGAAATCGCGTTGCTGCGGCAAAACACGTTTGGAGGGAAACACTGGATCCCAGCCTGCAGCTCGGGCATGACAATGTCGTTTACATCGATCGCGTCACCAACGAAAGTACCCACCGACCGGGCGTTTGAGGATGAGACTAAAGCTCGGGTAGCCGCTGTCCGGATGCATGCTCCCTCTCTTCGGCTTTCGCCGCTAACTTCAGCCGCATGCTGGTCAAGGGCAGGGACCCGTTCAACGGAATGCCAACAATACCATCGATGCAAAGATTGCGGATTTCACGCGGCGGCAATCCGAAATACGACGCCGGCAAGGCGTTCGGAACGGCTCTCGGCATTCCGGGACTAGCCGCTGTCCGACTCGATCTGCCGCCTACCTGGACGGAAAAGGGCGGCACAATCTCCTCAATGCAACTCGGAAATTAGCGCCAAGCAGAGCGGCGCTTGTTCAATACAGACCACCATTCACATCAATCACCGAGCCGGTGAGGTAACGGGTCTTCGGCAAGAACAGAAAAGATACCACATTGGTGATTTCGACCAGTTCGGCAACCACGCCATCTATTCATAGCCGTTTAATATGGGTTCGCGTTATTAGGCTTCGATCTGAGCCGGAGGACTACCCGGCTGCCAAATCGTTTTCACGCAGCAACGCGATGAACGCTTCTTTCAGGTTCAGACAACGATAAAGTAGATCGGCCTTTTCCTCTTTTAGCCGTCGCAGGAGGATCAACTCTCTTTCGTTGACGTTATTCGCCATTGCCCGGAGGCGAAGATCGATTTCGATCTCCCTAACCGCCATTTCGCAAGCGGCGATTTCCTCAAGCAGCCGTTCCCAATGTTTTTCCAGCACAAAGCTCACTTTGTGGCCCCACCCAATCGCCCTGTTTACCAACAATTAACATAACCACAGGGGATGTGGACCAGCGTTTCCAGATATGGTTAACACCTCGGCTGAGTTACGATCCGTTGACGTTTGGTCTCGCACGCCAGTGCGTTCGACACCTTTCCGATGCGGCAACATCCAATTGTGATGTCCAGGATTTTTGGTAATCTTGATCGCTTTGAGGCGTTTGCCGCGCTTCTCGACAATCGACAATCCTCCCCAATGATGTCGTATTGCGACGATCGGGAATGCGACGATTGTGCGCCATCACCACAGCTATTGCGCAGTGGTCAAAATATAATATCTTCTAGTTTATTGGGTCTTCTGCGAGCCTGCCAGCAGACATTTCAGCATTCGACGAGTACCCATGAGATGGAAGAATATTCCCACGCCGATGATGGCGCAACGAACGAAGCCCGTCTGCAGCGGCGGCTGACACAATTGAAAGGAGCGCAGCCGGGATATGAAGCTGCGGCTTTCCTTGCGGCAATCGTCGAATCGTCCGATGACGCCATCATCAGCAAATCGTTGCAAGGGATCATTACCACCTGGAACCTGAGCGCGGAGCGGCTGTTCGGCTATTCAGCTGACGAAGCAGTGGGACGACCAATTACCATGCTGATCCCGGAGGATCGTCTGGACGAAGAGCCTGCGATCCTTGCAAGGATCAACGCGGGAGAGCGTGTCGATCATTTCGAGACAGTCCGCCGTCGCAAGGACGGCACCCTCATTGACATTTCCCTCACGATCTCACCCATCCGGGCCGGTGACGGCACGATCATCGGCGCGTCCAAGATCGCCCGTGACATCTCTGAGCGGAAACGTGCAGCAGAACATCAGGATATGCTGCTCCGGGAGATGCATCATCGGGTAAAAAATCTTTTTACGATCACCGGCAGCATTATAACTCTGGCCGCACGCACGGCGCAGACGCCTGCTGAACTCGCCGACGGCATGAAGAATCGTTTGATTGCTTTATCGCATGCTCACCAGCTGACCTTGCCCAGCTTCAGCGGCGGCGAATCCCCATCGGAACGATCCACGACCCTCTTTAATCTCCTGTCGAACCTGCTTTCTCCGTTTGCAGACAAAGACGCCGGGCGATGGCATCTGCATGGCGAGGACCCACACATCAGTGCAGAGCGCGTGACAAGTCTTGCGCTGCTGTTTCACGAGTATGCTACCAACGCAGTGAAATACAGTGCTCTTTCTGTGGCGGACGGGCGGCTCGATGTTACCCTGACGCCTGGGCCGGACTGTTTCGAGATCGCCTGGCTGGAATCCAATGCGAGAACCACGGCCGCAGGGAAGACCAAGGAAGCAGACTTCGGAACCACTCTTGAAAACATGCTGGTCAGGACCCTGAACGCACAGGTATCGAGGGACTGGCAACGGCAAGGACTTCTGATCCGGCTCACCCTTCCACGCAACGTTTTTTCGCTTCCGTCATAAGAGGTTGGAAGTCGCTACCCTCTATAATGTGTGTGGATTGGAACTGATTTAGTGCTCGCTAATTCTTACTGTCACCCAGCAGACTTCGGTGGGCGTTGGCGGCTGAAAGCCGTGTTGCTCTTGCCTGCCGAAGGGAGTGCGCGCGTCATGGCTTGTTTTGACAGTACAGATGCCTCTTATCGACTAATGCGGAGCGCGGTCAAAGTGCTGGCTGATCGTTTTACACATTCTGAAACTGCGAGCGCTGCAATTGTTGAGCATTCTTTACAGATCATTCTCGCTGATCCGGATCTGCTTTCAGACGGTAGCCGGGGGGCACTTTTTCCGGTTGTGCGACGCGTTGCCCTTGAACACTTCGGCATTTTCAACAACCTGCCGACTGCGCCAGCAGCCGATCATCCGGATGGCCTGGACAAGGCTGCTGCTGCTGAGTCGTCAAAGAACAAGGACGGGAATAGCGCACGGCGGTAATGTGAGTAAAAGAAACGGGCTGTCGGCACTTCGCCACGCCTACTGCATTCTTCAGATTGAACCACTAGCCCTCTCGAGCGTTCTGACTGGTTAAACTGTAGGCTTCGGCTGAGGAGGCCAAGGGCTAGATGAACGACAATATTATTTTTAGCGGCGTTCGCACCGCCGTTCCGACGAAACAGCATATGGAAGATTACGAGGACTTTTTTGAGAACGGTGCGGTCGCCCTTCATCTTGTTGGTGAGGATGGTACGATCCTGCGTGCCAATCGAGCGGAGCTCGATCTTCTCGGCTTCACTGCGGAAGAGTACATCGGCCGGCCAATCTCCCAATTCCATGCAGATTCCGATACAATCCGCGAGATACTGGCCCGCTTGTCAGGTGGAGAAAAGCTGAACCGCTTTCCCGCCCGGTTGCGCGCGAAAGACGGCTCCATTAGATACGTAGAAATCACCTCGAGTGTCCAGTTTCGCGATGGCAAATTTCTCAATACCAGGTGTTTCACAATCGATGTCACTGACACGGTACAACTGAGACGACAACTCGCTCGAAAAGAACAGGAAATGCGCCAGATCCTGGAGGCGCTTCCTGCGGCCGTCTACACCACGGACGCGCAGGGAAAGATCACTTACTACAACAGGGCCGCCACCGAACTCTCCGGGAGGGAGCCGGTCGTGGGCCAGGACGAATGGTGCGTGACCTATCGCTTGTTCACACCTGATGGGCAGCCGCTTCCCCACGATCAGTGTCCGATGGCAATTGCGCTCCGCGAGAAACGAGCCGTGCGCGGAGTTGAAGCGATTGCGCAACGGCCGGACGGCACAATGGTGCCTTTCCTGCCGTTTCCGACACCGATGTTTGACGAGGACGGTGAACTGATCGGGGCGATTAACATGCTTGTCGACATCAGTGACCGAAAGACTGCCGAGACGAACCAGAAGGTCTTCCTCGATGAACTCAATCACCGCGTTAAAAACAACATGGCAATGCTGTACGGGCTCATCAATTCTGCCGCGAGGGAATCGAGGAGCGACGAGGCCCGCCGCGTATTGGGAGACGCCGCACAGCGCGTCGGAGCCATGGCGGCCGCCCAACAGACCCTCTACATGGAAAAAGACCGGACCCGCGTGAATGCGAGGGAATTCCTTCAAGCTGTTTGCAGCAGTGCCAGGCTAGCCTTCTCAAAGGAGGTTGCTCTCCATATCGACGTGGACGCGGTACAATTGCCGAACGACGTCACGATGCCGCTGGCGCTGGTCCTCAATGAACTGCTGACGAACGCCGCCAAGCATGGCTGCGACGACGCGGGGAAATGCGACGTCTGGATCACCCTTTCACATCATGACGGAGAATTCGTGCTGACAGTCCGCGACAGTGGATCCGGGTATAATTTTGAGGCCACGGGCAAGCGCTCCTCGGGTACGGGCCTGGTGTCTGGCCTGGTAAGACAGCTGCGTGGTTCCTTCTCCGTGGCGCCAGGTCCAGGTGCGATGTGCACAATCCGATTCATTGACAATAAGCTTGGCTGAACATGTATCCAACGACGACGTCTCCAACTTCTTCTCATGGCTCCAACCCGTCAACACCGGAAACGAGACACGAATATGCGCGGAACTGAACCCGAGGATTTGCGCATTCTTATTGTCGAGGACGAATTTCTGATCGCGCTGGAACTAGAGAGTAGCCTTCTCGACGCAGGCTATAAGGTTGTCGGAATAGCCGTGACGGCCACAGAGGCCGTCGCGATGGCTCGTGCCGAGCAGCCGAATCTGGCGGTGATGGACATCCGGCTTGCTGATCGAACCGACGGTGTCGAGGCCGCAATCGAGTTGTTCGGTATGTTCGGCATTAGGTCAATCTTTGCATCTGCTCATGCAGATGAAGAAACGCGGAAAAGAGCCGCACCAGCCAGACCCATTGGCTGGGTCCAAAAACCTTACTCCGCTGACGCGCTAATTCGCGTTATCAGGGACTTCTGCAATTAAATCGCCATGGGTCTTTTTTGAGATCGTCGAGAACTCCGAGGAGCTTGCATACGTTCCCAACTCGAGACCTCAAATCCTCCGCATGTGAAGCGGCGTCATCTGTGATGGCGCCGCTCCGAGATCAATGATGGGCGTGATGCTCGTTACGCTTGCGTGTTACCGCAGCCTTTTTTTTCCGAAGCGGAACGCTCCGCCTTGGTCCGTGATGCAGCAGCGGCACCGCCCTTGCGCCCGCCCTTTTCGGAGGATGCATGATTTTCCGCATGGCCACGGCCGGAGCCGGACTTCTTGCCGCCACCGCTTTCCTTGTTGACGGTGGCCCAGGCGCGGCGCTCGGCTTCCCTCTCGGAAACGCCACGGTCTTCGTAGCCTTCTTCGATGTGCTCAGCCTTGCGCTTCTGCTTGTCTGTATAGGCGGACTTGTCACCTCGGGGCATGAAACATCTCCTTTGCTGACGTGAAGCAAAGAAAACTGCGATTTCGCGGCAGAGTTCCCGGGATCGTCCACAGGGTGCGCGCAGCCGATGAACCAGCCTTGCGTTTTAACCGGCCCTTGTTTGCGAGCGGAGCCAACACGGCCAGGCGAGGTTTTGTTGGTACGTCCGCTGACCATGGCATCGAAAGACAACTTCCGTGGCATAGACAGTCGGTCATTCATCGTTTCCCGCCTTCACTCTTGGGCGTCAGGCGCATATTCGGGTACACGGACGTTGGTGGTCGCAGCTTTGCGTCGACATGGGTTATGGGTCCGTGATTGGACGTCGCCTTCGAAATAGAAGGCGGTTTCGATCATGGAGGCGGCGCGCGAATACAAAACCAGCCTTCTCCAAAACCCTCTGCGAGCCGCTGTTATCCGGATGGGCCATCGCCCAGACCTCTGGTAGCTTGAGCTGAGTATCTGCAAAGCCCAAAGCCGCGCTGACGAGCTCAGAAGCGTAGCCATTTCCCCAAACTTCCGGGCGGAAGTAGTACCCAACCTCATAATTCCAACCTGGATCAAATGGATCCTCGTACAAGCCACCCCATCCAATGATGCGGCCATCTTCGCGACGTACCACTACCCATGGTGCACAGCCATCGCGGCGTCTTCGCCACTCATGGACCATAACTCTTCTTTGGCATTCCCTAAGCGTTTTGTCGCTGTGGGTATGCTGCATTGCCACAGCGTTTCCCAGGAATTCGAAGAGTTCTGGAATGTCCGCGCGACGGGATGGGCGAAGTATCAAACGTTGAGTTTCCAGCATAGTCTCAGCATCGAAAGGTGTTCGTACGACAATCAGATTAGCATCGCAATTGCGCCGATCTCGTCAACTGATTTCTCATAACTTTCCACCGATGTGGCCGAACTCCACCTTTCATTTCTTTGAAATTATGCCAAGCTACCAGGCGGCTTCACCTGAAATCTCGGGCTTTAGGGAACGAGCTCGGCATAGTATCGGGCTCGGGATAAACGCCGGATCTTCATATCAATACGCTAAAGGTGAAGAGCCGGAATTTTTACTAAAATGCCCAAGCCAGCGAGTCGGAAGCGGCGCCTACACCTCCAAAGCCGCTTTAGTCATCAAGTATGGAGACTTCGGATGCATCCGTGACAACAGGTTTCTTCGAAGCACATCTCGCCGTTAAGTTGGGAGCATATCAACCTTACCGGCATCTACACCTGGGATGCCGAACATCAGATGTCCAACGGATTTCGACCGCTCCGTCTGTCAGTCGGGCTACAGCGGGTCGCACAAGCTCTCAATCAGTTCGCCCTTAGCGTACGATTTTGCACTCCTCTTGTTCCCGCCCCACCTCCGGTCGGTGCATCGATCCGAAAATGACTTCCGCTCCCGGAAAGTACAATGCGGAAATTCAAATGTTCCCGAAGGCAATATTGGGCATGTTCGCCGGCTTGGCGACAAATATTCTCGCTGGCCCCTGAAAATTCAGGGACCGGCGTGCTCGGCGGTGGTTCGTTATGGCGTTATTCGGCGGCCATCGGCATGTCGCGATGCTCTTCGAAAAGCTCGCCCTGGCTGGCGGGCTTCTCGTCTTCCTTCTTCGCCTTCGGCTCGCGGCCGAAGAACAGCGCGTAAGCTGCCGGCAGGACGAGGATGGTCAGCACGGTCGCAACCAGAATGCCACCCATCATCGCATATGCCATCGGCCCCCAGAACAGACCGCGCGAGATCGGGATCAGCGCCAGCACGGCGGTCAGCGCCGTCAGCATGATCGGCCGGAAACGGCGCACGGCAGCACCGACGATCGCCTCCGCCCGCGGATGGCCGGCTGCGATATCCTGGTCGATCTGGTCGACGAGGATGATCGAGTTGCGCATGATGATGCCGAGCAGCGCGATGACGCCGAGAATGGCAACGAAGCCGAACGGGGCACCGGTGATCAGAAGCGCCATGGCAGCGCCGATGATACCGAGCGGACCGGTGGCGAGCACCAGCATCGCCTTACCAAAATGCTGCAGCTGGATCATCAGCAACACGAGGATGACGAGCAGCATGATCGGCGCCTTCGCAGCGATCGACTGCTGGCTTTCCGCCGCATCCTCGGCACCGCCCTGGATTTCGACTTTGTACCCCGCCGGCAGCTTGGCGCGCAAATCGGCCATGCTGTTATAGAGGTTCATGGTCACCTGGGTCGGCTCGACGCCATCGGGCAGCGTTGCCTTGACGGTGATGGTCGGCAGGCGGTCACGGCGCCATTCGATACCCTGTTCGAGCAGCGGCACGACCCTGGCGATCTGCGATGCCGGCACGAAGCCACCAATGTCGGTCGGGATATAGACCGAATTGACGGCCGAGAGCAGGCTGCGGGTCGCATCCGGCTCGCGTACCACGATGGAGACGGTTTCTTCACCGTCGCGGAAATCGCTGATTGCGGCACCGTTGGTCGCGGCCTGCAGTATCTGCCGCACGCGCTGCGAGGAGACGCCGAGTGCACGGGCACGATCCTGGTCGATCACCAGTTTCATCGCCGGCACCGGTTCCATCCAGTCGTCATGAACGGCACCAAAGTTCGGCTGCTGTTCAAAACGCTGCTTCACCTGATCGGCAATGCTGCGCACTTCCGCACGGTCGGGACCGACGACGCGCATCTGCACAGCCCAGCCGACCGGCGGGCCGAGGAAGAGGCGGTCGACCTTGCCACGCACGGTCGGGAAGTCCTCGGCCAAAATCTTGCGCAGCTTGACGATCATCCGCTCGCGCTCTTCGAGCCCGTTCGACATGACGAGAAGCTGGGCATAGTTCGGGTTGCGAAGCTGCTGGTCTAGCGGCAGGAAGAAGCGCGGCGCGCCTTCACCGATGAAGGTGGCGACGAACTTCTTGTCGGGATCGTCCATGATCTTAGCTTCAAGCGCCTTGGCCTGGCGTTCGACTTCCTTGATCGCGGTGCCTTCCGGCAGCCACATGTCGACAAGGATTTCCGGCCGCGACGATTGCGGGAAGAAGCTCTGCGGAATGAACTGGAAGGACCATAGGCTGCCGACAAAGGCACCGAGCGTCAGTAGAAGCACGATCGCCTTGTGACGCACGGCCCAGCCGACGGTGTGGCCGACGCCGCGATAGAAACGGGTGTCATAGGCATCGTGATGCGTGCCGGCATGCGCCCGCTGCTTCAGGATCATATAGCCGAGCCAGGGGGTGAAATAGACGGCGACGAACCACGAGGTCACCAGCGCGATGCCGACCACGAAGAACAGCGAGCGGACATATTCACCCGCCGTCGAGGCGGCAAAACCGACCGGGATAAAGCCGGCCGTGGTAATCAGCGTGCCGGTCAGCATCGGAAAGGCGGTCGAGGAATAGGCGAAGCTCGCCGCATCCAGACGATTCAGCCCCTCTTCCAGCTTCCGTTCCATCATCTCAACAACGATCATCGCATCGTCGACCAGCAGGCCGAGCGCAATGATCAGCGCGCCGAGCGAGATGCGCTGCAGCTCGATGCCCATGTAGAACATGATGGCAAGCGTCGCGGCCAGAACAAGCGGAATGGCGACGGCGATGACGATGCCCGAACGCCAGCCGATCGAGATCAGCGAGACGATCAGCACGATCCCCAGAGCTTCCATTAGCGCCTGGGTGAATTCGCCGACCGCTTCGGTGACGACTTCCGGTTGGTTGGAGATCTGCGTCACCTCGACGCCGACCGGCAGCGTGTCCTCGAAGCGCTTGTAGGTTTCCTCGATGCCCTTGCCGACATCGGTGACCTTGAAGCCCTTGGCCATCACCACGCCGAGCTCGACCGTGTCATGACCATTGACGCGGAATTTGCGCTGGAAGGGATCTTCGAGCCCGTCCCTGACGGTGGCGATATCGCCGAGACGGATCACCTGATCACCGGCCTTGAGCCTGAGTTCGCGGATTTCCGCCGGCGTCGTGACATCGCCTTCAACGGAGATGCGTACGGAGCGATCGGCGGTTTCGACACTGCCGGCCGGATCGACATCGTTCTGGCCCTGCAGGGCGTTCTGGATATCGACCACGGTCAGGCCGCGTTCGGCCAGTGCCTTGGAGGAGACGTCGATAAAAATCTTCTGCGGCTGGTCGCCGAGGATGACGGCCTTTTCGACGCCGGGCATGGCGATCAGCATGTCGCGTGCCTGGATCGCGAACTTCTTCAGCTCCGGATAGGAATAACCGTCACCGCTGATCGCATGCAGGGTGATGTAGGTATCGCCGAACTCGTCGTTGAAATAGGGACCGAGCAGGCCGGACGGCAGATCCTGCTTGATATCGCCGACCTTCTTGCGCACCTGATAAAAGGCGTCCGCCACGTCGGCGCCGTTGGTATCACCCTTGATCTGGATCGTGGTGATCGCCACGCCAGCGCGGATATAGGATTTGACCCAGTCGAGATGCGGGGTTTCCTGCAGCTTGCGCTCGATCTTGTTGACGACCTGGTTCTGCATGTCGTCGATCGAGGCGCCCGGCCAGACCGACTGCACGACCATGACACGGAAGGTGAAATCCGGATCTTCCTTCTGGCCCATGTTGATGACGCCAAGGGCGCCCATGACGATGATCAGGCCGAATAGGAAACGGGCGATGCTGGGATGCGAGATCGCCCAACGGGAAAGGTTGAATTTATGCTTCTCTTCCGTCGAAGAAGGCGCGTTGTGCCAAGTCATGAGCGTGGTCCTTCGATCCTAAGAGTCAGGGTACGACCGAGGCCGTGGTGAGGCTGTTGACGCTGCCGAAGCGTGAGGTCACCGTTTCCGGCAGCCTCACCTTCATGTCTTCGCGCATGAACTGCGTGCCGGCCGAAACGACCAGAACGCCGGTCGAAAGACCCTTGGAGATGCGGGCGCCGTCATCGGAAAAATCGACGACTTCGACCGGCCGCGAGCTGACCGTGCCCTTCTGGCGGTCGACGACCCAGACGACCTTCTTGCCGTCCTTTTCGCCGAGCGCGGCAAGCGGCACCGAAAACGCGGGAACCGCATTGTCGGCCTTTGCCTCGATCGTCGCGGTCATGCCGAGCAGCACACGCTGATCCTCGGGCAGGCTGACGCGGACGGAAAAGGTGCGCGACTGGGGATCGGCACTCTGGGCGACTTCACGGACTTTTCCTGTCAGCACAATCGTGTTGGCAGCCCAGAAGCTGGCGGAGACCTGCTTGCCCGGCTGGAAATGCGAAACATCCATTTCCGGCACGGCGATCTGCACTTCCTTTTCGCCATCGACGGCGACCGTGACGACCGGCGTGCCGGCCGACACGACCTGGCCGACATCGGCGCTGACCGTGGTGACGATGCCCTTCTGATCGGATTTCAGATCGGAATAGGCAACCTGGTTGCGGGCCTGCTCGAGTGCGGACTCGGCCGACTGGCGGGAGGACACGGCCTGATCGCGTGACAGCGACGCCTGCTCGAGGGCCGATTGCGACGTAGCATTCTGGGCAGCGAGCGTCTGGGCGCGGCGATACGCGAGATCGGTGATTTCGACCTGTTTCCGGGCTGACGAGAGATCGGCTTCGGCGCGGGTGACGGCAAGCTTGTAATCGACCGGGTCGAGGCGCGCGAGCACGGCGCCGGGGCTGACATGGTCGCCGACATTAACCAGCCGCTCGGTGATCTTGCCGGAAACGTGGAAGCCGAGGTTCATCTCGGTGCGAGCCTTGACCGCACCGGAATAGATGAGCTTGCGGCCTTCATCCGGCGCGCCAATCTCGGCGACCTTGACGGGTCGCACCACGTCCGGTGCCTCCGCCTTTTTCTCTTCCGAGCAGGAGGCAAGAAGCGAAAGTGCTCCTGCGACTACGGCGATTTTCAGAACTGTCGTGGCAGTAACAAAACGAAACGAGGACATGGCCCCACTCCATGGAATGATGACGGGTGGCGCGGGAGACGCCGGTGCTTGGGTAGAAATTATTTCAGGCCCCGAAGGGCGAAATCGATCAGGTCTTCCGGCTTACCGATACGGGTTTCGGCAAGGCATTTGGCAACCAGCTGCGGATGACAGAGGAGGATTGTTGCCGACATGAAATTCTCGGCGGCAAGTGCTGCATTCTGTTCGCGGAACTCTTCGGCGGCGATGCCCTCGGCGATCACACGTTCGATAACGACGCGGATCCGTTCGATATGTTCCTCGATGACGGGCCAGTTCTCTTCCATGGCGACGACGACCATTTCATGGACCTTCTTGTCGGCCAGCATGGTCTCGGCGGTGATCTTGAACTGGGCAAGGATGAAATCCCTCAGCCGCACGCAGGCGCTGTCTTTGCGCGCGGCAATTTCCACGGCAACCTGCTGGCTGGCGGCGAGCATCCGGCGGCAGAGTGCTTGGTGGATATCGGCCTTGGAGGAGAAAAAACGGTAGATATTTGCCGGCGACATGCCGAGATCGCGGGCAATATCGGCGACATTCGTTTTCGTATAACCGTAATGCTTGAACAGCCGCTCGGCCGCATCAAGGATGCGGGTGATATTTTCCCGGCGGACTTCGTCGGAGCTGGTGGTCGTATCCATGGCAGTGACGGCTTTCGAGTGACGTGTGACGATTTTCATTTTTCGTTAGTCGTAAAACGAAAGCTGGTATCTGTCAACCATCGGCAGGCTTGATAGTCGATCGGTGGCTGGGAAATCGTAACCGGCGCAGCATTCGCCTCAGCGGCTGACCCCCAGCGGTGGCGTCCGCTCGATCGCCGGGGCCAACTTCAGGCAGGATGAGCCAGACACGCAAAGTTCCTCGTCAACACGAAGCTCGAAGCCACGGACGGTTCCGACCCGTACACACCGCTCGATGAGGCAGTTAAGGCACGCTGGTATCGATCGGACGCTGCCAGGTGCCCGACGAGGCAATGCTGCAGACGCTAGCCAATGCATGATCAGGGCGCTCCGGTCAGTCGCCGGGGCGCCCCATCCAGCCATAAATGAACGGAAAACGAGAAATGCGCTTTCAGGCGACTTAAAGGACGAAGTGCGAAGAGCTCCGCCAGAAGCATCGGTCGCACCAAATAAGTCATGCAGGTCCAGATGTCCCTCGGCGATAGCCTAAGAGGGTTCTTTCTGCCGGCTCCCGGGATATCGCAACGCCGGCAAGCGCGACGCGTTCAATCATGGCTGATTCCGTTGCCTGGCATCGTCGGTTCGCGGGATCACGAAAATTCAATGCCTTAATCAGTTTTAGGGTAATGGCCACCGGTTCAGATCTCTTCAAGGTCTAAACGAGGAGGCTCGGTCCAGATGCAAGATGGTTTAAGCATCTGAGCCGAGTATCTCATTCGATCTTACGCGGCTTCCCAAACCTGATTGAGAATCTTGGCGGCCAACGCTGCCTTGTCTTGCGGCAGGAAGCGCCCGTAGTGCTGCTGAACGACATCGGGCGTATCCTGAATCGCGTAGCTCGCCTGCTCGTAGGATCCGGTCTGCTTCAGAATATGCGTCGCGAGAATGTCCCGCAGGTTATGGGGGCCATGTGGCAACAAATCTTTGATCGCACCTCGTCCGGTGTAAGGGTTATAAATTCCATAGCGTTGGATGACGGTTCTCCAAGCTTCGTAGAACGTGGTCGAGTTGTAAGCTGCGTCGGTGCTGGTGGTCTTCACCGTTTTGACAAACAGAGTATGTGGATCTTTCGCACCACCCAGCAGGACGCCTCGATGGCGATCGATGTACGCATCGAGATATTGGTAGAGTTCGAGCAGGTCCGGCAATATCAGCCGAAACGGTTTCTGTCCGAAGAAGGATGAACTGGAGTTCTTGAATGCCGCAGCTGGGATAAGGACTTCCCAACCGTTGTCGCGATCGCTCCAGCGCAGCTCGCCGCATTTCATGTCCTCAAGTCGCCGTTCCGATGTCGGGTGATGCCCACGTGGGCAGAGACGCAACTGTCGAAGGTTCTTTTGTCTGAGCCCGAGATGCAATCCGAGGCGGAGCAACAGGAATGATCTGACGGCTTCGGCGGCCGGTCGTGGATATCTATTCTCGTCCGGCATACGTTTCACGATCTCGTCCGTGATCTTGCGATATTCGGCTAGCGGACTGTCCGCTTCAAGTACACACATGATCGGTTCAAATGGATCGCGATGCACACGCATCACTCGCTGGATCTCCTTGGAACGGTTCGCGGCATGTCGGTGAAAGGCATCACAGGCGCCATGCCAATCGCGAGCCGCGAATTCGATTTCTTCCTGCTCAATCAAGCCTGTAATCGGTCTGACGTTCTGAAGTAGCTCCGGGTGCTGCCGTATCCAGCCGACTTCCGCGCGAGTAAGAGCCTGGGCGACCATCAGCATGTCTTCTTCCCACTTGGTGTAGAAGCCACGTCGCTGTTCCCGCCACTGCAGATACCAGTCCCAGACACCGGGGAAGATGAGGAGGCCGAAGCTTAACTGGCTGACTGGCACACCAAAGCCCTTCACGACACCGTTTGGTGAGGCAGCAAGCGCGCCAAACATCAAGCCGAGGTGCTCAATCTTCTGAGAGGCCGTTTCCTCACCCCAGACGCCATTTCGCTGGAAACCAATCGCCGTCAGTGTCGAGGTTTTGAAACGGATGAGATCAGCCATTTCCATGGCAAGCCTTGGCGGCGCGTCGACGACGCCGGAGAGCAGATCAGGATCAACAATTTCTGCGGCAACGTTCTGATTGGCGCCGGCCGCCGCGGCCACAGATCGAGAGGAAAGAAAGCTGCTGCCATAAGTGACGCCGGGAAAGCGGATGGCATATCGCTGCTTGCTGGCCGCCGCCTGATAGCGGCGATATTCCGTAGAGCCGGAAATGATCACCCGGCGCACCCA
The DNA here is from genome assembly GCF_000092025.1 of Agrobacterium fabrum str. C58. NCBI lineage: Bacteria > Pseudomonadati > Pseudomonadota > Alphaproteobacteria > Hyphomicrobiales > Rhizobiaceae > Agrobacterium > Agrobacterium fabrum. The sequence goes on from NC_003064.2 coordinate 378,287, forward strand.
ATCGAGGATCTCCTCGCGCTTGGTAAAGGGCAGGCTGTTGAAGTCCTCGGGTAGGTGCAATGAAATCCTGCGCCGCTCAGCCGGGCTGATATCACCAAGTTCGTGACCATAAAGCGAGCGCGCCTGATGCGGCAGTTTCTCTTTGAAATATCCTTCTGCAAGTTGATAGCGTCGCTCGATGCGGCGGAGAATATTGAAACTGGCAACGGATCGGGGCACACGCTCTCCCTGGATCCAGGATAGCAGCGTCTTGTTGTCAAAGGTCTCATTCAGATGAACAACGGCGCGATAGAGTTGCCAATAGGTGTCGCCGAACCGACGCATATGGTAGACCAATGCGTCCTGAAAGCTCGCCGGATCTTCTGTCGCTTCAAATAGTGCCTGTGGGAAAGGGCTTATCGGTTTTGATGCAGGACCGCGCTGTGTCGACGCAGACCGGGTAAAGGCACCGTCGGTCGCCGCGCATTGCGGCTTTCTGGTCGAGGATGCGGAAGCTGCTTTCCTGGCGGGCGCCATTTTGCTCGAGCTAACTGTCGACTTTGGCGCTCGTCGTTCTTCGGCCGCTGGTGGTACGCCGAGCCAGCGGATGATTGCATCCAAGCCTGGCCGGAGCTGTTTTTTCAGTTCTGCCGTCAACTCGGCTTCGATCCCACAGGCCTGACTGATCATCGTCCAGTCGATATGGCCATTCAGAAGCGGGGGCGATTCCCGGTAGATGATTAAGCTGATCAGGAAGGGCCGGATGTTCTCCAGCGCCCGCCTGGATGTAATCGGCGCGATGCGAAGCTCGCAGAATTCCGAAATTTTTCGCTGAAAATGACGTGATGAAAGGTCGTGTTTGGTCATGCTCATTCCGTTTCTTTCGGCACCAGTGCCGAGGGCGAGCGGGAATAGGGGGCGAGCTTTAACAAAGGATGTATCGGGCGTGTCACTTTAATGGCGCCAAATCATCGTATTAGGCGCCTGTGCCGCCTGGACCAAAGCTCAGGAGTTCAGTGTCGGCGCGTTAATTAAGCGCACTTATCTACGTCTGTTGCTTAATTAAATGAAATGCGCCTTGCTTAATTAAGGGGCGCGGCTGATATTAGGTTATGTCTGATTCCCAATCCAGAAATCGCCTGGGTCGTTTCGTCGAAACGGTCGCTGCCAGTGAAACAGTACGGGCGTTCGTGCCCCCACCATTGCCGCCCGAGCCGGCAATTGATGTGCTTTCATTGCTAGAGCGCCTCAGCTTGGCAGAGCGCGCACTAGGACGCCTGGACGGTATCACAATGCTGCTGCCGAGACAGGAGCTTTTTCTTTATATGTACGTAAGGAAGGAAGCCGTTCTTTCCTCGCAGATTGAAGGCACGCAGTCGACCCTCTCTGATCTCTTGCGGTTTGAGACCGAAGCTCAAGCCGGGCAACCGGTTGATGATATCCGTGAAGTCTCCAACTATGTTGACGCCATGATGTATGGTCTACAGCGGTTGGAAACGTTGCCCATGTCGTTGCGTCTGATCCGTGAGATGCACGCCAAGCTCCTGCACAGTGGGCGGGGAGGCACTAAGGATCCAGGGGAGTTCCGCCGCTCGCAAAATTGGATTGGGGGCACGCGCCCCGGTAACGCACTCTTTGTACCGCCACCCGTTACTGAAATGGCCGGTTGCCTGGATGCGTTCGAGCGCTTTATGCACGACGACCAATCACGGTTACCCGCGCTAATCAAAGCTGGCCTGCTGCACGTGCAGTTCGAAACGATCCATCCGTTTCTCGATGGTAACGGTCGTATCGGCCGGCTGCTTGTAACCCTATATCTTTGCATGAACGGAGTTTTGCGAAAGCCGCTGCTCTACCTCAGCCTCTATCTGAAGTCGCATCGGAGAGAGTACTATCGGCTACTGCAAGAGGTTCGCGAACATGGTAATTGGGAAGCTTGGCTGGAGTTCTTCCTGACGGGCGTCGCCGACACTGCCAATCAAGCGTTTGAGGCTGCTACTCAGATCGTCGATCTTTTCAAGGAAGATCGGGAGCGGATAACGATGGAGAGTGATAGAGCTGGGTCGGCCCTTCGCATTCACGAGCTGTTCCAGCAAAATCCTTTTCACACAGCGAATCAGATTGTTCAGGTGACTGGTTTGTCCGCGCCAACGGTCAACGCCGCACTCGCCGACCTAGAGCGATTGGGCATCGTTGATGAGGTTACCGGACGCAAGCGTGGCCGGGTGTTCAGCTATCGACGATACCTTGCGATTCTAGGAGAAGGCACCGATCCCTTGCCTCTCAATTCATGACAAATTGATGGGCAGAAGGTTCGACTTTTATCAAGGCGGAGATCGGCCTCACCGATAGGACGACGAAACACCAAACAGTGCCGCCTGAGCGGCCCGCCGGTTTCATCATCGCGATGAGCCCGCGGGTGATATGCCTATGACCCTTAGGTTGACCCGTTTGAAAAGCCTTCGTCGTGTACAGTCGCTCCTTCGAGGATCAGTCGCCGATGCAGCTGGTCGATAGCCCGTTGGAAGACGGCCGGATCATCCAGCGCTCGAGACAGAACGATCGCGCCCTGAATGGCGAGAACGGCGTCTTCCGACAGGAGACGCGCCTGCTCAGCGTCACGTCCTTGCCGGACGAGCGCCGCTTGCAGAGCGTCTACCCAGGCGACGAAGTAACCCCGGATGGCTTGAGCGAAGAGGTCTCTGGTGTTGGCGACAGCCAAGGCACCAACGAGACAGACGCGCCGGCCAGACCTGAAGTATTTTGCGGTTTCATCGAGCATCGTCGCAATTGCGGCGTCGGCATCGTCTCCGTCCCGCAGGGGAGAATAGACGGAATATTCAAACCATTGCTCGATTTCGGCGAGCACAGCCCGGACCATCTCCTCCTTTCCGTTCGGGAAGAAGTGGTACAGGCTGCCCTTGCCGAGACCGGTAGCCTTGCCGATCAAGGCAAGGCTCGCACCTTCGTATCCATGTTCGCGGAAAACTTCGGCCAACGGGGCTAGTGTGTCGGATCTTTCAGCGACCAAACGGGCCATTATTAGAGGCCCAAGTCGGTAAGGCTGGGGTGGTCGTCAGGGCGACGGCCGAGCGGCCAATGGTAGAGGCGATCACTTTCAGCGATCGGCATTTCGTTGATGCATGCGTGGCGGTGCGCCATCAGGCCGTCCTCTGCGAATTCCCAGTTCTCGTTACCATATGCGCGGAACCACTGGCCGTTGTCGTCGCGATATTCGTAGGCGTACCGTACAGCGATGCGATTGCCGGTGAAAGCCCAGAGCTCCTTGATGAGGCGGTATTCATGCTCCCTGTTCCACTTGCGTGTCAGAAATGCCTGGGCTTCTTCGCGGTTGGTCGCGAATTCGACTCGGTTCCGCCAGCGGGTGTCGACAGTGTAGGCGAGGGCGACCTTGGCGGCATCGCGGCTGTTCCAGCCGTCTTCGGCCAGGCGGACCTTTTCGATTGCAGTTTTGCATGTGAATGGAGGAACGGGAGGACGTGACATGGTAAACTCCTTTGGAAATTGTTGATTTTGTACTCATTGGTAAAGGCTTTACTGATTGGTACAGTAACTACGGTGTCTTTGTCTGTCAACAGACTTTCTGCGGGGTCGTCAAAATTTGGGGGCTTATCTTCGGCCTTAAATCGCGGGACCATTTTCGTTGATACAGCCAGACAATGATGAGGGTCCGCGCACCGGCCGGGTGCGGGGCGACACTTCGATCTCTGCCATTCAAAAGATAGCCGCCCTGGCCTCCAGAGGCGCGGAGCAGATCCCCGTCGCGATCATCCAACCCGGCCACGCTGCTTCAAAGCGACTTGCCATAGGCGGGAATCCGACCGGTTCCCGCGTGGCCATCAGCCATGCCTGGGAACAATCAGACAAAAAGCGGCGCCCGCAAAATGGACGCCGCTCGATAGGAAGATCAGTTGTTGGTGTCGCGCAAAATCTCGAACAGGAACCAGACGCGCTTCTCGGCCTCGTCGAATCGGGATCAGCCCTTGATGAAGGCTAGCAGGTCCTGATTGAGAACGTCGGCGTTGACGGTGAGCATGCCGTGCGAGAAGCCCGGATAGGTCTTGATCTGACCGTTCTTCAGAAGCTTGATCGACTTCCTGGCGGCATCAGCGATCGGCACGATCTGGTCGTCTTCGCCGTGCAAGACGAGCGTCGGCACGGTGATCGCCGTCAGGTCTTCCGTCTGATCGGTTTCGGAAAAGGCCTTGATGCCGTCATAATGAGCCTTTGCGCCGCCCATCATGCCCTGGCGCCACCAATTCTGGATCACGCCCTCCTGCACCTTGGCGCCATCCCGGTTGAAGCCATAGAACGGGCCGGCCGGAACATCACGGAAGAATTGAGCGCGGTTGGCGGCAAGTGCCGAGCGGAAACCATCGAAGACTTCGATTGGCAGACCCTCAGGGTTGGCCGTGGTCTTGACCATCAGCGGCGGAACGGCCGAGACGAGGACAGCCTTGGCAACGCGACCGGCCTTCTGGCCGTGTTTTGCGACATAGCGGGCGACTTCACCGCCGCCGGTGGAGTGGCCGATATGCACGGCGTTCTTCAGGTCTAGTGCCTGGACGACTGCGAAGGCGTCGGCGGCATAATGATCCATATCGTGACCATCGGCGACCTGGGCAGAGCGGCCATGGCCACGCCTGTCGTGGGCGACGACGCGATAGCCCTTCGAGAGGAAGAACAGCATCTGCGCGTCCCAATCGTCCGACGACAGCGGCCAGCCGTGGTGGAAGACGATCGGCTGGGCGTCTTTTGGACCCCAGTCCTTGTAAAAGATTTCAGTGCCGTCCTTGGTTGTTACGAAGCCCATGTCGATATCTCCTTGTGATGAACCGTCTGTGGAAGAGGTGTGTGAGAAGGCGAGTGCCGGAACGCTCACACTGGCAAGTGCGAGGCTCCCGAGCAGTACGCTGCGTCTCGACACGAAAAACCGATCTGTATCGGAAGCCATTCAATTTCTCCTGTCGCGCTGTGTTTGCAAATTCCGTATTTGACAAAGACAAAATATCGCCATCTCCTGACAGGAACACGTGGCGGAAATGACTTTATCCGAGGCAAAAGTGGCAAAACGCAAAGAAGCTGATTTCATCGAGGTGGGGTTACTGGTCTACCCGAACTGCCAGTTGGCTGCCGTCTACGGATTGACCGATCTGTTTCGCGTCGCCAGCGAATGGTCGACGGATCTGCAGGTGCCGACAAGCCTTCGCAGCATCCGCGTCAGTTACTGGAAGATAGAGAATGGGGATGTGTCATGCTCATGGGATTCACACCCTGGAATCCCGCACTCGCTGAGCTACGTTATCTCGCCACCGAGCATCATCATGCCGGAGAAAATGCAGAACATGAGCCCCGCCTCGCAATGGCTCGCGTCTCAGCACGCGCGCGGCGTCACCGTCTGCTCTATATGTGCTGGAGCGTTTGTCCTCGCCGAAACCGGCCTGATGGATGGTAGGCGCGCCACAACGCACTGGGCCTTTGCCGAAAGGCTTGCCGAACAGTTTCCCAGTATTGACGTCTTGCCTGATAATATGATCATCGACGATGGTGACGTAATCACCGCCGGCGGCATTCTCGCCTGGGCGGATCTGGGTCTGCTCCTTGTCGAGAAGCTGCTTGGACAGACCGTAATGCTTGAGACGGCACGCTTTCTCGTCGTCGATCCGCCGCGTCGCAGTCAAAGCCGGTACAAGGCTTTTCTTCCGCGCTTCGATCACGGCGACAAAGAGGTGCTGCAGGTCCAGCACCAGTTCCATGCGACACCGGAGATGCAAAAGTCGATTGGCGAGTTGGCGGAGAGCGTGCGTCTTTCAGAACGGACACTTCAGCGCCGCTTTTTCCGAGCGACACGGCTGAAACTGACCGAATATCTGCAGAACGTTCGCATCATGAAGGCGCGACAGTTGCTCGAGACGACGAATGGTTCGGTCGAGAGCATCGCATATGCAGTGGGTTATATTGATCCGGCCGCATTCCGAAAAATATTTGGCCGACTGACGGGCGCGAAACCGAATGTTTATCGCGGTGATACACGACTCAAATCATCGACAAATTGATGCCTTTTCGGGTGATCGACGGGCCGCCAGTTTCTTAATGACAGCACGCGCCGGGCGGCGGGCAATGGCGCGAATGGATCAGGACGGAGTGCTGCGCTTAGAAGCCGAAATCGTTGAGCGACGAATAAGAAACGGGAGTTAAGTATCTTTTGAGACTGCCATTCTCAAGATAAGCGCGATCGAATGTAAGGGGTCGAGGGTTCGGCCCCCATCAAGGCGAAGACGCCGAAACGGCATTTTCTTGAGGGGTACGCCGATCGCCCGTTACGACCGTATTGCGCCTTCATACCGGACACGGAGACCAGCTTGGGCTCTGACCGTACGTAGACGTCACGAGCGATGGCGCGCCTTGGTATCTGCCAACCTTCGGAACCCGGCGCTTTACTGTCGCCGGATCCCGGTGCTTGGGGAGTGTCACAATGTGCCCATGCCACCGTCGATCATGATCTCGCTACCGACCGTGTAGGCGGCTTCGTCCGATGCCAGGAACACTACTGCCTTTGCAATTTCGGACGGTTCGCCAAAGCGGCCGGCCGGGACCAGATTTTGAATGCTTTCAGCGACATTTTTCAGGTCAGTCTCAGTGAAACCAAGCTTACCATAGAGCGGTGTAGAGATGGGACCTGGGCTCACCGCATTCAGCCGGATGCCGCGCGCGATCAGTTCGCCGGACAAGGTGCGGATGAATGACTGCAGTGCCGCTTTCGAGGCGGCGTAGACACTCGAGTTAGGCATGCCGATGTGGGCATTTACCGAGGTGTTCAGCACGATAGAAGCCGGATTGGCCAGTATCGGCAGCAGTGCCTGCAGCAAAAAATACGGACCTTTCACGTTGATGTTGAAGACCCTATCAAAGCCTTTTTCGTCCCATGCTTCCAAAGGCTTGAGAAGGGCGACGCCTGCGTTGATGAAGACGACGTCCAGGCCCCCGAACGCCTCCCTGATCGTTTCAGCGACGACCTTCTGGCCATCCACGTCGGCAGCGTCTGCCTTGATGACCAATGCACTCGGGCCAAGCTCCCGCCGTGCAGCATCCAGCGTCTCGGGGTTGGTTCCCGTGACTGCTACCCGTGCACCCTCACTGATAAATTGACGTGCTGTCTCAAGTCCGATGCCGCTGGTGCCACCGGTGATGAGCGCCCGCTTGCTTTTGAGCCTATCCATGATCCGAATTCCTTCTCGTTGTGTGGGTTTTCGTAAGTGTGAATATGGCGCAAGCTTGCTGTTCGTACTACTGTACCAATGGCAGACGTACCTTTCGGAAAGATCGAACAATGAAACTGGATGGTATTGCGAGTTTCGTGGCTGTCGCCGAAGAGGGCTCGATCAGCGGGGCGGCACGCACGCTCAGACTGTCAAAATCGGTCGTGAGCGAACGACTGGCGGAATTGGAGCGCAGCCTCGGCGCTACTCTACTTCACCGCACGACACGTCGCGTTTCAGTGACGGAAGATGGCGTTGCCTTTCTCGAACGCGCCAAGCGAATCCTGCGAGAGGTCTCTGAGGCAGCGGCGGACTTGGCCGAGCGGCGTGGAACGCTGGGCGGTCCAATCCGCATTGCTGCGCCTGTCACCTTCGGCCGGATGCACCTGGGACCGGCTCTGTATCCGTTCCTGACTGCCAATCCCGATATCGAGATGTCGCTCGAACTCGACGATCGGCGCGTCGATATTGCATCAGACGTTTACGATGGTGTCGTGCGCCATGGGGCGGTTGACGATTCGAGACTGATGGTCTGGCGTTTAGCGCCAAGCCGCCGTGTGTTGGTGGCCTCCGAAGCCTATCTGGCGGTCAACGGGACACCCGCAACGACTACGGAACTCGCCGCCCATAAGGGTCTGTTTTACACGAACCGAGGTGTTGGGGATTGGCGTTTCCTTGCGCCTGGAGGCATTGAAATCGTTCGTGCACGCATTGGATTCAGAGTGAACAACGGCGACATGCTGCGAGATGCGGCAATCGCCGGTCTTGGCATCGCACTCCTTCCGCTCTTCATCGCAGGACCGGATATTCGCGATGGGAAGCTTAGGATCGTCGATGTCGGCGTTCGGCCGGACGCGGAATTCGTCTTTCTAGCGCACCCCGAGGGCCGTCGTCCTTCGGCAAAATTGCGCGCACTTGCGGCTCACTTGAAAGCGTCGTTCGGCGACCCGCCCTATTGGGAGGACGGCGTGGGTTGAGGGGGCCACAGCATGATGGCCCCGCGCGCTTTACGGCAGTTGCGCACTATAGCGATCAATGGCCTCCTGCAATATACAGGTGAAGCCTATACGCGTGACTCAATCCAATGCAACAAGTCGTGCCAATGGCATCAGTGCGCGGCCCTGTCACCGTGCTTACGCACAAAAGCACGCATGCGTCGTTATGTCGTCTGAGCGCCTCTGTGACGACCGCTGTCTCAGTCTGCCTCTTTCGTCACCCGAGGACGCTCGATAAGGATCAAGCTAACTACCAAGCCTGGCCGTAGACTTGCGTGGAATCAACGTCGGAGCAGATACGAGAATCCGGTTATCCCGCAGGGCCGTCGTATGTGTGAGTAAGTCGATGGCGTTGGCTGCAATCTGATCAAAAGGAACGCGCAGGGTCGTAAGTGGCGTTGGCAGATGGCTGACGATGGGGATATCGTTGTAGCCGACTAAGGACACGTCATCGGGCACCGAAATTCCCATCTTGCTCAATGCTGAGAGAGCGCCAATCGCGGTATTGTCGTTGACTGCAAAAATTGCGGTCGGGCGGCATCCTAGTCCCATGAGCTTTTCAATGGCTTCCGCACCGGACTGAATACCGAATGTCGATGGGACGATCAGTTGCGGATCAACGGATATGGATGCCTCCTCAAGGGCGTGTCGGTATCCGTCGACGCGCCCCGTTGCGCTAGATGCATAATCCGGTCCGGCAATCACGCCTATCCGCTCATGTCCCAAATCCAGCAAATGACGGGTCGCGAGATAGCCGCCGAGGCGATCATCGCCGACCGCCGACAGGCTGTGGCCATCCGTCCTGAGTGCCAGAACATAGGGTACGCCACGTTCTCGCAACTCGTCTGGAAAATCATCGTCGCCACGTGCCGTGGAGAGGATCAACCCGTCGACACCACGATTGAGTAGCGACTCTGCAGCCAACCGATCAGCTTGGGGTTTGTCCTCGGTCGTTGCAACGATCGCGAACCGTCCGGAGCGCGTGCAGGCTTTAGCGATTGCCTCATAAAGCATGGCCATCACAGTGTCTGTTAGCCGTGGAACGATGACGCCGATCGTCATCGTGCTGCCACGGCGCAGGTTGGCGGCTGAGACATCCCGCACATAACCCAGTTCCGCTGCGATCTCGCGGACACGCTGGGCAGTTTCACTGTCGGATCGCGGCAGTCGCTCGTCAAGGATGCGCGAGACGGTCGATTTGGACACGCCCGCCGCGGCGGCAACGCTGTGAACGGTCACGCGCGGTTGGCGCAGACGATCCTTTGATTCCATTATCTTTTCTTCCGTTCCAATTCTTTTGTCTGACGCTGCCGAATACATTGCACGAAAAAGGCAGTTGACTCCAGAACAATTCAGATCGATAACGGGAACGTTCCCATTAACGATCCCACTGCTGATCGATTATGGCCAGCAGCTGATAGGAGGAGAAATCAGATGCAACCCATGGATCTTCGCGGCCTGAGCCCGGCACCCGTCACCGCGTTCACGCGGGATGGCGAGGTCGACTATGCAGCCAATGCCAAAATCGCTAGATGGCTCGCCTCGATGGAAGGCGTAAAGAGCCTGGTCATTCTCGGCCACGCCGGCGAGGGCACGTTCCTGACCGAAGACGAACGCCTCGAACTCATCCGCGTTTACGTCGATGCCGTTGGCGGTTCTCTCCCCATCATCGCCGGTATTACCGGTGAAGGAACCCGCGTGGCTGCTGCAGAGGCCAAGAAGTGCAAGGCCGCTGGTGCCACCGGTGCGCTTGTTTATCCAAACCACGGCTGGCTTCGTTTCGGTTTCCAGAGAGGCGCTCCGCAGGACCGCTACAAGGCGATCTGGGAAGAATCGGGCCTGCAGGAAATCCTGTTCCAGTATCCTGACGTGACCAAGGCGTCATATGACCTTGATACGCAGCTTGCAATCGCAACCCAGCCCGGCGTCGTTGCGACGAAGAACGGCGTGCGCAACATGAAGCGCTGGTATGTGGAAATCCCGGAACTAAAGAACGCCAATCCGAACCTCCAGGTCCTCAGTTGCCATGACGAGTGGCTGCTGCCGACGATGTTTGATGTCGACGGTCTACTTGTTGGCTATGGCAATATCGCGCCGGAGCTTCTGATTGATCTGATCAAGGCGGGTAAGGCTCAGGACTATCCGCAGGCGCGAAAGATTTTCGAACAGCTGCTGCCAGTCACCCGTGCGGTCTACCACCGCGGCTCGCATATGGAGGGCACAGTCGCTCTCAAACTCGGCCTTGTTCACCGGGGTGTCCTCGATCATGCGACGATCCGCGAGCCGCTGAAGAACCTCGGCGAGAAGGCGGAACAGGAAATCTTCGCAGCCTTCGACGCCGCAGGCATTGGCCGGGTCGAGGAGTTGCTGGCCGCCGCCGAATGACCGATCTGCCGCCCGCGCGCCATTGCGTCGGGCGGCAAACCTCGTGGCCAATCACAGGGCGCTTAAGCGGCGATGCCACATCGGTTTATCCCTGACAGGACGACAGAAACACCGTAGCAACGACGACGAAGCAAATCCGTAGCCGGGAGAGAGATTGGCGTCGGATCGAGGAGGACATCATGAATATCATGCAGCCGTTAAGGGCTGACGCGACGGCTGTTGCCGATCCGCAGGCCGACATCAGCGCCCGCCTGGAGCGCCTCCCCATCACAAGGGAAGTCTTCTGGGCCCGCAACATCGTTGGGGCGGCGACTTTCTTCGACGGTTACACGGTTATCGCTATCGCCTATGCGATGCCGGTTCTCGTCCGGGAGTGGGGGCTTACTCCATCTCAGACAGGTATGATCCTGTCGATGGGATATTTGGGGCAGCTCATCGGCGCCATCCTGTTCGGCTGGCTCGCGGAAAGGATTGGCCGGCTCAAGGTCCTCCTGTTCACCATTCTCCTGTTCGTCAGCATGGATGTCGCCTGCCTGTTCGCGGCTGGTGCAGGAATGATGATGGCGTTCCGCTTTGTGCAGGGAATTGGCACTGGCGGCGAAGTGCCCGTCGCTAGCGCCTACATCAACGAGCTGATCGGCTCGAAAGGTCGCGGACGCTTTTTTCTGCTCTATGAAGTCATGTTCCTGCTCGGCCTCGTTGGCGCGGGTCTAATCGGCTACTTCATGGTTCCCCTCTACGGCTGGAAAGCGATGTTCATCGTTGGCCTGGTCCCTGCCATGCTGATGATCCCGCTGCGTTGGTTTCTGAAGGAATCTCCACGCTGGCTGGCAGCAACAGGCCGATACGATGAGGCCAACGTCATCGTAAAACGCATGGAAGAAAGCGCTCGGGCGGCCGGGAAGGCGCTTCCCGAACCAAGGATCATTGCAACGCCGGCCAAACGCGTGTCCGACTGGAGAGAACTCTTCCAGGGGATCTACCTGAAACGCACCCTGTCGATCTGGGCTATGTGGTTCTGCGCCTATATGGTGGCGAACGGCACGATCACCTGGCTGCCAACACTCTATCGCCAGACGTTCAATCTGCCGCTCGAAACAAGCATTCTCTATGGCTTCATGACGTCTGCGGCAGGCGTGGTCGCTGCCGTCATCTGCGCGCTTCTGATCGACAAGGTCGGTCGCAAACGCTGGTACGCAGGGGCATTGCTTCTGGCTCCTGTGCCGCTTGCCATTCTGGCATGGCTTGGCGCAACATCGCCAATGCAGGTCCTGATCTTTGCAGGCCTTGCCTATGCCATCGTGCAGACTGTGACCTTCTCTCTGTATCTGTATTCGGCCGAAATCTACCCGACCCGCATGCGAGCAATAGGGACGGGTGCTGGCAGTGCCTGGCTGCGCTTGGGTTCCTCTGCCGGTCCGATGCTTGTGGGGTTCGTGATGTCATCGATGGGTATTCAGTACGTGTTTGCGACCTTCGCCTTCATTCTGATCATCGGCGCTGTTGTGACCATGCTGTTTGCCGTGGAAACCAAAGGCAAGGTCCTGGAAGAGCTCTCACCTTAGGAGCAAGGCGAGATTCTTGGCCTATCTTACGACCGCTCCTTTGTTCACCGAGGGGCGGTCGTATTCTCATCACTGTGGCGTCGTCATTCCTGTTTGGAAATCGTAACTGGCCGAAGGTTGATCCGTTGAGAGCCGACCAGGAGAGCTGCCCGGGGATGATTCGGGTCATGCACTCCTCTTGTTCCCGCCCCTACAATCTCGGCACGGCAAACGGGCGCGACACTCGGCGACCCAGACGAGAGGTGATTCGCCCTCAGACCGTACGTTCCGCCACTTCGTTCACCGTCACGCCGAGCCGCAAGCGATCCGAGACGATCCGCGGCTTTACCTCGTCAAGCCAGTGACGATGAACCTCCCGTCGACCCGTGAGAACCTCCGCGGTAGTCTCCGTGGAAAAACCCATCGTCGATCGTCCAGGGAACGTCGATCGTAGATCACGCGGCTGCGCGCACAATGTGGCACAGAACACCGGTTACAGAAAACCTCGAAGCATGCCGTATTCAACTTGACCGCGGCCGCTTAACACGAACTGCCTCTCGCGCAGAGGTGGCGTCGAGACCGCGGTCGATAGGTGTCGGATTGTCTGCCTAGTTTCTATCTTGGCTGCTTTGCGTACAAAGTGAAAGGCCCGAACGCAGAAGATGTCGCGTCGGTGTTGAGCTACGCAGTCTTATGGCGGGCTTTGAGGAGGCATTTCACATCGCCGCGACAAATCCTTTCGCTCCAGTAGAGCCCGAAAAGAGAGAAGCTGCGACAAAGGTAGCTGACACCTGTGCTCCCTGTTGCTGCGCGCGAGAATAAAGCGGGCCGGGGAACAGCGGGCGAAAAACAGCCAGCCGGCGCAACAGAAGCGCCGGCAACAGGCGGAGAGACCTCGGCCAAAATAAAGCCTGCTGGTGGCGGCGCGATCCTTGCCCATGGCGAAAGCCGAACATGATGCGCGTATTGCCCTTGCCCCTTTCGTCGTTGAGGGTGTTGTCACAGCAGAAACCTTTGAGATCGATCCCAAGCGCACTTTTGCCACCTTGGATTTTCTGAAGGCGGCCCAGTGAGCGGGACGGTTCCCGGCGGCCATCCGGAGTTCTTCGCCTATCATGATCGCGAATAGAGCTTCCAGCCCTTCTGTATCGAGCGGGGGCTTCGAAACAGCCCAAGCTACCTTGTCAAAGTGCGAGGGCAACAACCGCGCTTACCTTTAGCAAAACGCCCGGAACTGTTTAGACGAGCCGAACCACCTTTGCTTTGCGTCTGGCCGTTGACGATAGCGGTGAGTGTGGCGAACAGCGACACCTCAAAACACCGCATGATGGGTCTGCCAAATGACCGCAGCCAGTCACATGCTCAAAGGCGGCACCTACTAAACGGGGCATCAACACATGGAACCTCCGGCAAATCAGTGGCTATTCTAGGCCTATCCCTGACGATGTCCCGAGAGACGGTTGATTCCTTTCGAGAACCTGACGTAAAAAGTGAAGGGTGGATCACGAGCGGGCTGAGCCGATTACCGAGCTGCCATTATCCGTTGCCGGAAGTCGGTGGTTCCCTGAATGATCTTGTCCAGCAGTGGCTCTATCGCCCAGAAACGCTCCTGAATATCGAACGTCACCGCACGGCTTTCGATGTCGTTTATGGTGCCGAGGCGCTGGTGATAAAGCTTCGCCAGTTTGGGATAACCCATGGGCTCCGCCATGGCGGCGAGCGCCAGATAAACTGATAGTTCATCAGCCAGTTCCGGCTTCCGGCCGGCTTCCGTCAGCAGCCATTTGTAGAGATCGGGATGAAAATTGGTGAAGACCCCGGTAAAGCCGCGCGATCCCGCTTTCATAGCGTCGAATGCGATCGCCGCATTGGCGTTGACGATGGCGAGCGGCGTATTCGCGGTGAGCGCTACACGCCGCTTGACGGTTTCAAGATCGCAGGAGACATCCTTCAGGATAACGAAACGACCGCTGTTGGCGCAGAAGGAAATTTCGGCATCGGTCATAAGACGGCGATAGGGCGCCGGGCATTCGTAAAGGCCAAGCGGCAGGTTGGGAGGAAGACGATCGAGGAGCCAGCCAAGATCGTCGAGAAACTTAGAGCCGCCCTCCTGCCGGGCATCCATCCGGTTGGTAACAAGCACTATGCCGTCAACACCCGTCCGCGCGATGGCGTTGAGCTCCTTTTGCTGATCCTCAAGCGCCTCGCTGATGTGCCCCGAGGCAATGACGGGAATACGGCCGGCTGCGGCCCTCTTAACAAAGGCAGCCAGTTCGACCCGCTCCTCTAGGGTGAGGAACATCATCTCGGAAGACTGACAAACGGCAAACAGCGCGTCCGATCCATTGGCGATGTACCATTCCACGAGATTGGCGACGCCCTCGAAATCTATCTTGCCGTCCCTGAAGGGGGTGATCATCACGGGAATGATGCCTTCGATACGCTTGGTCATGTTTTCGTCCTGTCAAACATAGTGGCTCGGGCGTTCCGGTTCGGAAGCCTTGCCGGAGTGGATCAGAGCTGGTTGCGTGGCTGGCGGTTCGCGAGCACATCGATCACGGCCTCGGCGGTGATCCGGCCAATGGAGGTGTAGGTTTCGTAGGTTTCTGCTGCCGTGTGCGGCGTGGTGACAATCTGCGGCAGGGTGAAGAGCGGATTGTCGGGCAAGGCAGGCTCCGTCTCATAGACATCGATCGCTGCAGCCTGAAGATGGCCGCTGACGAGGGCGTCGTAGAGTGCCTTCTCGTCCACAAGGGCGCCGCGCGCCGTGTTTATGAAAATCGAGCCGGGTTTCATCCGAGCAAAACGGCCGGCATCCATGAGACGGCGCGTTTCCGGCAGGCTCGGCATCATCATCACGAGAATGTCCGAAGACGAAAGCACCTCGTCCATCTCGCACATCCGCACGCCAAGCTTCGTTGCGGCGACCTGATCGGGAAACTTGTCGTAAGCGATCACCTCCACGTCGAAACCGCAGAGTTTGCGCGCGATCTTACGCGCGATGTTCCCGAAACCGAGGAGGCCGACGCGGCGGCCGATCAGCTCCTGCCCGACGAAACGGTCCCACGCGCCGCCACGCAAGGCATCATGCAGATAGGGTATCCGGCGCATTGCCGAAAGGATCAGTCCGAGCGTCAGTTCGGCCACCGCATTGGCGTTGCCGCCCGGCGCATTTGTCACCGCGATGCCATGCCGGTGAGCCGCATCGATATCGATATTATCGACACCGACACCAAAGCGCGCGATCGCCTTCAGTCGCGGGGCAAGGTTGAAAACACGTTCGTTCCAGGTATCGACACCAGCGATGACGGCATCAACATCGCCAAGTCTTGCCGATAATTCATCAAAGGTCATCGGCCGCCCGAAGCCGTTTTCAACGACGTCGATACCTTCCGCCGCCAGCATCGCCTTGGCGTCCGCGCAATAGCGGGAATAATTTGTTGCCGTTACCAATACGGTCTTGCTCATTGCAGTGTCTCTCGGAAAATCGGAATTAAAGACGTGCGCCGGCCTGATCGAACAGAACGCAGCGACCGGGATCGAAACTCACGGTCAGGATTTCGCCCGGCGTAGGCGCCATATCGCCCGGCAGGCGGCAATTCAGCCGGTTACCGGCAATATCCAGCAAGGCGAGAGTGTCGGCTCCCAATGGTTCAATCAACTGAACGGAACCGGAAATCGTGGCGGACAACGAAGCCCGATGGGCCACATCGAGCGAAAGATGTTCCGGGCGCACGCCGAGTTCCGCTGCACCTTCATAGTCCTGGCGTTCGACCGGAACGGCGATGCGGGTGCCATCTGGCAGGGTTGCGGCTCCCTTCGAAAGCTGCACGGGCAGGAAATTCATGGCCGGCGCGCCGATAAAACCGGCAACGAAGCGGGTTCTCGGGTTGCGGTAAAGCTCTTGCGGCGCGCCGATCTGCTGGATGTGACCGTCCTTCAGCACAACAATGCGGTCGGCCATGGTCATGGCTTCCACCTGATCGTGGGTAACATAGATCATGGTGCTGCCGAGCCGCTGGTGCAGTTGTTTGATTTCCGCGCGCAGATCGACACGCAGCTGCGCGTCGAGATTGGAGAGCGGCTCATCAAAGAGAAAGACCTTCGGTCCGCGCACCATGGCGCGCCCCATCGCCACACGCTGGCGCTGACCACCGGAAAGTTCGCGTGGGCGCCGCTTCATCAGATGAGTAAGCTGCAGGGTGCGCGACACCTCTTCGACGCGCTGCCTCACCTGCGCCTCCGGCACGCCGTTCATCCGCAGAGCAAAACCGATGTTCTTTTCCACCGTCATATGGGGATAAAGCGCATATTCCTGAAACACCATCGCCACGTCCCGTTCCCATGGACGGAGCCTGTTGACGACCGTGCCGTCAATGGAGATCGAACCCTCCTGAAAATTCTCCAGTCCGGCAATCATGCGCAGCAGCGTCGATTTTCCGCAGCCGGAAGGACCGACGAAGACAATGAACTCACCATCGACAATATCAAAGGAGAGGCCATGGATGACACGGTGTGCGCCGTAAGCCTTGACGACGTTCTGAATGGAAAGAGTGGCCATGGGATTATCCTTTGACTGCCCCTGCGGACAGACCCGCGACAAGGCGGCGCTGGACGAGCAGGGTAAGAATGAGCGGCGGAAGAGCGATCATGGTTGCGGCGGCCATCAGCGCGCCCCAGTTGGTGACGCCCTCGCCGATGAAATTGAACGACGCAACGATTGCGGTCTTGGTGTCGAACCCGGAGAGCGCCAGCGCGAACAGGAAATAGTTCCAGGTGAAGATGAAGCAGAGAATGGATGACACCACCACGCCGGGCATGACCACTGGAAGAACAATGCGCCAGAGCACCGACAGCGGACGGCAGCCATCCATCTGAGCGGCTTCCACCAGTTCGCGCGGCATGGCGTCGAAATAGGGCAGCATCGTCCAAAGGGCGACCGGCATGGCGATGACGGCATGGGTCAGGATCAACACTGTGTAGGAACCGACGAGCCCGAGTTCGGAAAAGATGATGAACCAGGGCAGCAGGAACAGCGTTCCCGGTGCCATGCGTGAAAACAGCGCCAGTGTCGCGGGCCATGTGGTGCGATGCCAGGAGACAGCAAAGGCCGCCGGAAATGCGAGCATGATGCCGAGCAATGTCGCGCCCGTTGAAACGATGAGCGAATTCAGCGTATTGGACAGAAATTCCGTGCGCTCGAAAAGCTGCCGGTAATTGTCCAAGGTGGGCGTGAAAAAGAGGCTCGGTGGCAGCTTCGTCACCTCGTAGCGGTCCTTGAAGGACGACAGGATCATCCAGAGTATCGGGGTGATCGCGGCGATGACCAGAATGACGGTGCTCAGGCCGCCACGCAGTCTTTCGGTAAGGGAAGGCTGATATGCCTCGTATTCGTGCATCAAAATTCCTCCTCGATTTACCAGGTGACGGCCTGTCGCAGCCGGGAAAAGGCGACGACGGTGACCATGACGACAGCTGCAAGCGTGATCATTCCAGCCGAGGCGTAGCCGAAACGGGAGAACTCGAAGCCCTGCTGGTAAGCATAGATATTGAGCGTGGTCGACGCGTTGCCCGGCCCCCCGCGCGTGGTGATGTAGATCACGTCGAAGAAACGCAGCAGGTCGACCGACCGCAGGATCGCGGCGGAAAGCAGCGTCGGTGCAAGCAACGGAAGTGTGATGTGAACAAGCCTCTTCCAACCGATAACCCCATCGATCTCGGCCGCCTCGAACACCTTCGTCGGCAGGGATTGAAGACCGCCCAGAACCAGAAGCCCGATCAACGGCGACCATTGCCATGTATCGACGGCGGCAACCGTCAGAAGAACCCACTTGGGATCGGCGAGCCAGAGGCTTGGGCCGATCCCCACCTGTCCGAGCAGCCAGTTCGCAACGCCGACGGCCGGATCGAGAATGACGATCGCCATCATGCCCACGACCACCGGCGGCATCATGAAGGGCATGATAGCCGCCGTGCGAACGAGATTGCGCGCGCTACGCACCCGGTTGAGGGTGAAACCAAGCCAGGTGCCGATCACCATCTGCATGGCGAGCGCGAGCCCATAAAGCACCCATGTCAGTATGAAAGCGTTGTGAAATTCGCCGTCGGAAAGCAGCTCAACATAATTCGCAAGACCGACGAAACGGTCGTCCATGCCGAGCGAGTTTTCACGCAGCGAAAGCCAGATCGCATAGAGAATTGGGAAAACGATCATCAAGCCGACGAATGCCACGGCGGGCGCCATCATCCAGCGAAAGGAAAGAACAGTCTGGCCGGGGCCGGAGATGCGGGAAGGCATCGAAGCGGTCATCACACGGGGATCCCTCATGAAAATGGTATATGTGTCTGAAATTGCTTCCCTCAAACCGCGCCAAATCGCCCGCAGAGAAACTGACTGGCGGCCTGCGCGACACTTGGAGAGAGCAATGCTCCCCGCCGAGGATCCAGCTCCAAACTTTGCAGTCCGGAACCGGATTTCCCGGGAGGAATTCCTGGAGCAGGTGGGTTATTGCAGGGCGAGCAAGGCTTTGTCCGCCTCGCAGGCGCCCTCCTTGATCGTATTGGCGCCGAGCAGATAATCCTGAACCACCTTGCCGATGATTTCGCGGGTCTGCGGCACCTTGTCGGTCGGCGATGCATAATCGCCGGTGCCGGTTTTGCTGATCTGCCTGATGGCGTCGGCCCAGCTCTTGCGGATTGGCAATTCGTCGGTGAATTTTTTCATATCTGCACCGTCAAAGACCGAACTGCGGGGCGGCGCGACACCGGCCTGAATGAGACGGGCCTCGATCTCCGGCGACGTCGCCCATTGCATGAACAGCCAGGTGGCCTCCTTGCGCTTGGAGAAATTCGACATCGACAGGCCCCAACCGAAGGCAACGGGCTTGGAAATGCCGCTCTCCTTGCCGGGCGGCAGCACTTTTATGGCAAGGTCTTCAGCCCGGCCGGGGAATTTGACGATATTGGAGAACTCGTTGGAGGACTCATGCGTCATGGCAACCTTGCCCTGACCAAGAAGCTCGACGACCTGCGGGAAGGAATGGTTGGAAGCACCGACGGCACCATAGGTTTTCAGAAGATCCCCATACATCTGCAGACCAGCTATGGTCTTGTCCTGGCACAGACCCGGCTTGGTCTTGTCCGCGGACTTAAAGTCGCCGCCAAGATTGAAAACGAAAGACGCCATTGGATAGGGGATCGCGTTGCGCACGCCGCGCGCCGTCCAGGCGTTGACCGACTTGTCGCATTCCGAGATTGTTTTTGCAGCAGCGGGAATGTCCTCGAGATATTGCGGTTCCGGAACGTTGCACTTGGCGAAGATATCCTTACGCCAATAGAACAGCGGACCTTCGACATTGATCGGCACGCCGGTCAGCTTGCCATCAAATATCTCGTTCTTGCGAAGCCCTTCGCCGAAATCCTCGAAATTGAAATCCGGCGACGTCAGGCTCGCATCCTTCAGCAGCGGGTTGAGATCGGCATACCAGCCGGCCTTGTTGTAGACGGCTCCCTCACGGATTTTCAGCGAAATGAAAGCATCGACATCGGATGATCTGGCCTGCATGAGCGTAGACAGACGCGCGCGGATCGGGTCTTCGTTGAGAATCTCGACGCGAACCTTGATGCCCGTCTTTTTCGTGAACTCACTGGTCATATCCTTGATGGCATTCGGCCAAGGATGGTTCGTGAAGAGAACATTTATGGTCTGGCCTTCCTGTGAACGCCAATTGAAATCGACGGCTCCCGCAGTCGAACCGGTAAAAACGACGCATGATGCAAGGGCTACCATTTTTGACGCCGCCGCCAGACTGTTCCTGAAAAAGTTCATGTCAATCATATCCTCCCAAATCTCGGTGATTTTTCCTCAATGGCGAATCGCCCCCAGATAAGAATGTGGGCGCATACCTCTCTCCCTTCCGGTCGGCGCGGATTTGCTGCACGACCGCATCTCCTCCTCAAGACAGAAGGAAGCTAGCAGGAAAATTTCACTGCTGCAATGTCTAACATGTTACCTTGATTGATAGTGACATTCTATTTGGGGAGACGTCATGCATTCGGCAGTAGTTTTATTGATGTCACACTCTGGCACGGCTGCCCTGAGCGCAGGGAACCGGGCCGGAAGAACTGCCAGAACGGCGTCTACCGTGCGAGTGCGCGGTTTTTGGCATTGTGAATATGCTGCTCCATCGCGGCGGCGGCAGCAGGCGGATCGCGTGAGGCAATTGCATCGATGAGGCTCAAGTGATCGTACATCGTGGGAAGGACGAGCGGAGGATTGAGCTGCGTATGCGCCTGACGGATCAACCGAATTTTTATGGCGTTCACACGGTAGATATTGGTGAGAATCGAATTCTGCAGGGAATCGATCATCCCGTGATGAAATCGCGAATCCAGTTCCTGTGCCCTGTCCACGAGAGCTTTGGATACATGATTGGCGTCGGGTTCAGCGTTGCAAGCATCGATGACATCCAGGTGCTCCTGCCGGATCGCCTCCAATTTCTCATCACTGACCAGCCTGGCGAATATCTGGACCGCTTCCTTTTCCAGAAACAGCCTCACCTGAAATGCATCCTGCACCAGATTGAGATCTACCTGGGCGATCTGCATGCCACGCTGCGGAACCGTCACCAGCAGCCCTTCGGCCTCAAGGCGCGGGATCAGTTCACGGATCGCCGCAAGCGGCAACTGGGTAAGCTCGACCAATTGCCGTTGCGAAACAAATTGTCCGGGGCGAAGTTGCCGGGAGAGAAGATGCTCCGTGAAACTGGAATAGGCGCGGTCTCTCTGATTGACGTGGCCCTCCGCGTTTCTCAGACTACGGCCATCACTTTTCTTTTTCTCTACCAAAGAGCGAACCTCCAATACATGGACCTAACATGTTAGTAAGGTTGCCAATGAGATTCAATCACAAATGAGCGATGCGTCAGCTCATTTCTCGGGAGGACATAGGTCCGCCATCGGCGTAAGTTCGAATCCTCAAGCATCGTGCTTCAGGAACTTGGCCTTTCCTACAATCTAGTCCGAGTGGACAATCACACAAAGCTCATGTCAGAGCCTGTTGATTTCCTGACCATCAATCCAAAAGGCTATGTGGCAGCGCTCACGCTCGACACGGGGGACGTCCTGACCGAAGGGCCGGCGATCGTCCAGTATCTGGCGGACCTGAAGCCGGATTCGGGCCTGGCCCAGGCAATGGCACCTTGGAGCGCGCCCAGCTTTAGGAATGGCTCAACTTCATCACCAGCGAGATCCATGCTGGATCGAGCCCGCTGTTCAACACAAACCTGCCGAAGACGGTGCGGGACCTCTTCGAGACGAAGCTGACGCGGCGTTTCGATCTCATCGAAACCGGTCTCGCGACGCAGGATTATCTGATAGGCAACCGCTTCACGGTCGCCGACGCTTACCTGTTCACGGTCCTCGGTTGGATGAAGGGCTTTGGCATTGACCTCAGCCGCTGGCCGAAACTCACGGCCTATATGCAGCGGATTGAGATTCGCCTTCGGTCGCGGCGGCGCTGGAACGGGAAGCCGCAGTCGCGTTCGTGGCGTGAGCAACTGCTTGCTAGAAGTAAAGCACGGGGTAGCGCCGCCGAGGTTCCTTCACATAGAACGGTGGTAAAGCGACGAAGACTTGGTAAATGCGACCCGAAACCGGATCGGGCACATCCCAGACTTCGCTATCGATGATCTCGTATGCACCTCCTGCTCCCAACTGAGCCTTTGGATTCGACTGGGCGTACGTGTGCGTCTGACCACCAGGGACGTCGAAGGCTGCGATGACAGCTATCAGTAAGGGATTCGGAAAACATCGTCGCATTTGAAGTCTCCGCGCGTGGGATTTCTATGGTGTCGACCACTAATGGCGTACCCGCGCGGCATTAAGACTCAAATTTTATCGAATGGATTCGTACTTAAAGAAACGTGACGGCTGAGAATGGTGGCTTTCAGCCAGCTAAGCTGTAAGGCTGTCTATAGTTGTCGCAAAAATCCCGAAACTTCGGCGGAAATGATTCAAGATGACAGGGATCTACATGGTCCGCATTAGTCGTTTTCATCTCCTATCATCGAACGGCCGCAATGGGGTCGGAAGCGGTCATAGAGGTCGCCGGCGCTCTATGACAGCCATGTCACCCCGGCATGCAGGGCTGGAGCTCTGCAGCCGGCGCCATATCGGCCATTCACTCAAAGCAAGCAGCTAACCGTGCAGGGATATTCGGCGCGAACATAACCACTGAACGACGGGGCCGGCGGTTTGAGTCCTTTCAAGGCGGATGATCAGGAAAAGTTCTCCAACACCGCCATGAAGGTATGTCGATCGCCTTGGCCTGCTGTCAGACGTACACGGCCTTCGATATCGGCGAGGTGGTGGTCCATCAACTGTTGCGCCTTGGCCAAGTCCTTAGCCTTTAACGCGGCGACGATCATGCGGTGGTGGTCGGCGCCGCAGTCATCCTTCTTGTCTTCTCCATAGAGTGCCATGACGAGGGAAAGGCGCGCGACGATCTTGGAGAGCGTTTCGGTCATGACAACATTGACGCCAAGCTCTGCCAGCACGATGTGGAATTTTCCAGAGAGCACCGTCTTCGACTTTTCGTCGCCGTGGTGGTGAATATGCTCTTCCTCATCGGTCAATTTTTCGAGCGCATCGAGTTGTTCGGTTGTGGCACGGGCCATCACGAGGTCGAGGATCGCGTGTTCGATCTTGCGGCGCGCCTCAAACAGAGCCCTAGCTTCTTCGATGCCCGGTTCTGCGACGAAGGTGCCGCGGTTGCGCTTGCGCTCAAGCAGGTGGTCGCTTTCCAGCACGCCGAGAGCGCCACGAACGACGGTGCGGCTGACGCCAAAGTGGTCCGCAATGGCATCTTCGAGGATTTTGGTGCCGGGCTTTAGCGCGCCCTCTCCGATGGCATTGGCCAGGGTCGTGCGAATGCGCTCAGAGACATCGTCATTGGCATTCTCCGCACTTTCCGCAGCGATGGGCGCCTTCGGGGCGGCTTTAGGGTTTTGCCGACGCGTCTTCTTCATGTCCTGCTCCGCATCCAGTCGAGCGGCGGTCGCTCGATTTGATCACATCCATACACATATTGTTGCGTACATTGACAGGCGCTGGAAATCCACCAGATCCTGGGGTTTTGCACGCTGACGGCGGCGATCTCCGCCGTCAGCGATATCAAGCCGCTTGGCGTTTCGCGACGGATGCCGAGAGATCGATGCCGTTGTCGGCGCAGATCTCCTCGATATGCTGGGCTGAGTTGCGGATGAAAGTGATAGCCGCGTCGAAACTATAGGCCTGCCTCTCATAAGTCGGGTAGCCGTAGTTGCTTGCCTCATAGGCCTCCCAATCCGGAATCTCGCCGGAAGCAACGCGCTTTTCAAAGGCACCGATCATGGAAAGATAGGCTTCCAGCTCTTCCGCATTCAGGTCGGGGTGGGCAGCGCGCCATGAGGGGTCTTCAATCTCGATACACTGGCGTGGATTGGCCTTGCGCGGCTTGTCTTCGACGGAGGCTGCAACTTCCAACGAGAGATTGAGATCGGGGTTCGCAGCGGCCAGGATCGGAATGATCGCGGCAAAATCCACGATACCGCGACCGACAGGGCGGGTCTGGAAATCAAGGCCGCCCGGTGCGCGGCCCACATAGGCGTCCTTGACATGGGTCTGGCGAATGTAAGGCGCGACGCGTTTTGCCGCGTAAACCGGATGTTCCCCGCGCTGCAGACCGTTGGCCGTGTCGAAGACGACGCCCATGCAGTCCTCACCGATTTTCTCGATCAACCGCATGATCTCGAAAGACGTGATCTCGTCATGGGTTTCCATATTGAGATGGACACCAGTGGCGCGCGCGACGGGAGCGAGCTTCAGCAAGACCTTCTCGATTGCCTGCAACTGCTCGTCCCAGGTGACGTCGGTGCGGAAGCGGTCGTTCGCCAGCCTGCCACGATATTCCGATTTAAAATTGCCCGGCGAGATCCATAGTTCATGGCAACCGATCGAGGCGCTTGCCTCGATCATCCGGGTAAAGCCCAAAATGACATCGCCCTCGCCGATTGCGCGAAACTCCGGAGCCTCGGCGCTGCAATAGGGATTTATCTTGCCGACGCCGCTTTCGAGGTAAAGCCCCAGTTCATCGGCTTTCTCGCGGATGTCGCGAAGGGCAGCCTTGTCGAGTGTCGGGCTCATGTCGAGAACTGTCGGGAAGAACAGGCCTCCAAGGCCGAGTTCCTTGACAAGGTCGAGGCTTGCGAGCGGCCCGCGTTTCACGAACTCTGGAAGTTTTTGGCTGTCGATACCCAGTTTCATAGTGGTCTCTCCTTGATGTTTCCTGATGGGATGCGCTGCGGTGGCGATCTCTTTTTTGGTTGATTTTCCTGGCGCCACTGGCGGCGCTTAGGCGTCCA
This sequence comes from Agrobacterium fabrum str. C58, assembly GCF_000092025.1. NCBI lineage: Bacteria > Pseudomonadati > Pseudomonadota > Alphaproteobacteria > Hyphomicrobiales > Rhizobiaceae > Agrobacterium > Agrobacterium fabrum. Next base: position 402,871 of record NC_003064.2, read on the forward strand.
AATACTCAAATCTTGTCGCTGTTCGAGCGGCCTTTCGGCGCGAGTTTCCGTTCCAGATAGTGCTGGCCTATCGATGCGATCGTGGTGATCCCAAGATACCAAAGCGAGGCAACGCACAGGAGTTCGATGACCAGGAAGTTACGGGCGTAGATGGCCTGCGCCTGCGTCAACAAATCCTGCATGCCGATAACCGAGACGATGGCACTCGCCTTCAGCATGCCAATCGCCTGGTTTCCGGTCGGCGGCACGATCAGACGTATTGCCTGAGGGAGGACCACGGTTCGCAGAGTCTGTAGTGGTCTGAGGCCCAGAGACGATGCGGCCTCGCGCTGTCCCCGATCCACGGCAGTCAGGCCGCTGCGAATGATCTCACTCATATTTGCCGCCTCGTGCAGACCCAGCGCCAAAAAGCCTGCGAAAGCGGGTGTTACGATGTCGTTTACCGAAACCGACCATGAACCAAATCCGATCTCGGGGACGAAGAGCGCGATGTTGAACCAGAAGAATATCTGAACGATTAGCGGTACGCCGCGAAACCACCAGACAAAGGCGACGGCGATCGCCTTGAGAACGATGTTCTGGCTCGTTGCCATGACGGCGACGAGACAACCGATGATGATGCCGGCGACCATGGCGCCGGCTGTCAGTTCGAGGGTCAGAATGACGCCGCCAAGAATGACGGGGTCGATCATGTAGCGCGGGATCTCGCTCCACTGGACGCTCTGATTGCGCCCGATAGCCAAGGTCATGAGGGCCAGCATGAGGATCGCGATGCTGCCAGTTGCAAGTTGGCCCCACCGTACAGGTTTGCCGTTTGGCGGGGCGACGGTCATGCTGATCGGTTGCGCAAAGAGTGCCATGGTTCAATCCACCGGCATCGAGGCGGCATCGTTGAACTTGACGGTCTTTACCGCAAGCGGGCCGAGGCTCCATTTCTCCATGATGGTCTGATAGGCGCCGCTATCGACCATGTGCTGGAGCGAGGCGATCACGGCATCCCGGAGCTCCGGATTATCCTTTGAGACCAGCATGCCAAGATAACCGACAGTGAGGCGGACATCGGGCAGGGCTTGCAGGCCAACGCCTTTGCCGGTTTGCTTTTCGGTGGTGTAGACGCTCGTTGCGTAACCGTTGACGGTCGCATCGGCGCGGCCTGTTCGCACCGCCTGCAGGACGTCAGGCATTTTCGGGATGGATATGATCTCGATTGGCGTGGTCTTGCATTTTGCCGAGGCAGCGACGACCAATCTGTTCTGGAATGTGCCGACCGGTACGGCAACCTTCTTGCCACAGAGGTCTTCCATGCTCTTGATGCTGAGCGGATTGCCCTTGATCGTCATGATGGTCGTTGCGTCATACATGTAGTCGATCACATCGACCTGCTTTTCCAACTCCACGTCGTCATTGATGCCGGAAAGGGTCATGTCGAAACGCTTGGACAGCACAGCGGGGACGATGGCTGCGCCCGCCCCGACATTGGTCATCTGGACGTCGACGCCGAGGATGACGCCCAGCGCGGCTGCAAGATCAGCATCGATGCCGATGAGCTTTCCGGCCTCGTCCTGGAAACTGATCGGTGGCGTCAGATCCGTGGCAACCTTCACGACCTTCTTGTCCTTGATCGCGGAAGGAAGGCGATCTGCCAGGTCTTGATTGAATGCAACACCTGGAAGCTTGGCTATATCTGCCTCCGGCGCGATAGTCACCGGTTTGCCTTCTGCAGCCTGTGTGGTTGAAGCGAGGAGAGCGAAAGCAGCGCCCGCCAGGGTGGCTGTAAGAGTCTGCTTGAAGCTGTGCATGCGGAACCCCTTTATTTTTGTCGTCGTGAATTTTCAGAGTTAGGCGATGCAATCAGCATGCCAGTTTGACCTCGAGGGCTCCCATGCGACTGTTTTTACTCGCTTATATTTTTCTTATAGAACTTTAGTTTATCTACGAATTTGGTTTCGCATAAATATTAGAAAGTAAATGATAAAAGAATGCTCGCAGGAAATCGCCGTGCTTTTAGTGTGTAACGAATAGAATTAACTATATGATATAATTGAGGAATATTAGTTATAGTTACGGCGCTCCGTTGACTTGATCCGCGCTAAAGGAACCTGATTAGCGCGGCCGGTGGTTTAAGCACCAAAAAATCTGCACAACAAATCGCCGTTGCACCCCGATACTGCACAATTAATGAGTTCGCACAAACATACGAATAAGAAAAATCATGAACATTCGAGAGAAAAAAATTCATAAATAACGCAGTATTTTTAGCAGCTTATTGATTGCAACATAGCACTGAAAGCGTGGTTGGCACGCGGCTTGCCTCTGCTGTTTCCATGACCCAAAGCGAACCCAAAATTGTTGATCGAAAACATTTCCCCCTGATACCGACGAGCACCGTGCCCTCGGCTGTTCAGGCGCAACCGAAGGGGACATTCATGTCGCAGACCTCGAATGCAGCAGAAGGCAAGCAGCTTAGCGTTCGTGGCCTGACCCATAGCTATGGCGGACTGAATGCGATCAGCGACATTTCTTTCGAGATAGCCGCCGGTGAGATCGTCGCGCTCCTCGGACCGAGCGGCTGCGGAAAATCCACCGTGTTGCGCGCCATCGCAGGCCTGATCCAACCGAAAAGCGGTGTGATCCAGCTCGGAGGCGAAGACATCGCCAATGTTTCGGCGCGTGCGCGCGGTATCGGCATGGTTTTCCAGAACTATGCGCTGTTTCCACACCTGACGGTCGCCGAGAACATCGCCTATCCGCTGGCATGCCAGAAAGTGGGACGCACCGAGCGCCGCGAGCGGATTGAGGAAATGCTCTCGCTCGTGCAGTTGAAGGGATTTGGCCATCGGCTGCCGCGTGAGCTTTCCGGTGGCCAGCAGCAACGCGTGGCAGTGGCCCGCGCGATTGCCGGAAGGCCTTCACTTCTGCTTCTCGACGAACCGTTCGGTGCCTTGGACCGGGCGCTCCGTTTCGACCTGCAGGTCGAGCTTCTCCATCTGCAGAAGACGCTTGGCATCACGACGTTGATCGTGACGCATGACCAGGAGGAGGCGCAGAGCCTAGCTGGCCGTCTGGTGCTCATGAACAAGGGCAATGTCGAGCAAATTGATACACCGATGGCCGTTTATGACCGACCGAGGTCTCTCTTCGTCAATACCTTCATCGGTCAGGCCAATGTGTTGCATGGAACGGTGGACCGGGTGGAGGCGGAGGCAACCACCATCTCCCTCGCGAATGGCAGGGTCCTCGTTCTGCCGCGCCGCCTGAATTTCACGACGGGCTCCAAGATCACGATCACCTGCCGCCCCGAAGATGTGCGTCTGTCTGCGGCACCGGGCGCACCGGCCCTGCCGGCACGGCTGACCGTGTCAGTGCCGCTTGGTCCCACCCTTGTCCATGATCTCCTTCTCGAAGACGGGACAAACCTTCGCTCCTCGGAGGTCCGCGGACCTTCGACCTTCATTCCCGAGCCGGGAGCAGAGCTCTTTGCCGAGATAGACACCATCAGGTGTCACGCCTTTCCGAGCGAACCGGAAGCATCCCGTGAATAACAACAACAGAGGTGAACAGATGCAGGACTTCAACATCACAAGACGCCGTTTCGGACTGCTTGCCGCCGGTGCGGCGGTTGCAGCAGCGGTTCCTTTCGCTGCCCGCGCGGCTGGTAGCACAGCTGTTGCCGCGACCTTTCCAGGCAATTGGGAGGATGGCTATCGCACAGTACTGACGCCCCTCGTAAAGGAGGCCGGCTTCGATCTGACCGTCGCCCCGGCAATGGCGCAGGACCAACTCGCCAAGGTCATGGCAAGTCCCGGCAACCCGCCTTACGACACGCTTTTGATGTCGCCCGGCCAGATGGCCATCGCCGTCGAGAACGATCTTATCAATAAGATCGACCCGTCGAAGCTCAAGAACTGGGGAATGCTCGATCCGGCCTTCCAGGGCGAATATGGCCCGACCGTCACGATCGAGGTGAACGGCATTGCCTATAATCCCGATCTCGTCCCGGCGCCGAAGGGCTACCGCGATCTCTTTGAAAACCCGGCCTACAAAGGCTTGGTGTCATGGACCGGCTTTGCCTCCAACACAGGCGTGATGGCCTATACCGAAATCGCCAAGATTTATGGCTCGGGTCCCATCGACATGGACGCCGTGTTCAAGCTGTTCAAGGAACACCCGGAACACATCAAGGGCGTGGTTGCCAGCACGAACCACCAGATGACCCTGTTCCAACAGGGCGAAATTGCGGTCTTCATGTGCTCGACCGGGAATGTTGCCAAGCTGAAGGCGATGGGGCTGAAGGCCGAATTCGTCCAGCCGGAGACGGGTTCGCCCGCAGCTCCGGTGAACATCCATCTGACGAAGGGCGCCAAGAACGTTGACGCCGCCTACGCCTATATGGATGCGGCGATCTCGAAAGCGGCGCAGGACAAGTTAAAAATGCCGCCACAGGAAATGTTCCCGACAAACAAAGAAGTGGAGCTGACGCCGGGCATCGAGGCCTATGTGAAGCGCGAACAGCTTGCCTCGCTCGTCTATCCGGACTGGGCGGCGATCAACAAGAACCGGCCGGAATGGATTCGCCAGTTCGACGCTCTTGTCGCCGGTTGAGGTAGCACCATGAAAGCGAGCGGCTTCCCGTACGTTATCCCGATGCTTCTGCTGTCGGTGGCGTTCTTCGCGACGCCGCTCGCCGTCCTTGTCGGGTTCAGCTTCATTGGCCCCGACGGTCTCTCCCTGCACAATTACGCCCGCTTCCTCGGCGATGCGTTCAACTATCGCGTTCTCATCAACACTGCCAAGCTTGGGGCACAGACCATCGTCACCACGACGCTGCTCGGTGTACCGATCGCGCTGCTCTACTGGCACAGCGGCAAGACCGCGCGCCAGATCATCATTTTTCTGACGCTGATCCCGATGTTGACCAGCAATGTGGTTCGGACCTTTGCCTGGATCGTCATTCTCGGGCGACAGGGGCCGATCAGCGAGACATTCGTGGCGCTTGGACTGGCCGAGCGTCCCTTCACGCTGATGTCGACGGAACTTGGACTTGTGATGGCCATGTGCCAGATCGACCTGCCGCTGATCATCCTGCCGCTGGTGGCGATCCTGTCGCGCATCCCCGTCACCTATACCGAGGCTGCGCAGGTTTCGGGCGCCGGACCATGGCGCATTCTCGTCACGGTCCTTTTGCCGATGATGCTGCCTGGACTTCTGGCCGGTTGGATTCTCGTCTTTGCCAGCACCAGCGCTTCGTTCGTCACCCAGGCGGTGATCGGCGGCGCCCGCAACGTCTATGTGCCTCAATTGATCTACCGCGAGGTCGGCACGCTCTTCGATTGGCCGATGGCGTCTGCGATCGCCGTTGTACTTCTCATGTCTACCGGCATGCTGCTCGTTGCCATGACCATGATTTCCCGTCACCGGAGGCTCGTCGGCCATGCGTAGAAAATCCGAAAACCCGGTCCCCGCTATTCTCTACAAGGCATTTGTGTTCGGCTTCGGCGGTGTGAGCCTGATCTACCTGGTGGCCCCGATCGTCATCGCGATCACCATGTCGTTTACTTCAGGGCAGACACTCAAATATCCGCCGGAGGGTTTTTCGCTGCGTTGGTATGAGGCGTTGCTCGATCCCATCCGCTCCGGGACCGAACATATTGCGGCTGGCAACTCGCTGAAGATTGCAGGCCTTGCCGTTCTTGGCTCGCTGCTTTTTGCCGTGCCCGCAACCATAGGCATGGCACGGATGCAACGTCGTTCGGTCAACACGATCGAGCCGCTGCTTCTCGCGCCGCTGGTGCTGCCGAGCCTCGTTTACGGTCTGGCGGCTCTGATTGTCGCGAATTTCGTCGGTCTGCAGCCATCGCTCTGGCTGACCGTGATCGGCCATGTGGTCGTCTTCGGGCCACTGATGTACCGCGCCGCGTCCGTTGTTGCTCAGGGCATCAATCCTTCGCTGGCGGAAGCTTCGACGGTGATGGGGGCTACGTGGTTCACCACCCTGAGGCGCGTCAGCCTGCCCTTGCTGACACCCGGCATTCTCGCCGGCGCATTTCTCGTCTTCATCCAGTCGCTCGACAATGTTTCCGTCTCGCTCTTCCTGGCCGATGCGCAGACGACAGTGCTGCCGCTCAGGATGTTTGCGCTGATCGAGGAGTCGCTCGACGTGCGCGTTGCGGCAATGTCCGGCCTGCTGATCGGCCTGACGCTGGTGGTGATGCTGGTGGCCAGGCGGGTGCTGGCGCCCACGCGACAAGCCTGACGAACATGAACAATTTTGGAAGGGATACCCCATGAACATCACTGCCACCAGAGCAGGAGCCTATCGCATCGGCTCGCTTCTTGCCGATTTCCAGCCGGATTTCGATTTCGCAGCACCCTTACCGCTGCCGGTCGCGGAATTCGAGGATCGTCTGAGCCGCATCCGCCGTCAGGCAGTGGAGGCCGGACATGACGCGCTAATTGTCCATACTGGCGGGGTGGGCTGGTTTCACACGTCGAACCACTATCTGCGCTACATCTGCGATTGGATGCGGGAAGGCGTGCTGATCATCCCGACGGATGTCGACAAGCCTATGGTGCTTTTGTCCTTCTTTACCCAGTCCGTACTTCTGCCGCCGGGCGGCGAACCGGTTCTGCTGGAGGACATCTGGCAGATTGGTCCGATCGGGCGGGAATATGCCGATCGTCCGGGCGACAGCGTTATCAAGACGGCAGAGAAATGCGCAGAACTGCTTGGAAACATGGGGCTATCGAAAGCGCAGATCGGCCGCATCGGTGACCGCACCTCGCTGACCTTCTGGGCAGGTCTCGATGAGTTGATGCCAAGGGTGAAATTCGTCGCGGACAACGCCATTCTCGACCGCATGCAAAAGGTCCGCTCGCCGCGCGAGATCGAGATGTTTCGGGCCGCCGCCCAATTGGTCAGCATCGCCACGCAGGCGGCCTATCACGTGGCAAAACCCGGCGTGACTGACCACGAAATCTATGCAGCCTTCACCCAGGCGCAACTCTCCTTCGGCGGCGAAACCGGTGATGGCTACCAGATCGGTATCAACGAGTTCGGCACCCATTGTGGCAAGCCTTATGGGCATGTCGTGCGACCGGGGGACCTGATCAATCTCTATGTCTCCAATGTCACCTATCGTGGCTACACCGCGCAGACCGCTCGGATGATCGCAATCGGTGAGATCACTAAGCGCCAGGAAGAGGTGCTCGCCGCCTGTACCGAAGGCGTCAAGCGGGCTGAAAAGCTGATCCGGCCTGGTGCGTTGATGCGCGATATCAACAATGCAGCCTTCGAACCGATGATCGAGCACGGCATGCTGGCCTCACCGGAAGCCCGCACCATGCCGTACAACTGGGCACCGATGGATGATGGCAGCGCGAGGCTTATCCCGCGGCAATATGTTAAGAACATCGACTGGGAGGCGCAGGGCCGCACGCTCATGCATGTCTATCCGGCGACGCACGGCCCGCATAACCCCAACCTTGGCCACTCGGTCGGCATGGCCGGCGGGCAGAACAGTTTCAACATCTCCTCCCACAATTACGACCGGATGGAAGAGGGCATGGTCTTCGTGCTGCACACCCAGTGGCTGGAACCGCTGTCGGCCGGCTGCAATGTCGGTGACATGTACGTCGTGACCAAAGGCGGGTTCGAAAACCTGTCGCGCCATACTCCGCTTGAAACCCACCGCATCGCTGCCGAGATTTGACATGACCGAGACGATCCTTTCTCACACCCATTTCGATTTCGCCAAGCTCACCGAACGCGAGCGCTACAAAATCTTGATCGGTACGGTCATCCCGCGCCCGATTGCACTTGTGACAACCGTCGACAGAGACGGTCGCCCCAATGCCGGGCCGTTCAGCTTCTTCAATGTGCTGACCCATGATCCGGCAATCGTTGCGATCGGCGTCGAGAATTACGCCGACATGCGCTTCAAGGATACTGCCCGTAATATCCGCGAAACCGGCGAATTTACCGTGCATATCTGTGACAACGCGCTCGTGGATCAGATGGAGATCTGCGCCATCAAATTCGGTCCAGGCATCAACGAGATGGAGGAGGCGGGTCTCGAAACAGTAAAGGGTGAGATGGTGTGCAGCCCACGCGTTCTCGCGGCACCCGCGGCGCTTGAGTGCCGTCGTCACACGACGTTGCAGGTAGGGCCTGCCCGCGAGATCATCCTCGGCGAAGTCGTCGGCGTCTTCATTCGCAGCGATGCGGTCAGTGCGTCCAATTTACATATCGATCAGCAGATGATGGACGCCGTCGGCCGCATGGGCGGACATACTTATGCCCGTACCCGCGATCAGTTCGACATCAAGACGTTGACGCCACAGGAATGGGAGAGCCGAAAGCTCTTTGGAACTGACGCGGCTGAGTAAAACCTACGATCACCAGCGCCTTGTTCGGTCGGTAGCTCGTATAGCTTAGAATCTGATCGTCGTCGGTTCGATTCCAATCAAGAGCTTCTTTCTACTATCCGGAAGTCCCTTTTTGCCCACAGAGTGACACGTCAACTTCCCCCCGTCACGGCGTCTGCAAAGCGACGCATAAGGCGGATGAGCTCCTTGACCTCGCCTTCGTCCCAATCCGCGAAAATCTCGCGAGCCATCTTGTCCCGAGCGTTATCAACCTTGCCGGTCATGGCCTTGCCTTGGGCTGTGATGGCTGCCTCGCGGATGCGGTGGTCGGCGGCGCTTTCCTAACGTGTGGCAAGGCCGAATTCCTCCAGCTTCGAGACCTGCCGGCTGACGGTGGTGTAGTCGCGCCCGACGCGGTCAGCGAGATCAACGATACCGGTCGGCCCCAGGCGCTCGATCATGACCGGCAGCGGAAACAACGCGCGGTCCAGCGCGATCCCCACCTCCCGGACCATATGTCCATCACGCTACGGCGGCCGGTTCATCGCACTGACGATGTCGAGCAGCGCGCCGTGCAAATCGCGTAATGACGCGGAATCGAGTGCATTTTGCACACTTTTTCTTGGCGGCATTGGTAATTTCCACGTCGGCATTGGTCTCTTGAGGGGAAGGTGCAGTTCGTTGCTGCCTGCCTCGAACCGGGAGCGATCATCTCTGAGGTTGCGCGTGATGCTGGGGTTCACGTTAGCCAGCTCTTCGTTGGCGCAAAGAGCTCTGCAGGATCGAGAAGCCGAACATCGAGACGGCAACACCTTGGTGCCGGTGATCGTTGCCGAAACCGCGCTGGCCGTCCCTGCTGTACAACCGGGACTGCCCCGACATCCCCATTCTCGTCGGAAGCGAAGCGATGTAACGATCGAACTTGGACGTGGCCGCAGTATCCGCGTTGATAGTGACATCGATACCGAAGCGCTTGCACGTATTCTCGACTGCGTGATGGGGCTCAGATGATCCCGCTCCCTGCTGGGGTGAGGGCGCTACTTACGCCGGCGAAAATCCGTTTTCGCAAAGATCCCGCAGCTCCCCCGGAGCGAGATGATCAAGCGAAAGCTCCGGCAGCAGGTCATTGTCAGCTTCCAGGTTGCGCGCGACCGACGCGGTGAAGATGCGAATACCGGCTTCATGGAGGATGGCAGGACGGTTGACGATGCGGCCAAGAAGGACCGTCGGTAAAAGACCAAAGGGCACATCCTCGAAGATGTAGCGGCTGTCGATGGAGGAAGGTCCCATCCCGCCTCGTCCCTCGCGATGCATCTGCTGGTTCATTTCCGACACAGAGGCGAGGGGTACATGAAAGGAGAGAGAAAAGTGCTCTCGGACCGTCTTCACCCCAAGGCCAAAGCTCTCCGCGATTGAGAGTCGCTCGGCGTCGAGCGCTTCGATCAACTGCCCGACTGCCGGGGTCACATGCTCACCCTGTCCCCAGCTCTCTGCCTTTTCCATCCGTGTCAGATTGAGCAATGCGATCCCGAGGTGATTTTGCGGATTGAGGTTTGAGAGCGCGATAGCGAGCAAACCGTCGCGTTCGACGAAACGATCACCGAAGAGTTCAGTGCACAGGCTATGACCCTCCTGAGCTGCAGACTTCGGCAAGGTGGCAAAGTCCACCTTCTGGCGAATGGTGTTCACAACGACGCTGTGCCCGTCCGGCTGACGGCGCGCCGTCAGAAGCGTCGTCCCCCAGGCGATGATCGGCAAATCGAGCTGTCGCTCGGCGAGCCGCTTCGACAGATAAAGCGCTCCAAAGGAGCTATGGGAACTGATGATGACAGGCAGGCCCGATCGTAGATGCGGCAGCGCTGCATCGATGGCCGCGCGATGCCCGTTGGCTGGCATGGCAATGATGACGGCATCCGCATCCGAAATGGCGGCCTCACAGCTTGCTGCGACCTCGACGGGCCCGACGAAGTCCAAAGCCCCCGTGGCGGTAAGCGGTTCGCCTTGCGACAATGGTTTGCCGCTGCGGCCGGAGGGTGACCACAGCGACGGGCTATGTCCCGCTTCGGCGAGAAAAGCCGCCACGCCGTAGGCAATCGATCCCGCACCGAGAATGGCTATCCGCATGTCATCTATCCTTTCGGTTGTAGGAGTGGGCATGACCCATCCTCTGGTCACTACCCTTCGCGCAACTCACAAACCGGTTCTGAACTTTGCCTGCCGATCGTTGCGCAAATGCATCATCTTGTCTCGCCCGCCACAGCCGCTCGCTCGGGTGCTCTGCCTGTTTAATTCGCGCGCCCCTGCCTAACCCCTTAGCAGATATGACTGCTTCGAGTAAAAGCGTCTGCTGCATTACCAAAAGCCAAGGCTAGAAGCTTAATTTTCTGCACAGTTCGAAGTCAGCGAGCCATATTTTTCATCTTCTGCCCGTCGAACGAAAAATTCTCTTTTGTCACTAGCAGACATCATGCGTTTAATGCACATTAAATTTGTCATAATGCAAAGGATGCATGATAGCGATGGAGATACGCGAGTTAGAGGCGTTTCTGGCGGTTATGTCCGCAGGCAGCATTACCGGTGCTGCGCGCCTCCTTGACCGTTCGCAATCTCAGGTGACGCGCCTCATTCAGGATCTCGAGACATCGCTTGGATTTCCGCTGTTCGATCGCAATGGCCCGCGTATCACGCCGAGTGACAAGGGGGTGGCTTTCCACGCCGAAGCGGAGCGCTTCATCAGCGGCATCGAGCATCTGCGCAACCGTGCCCAACGCATCAGTCTCAAGGAGCCTGAGCCGGTCGAGATCGCGGCGACCCCTGCTTTTGCCACCGGAATGGTGCCACTCGCGCTTGCGGAGTTACCCGAAGCCCTTCTGCCGCACACGGTTTTTTTAAGAAGCATGCCGGCCGAGGCTGCGGTCCAGGCTGTGCTGGGACGGACTGCAGATTTCTGTGTGACATCGCTTCCGGCTGAGCAACCGGGTCTCGAGGCGCATGGCTATTTCCAGGGCCGCTGTGCGGCGGTCTTGTCCGTCAACGATCCGCTGGCCGCCAAGGATGTCGTTTCTATTAGCGACCTTGCCGACCAGACGATCATTACGCTTGCAAACCCATTCCGGTTGCGTCGTCGCGTCGACAAGGCGCTGCAGGAGGCAAATGTCCGTGCACGGCGGATCATCGCCACGAGTGCGGCGATGAGTGCGGTACAGGTCGCGTCGACCGGTATGGGAATTGCGATCGTTGAACCGGCTACCGCTTACGGTCCCTTGACCGCGGGCGTGACTGTCCGACCGCTCGACGTCGACATTCCGTTTCTCTGGGGAATTTTCTCGGCAACAGCGCGCCCGCTGTCGGCCACCGCCCAGGAGCTGATCCAGCTGATTATCCGTGTCGCCTCGGCACGCATGCCCGATTTCACCGCTCACGATCCCCGCACGTCAGGACGTCTTGCGGATGTCACCTATGGGGGAACCGTCGAAGGAGACGTTCCCTAAATCATAATGTCTCTGCCTCATCGACGCCATCAAAAAACAACAAAGGAGAGTGCCATGAAAGAGTTTAATGCGACCCGCCGTTCCACCCTTAAACTGCTCGCCGCCGGCTCCGGCATCCTTGCGGCGCCCAGCCTGATGCGCTCCGCCCACGCGCAAGGCAAGGTCGTAAACATCACGACATATGACAAGTTCGTGCCGCAGTCTTTCATCGATCAGTTTCAAAAGGACACGGGGATCGAGATCCGCATCCGTCTGACAGACGACCAGGGCAAGCAATACAACATCCTGACGGCCGAAGGCGCCACACCATCGACCGATATCGTGACGGTAACCGGCCACCGGCTCTCCCAGTTCATCGGTTCCAACCTCCTCACGCCGCTTGACACCGGCCGACTGAAGAATTGGGACAAGTTGGCTGCAGCCTACAAAGGCGCGCCGCAGCTTACCATCAACGGCTCCACCTACGGCGTTCCGCTTTTGGCGGGCTTTGAAGGTCTGGCCCGCAATACGGAGTACACCAAGCCTTCCGACAGCTGGGGCACGATGTTCGACGATGAATACAAGGGTCTGACGTCCTACATCATTTCGGACTTCCTTTCGCTGACCATGCTCTATCAAGGCAATGACGGCGATTATGTCACCTACGAGGGCAAGGAAGCCGTTGCCCAGGACGCCACCAACAAGGCGCGCGACTTCCTGATCAGGCAAAAGGACAAGGTCCGCAAATACTATGATGCGGGCTCCGAGGTTCAGCAGATGTTCCTGAACGAGGACATCTACGTCGCGCAGGCCTGGTCCGGCCCGACAGCCAAGCTGATCATGGACGGCCACCCCATCGAGCTGTCGGTTCCGAAGGAAGGCACCTACGGGTTTCTCTACTCCTTCAACGTGGTGAAGAACGGTCCGAATGCGGATGCTGCCTATGCCTTCCTCGACGCTATCCTCGCCTCACCGGAAATCGGGGCTGCCATGGTTCGGCAGTCGGGCTTTGCCTCAGCCTTTGATGGCGTTGAAAAGCTGCTGAACGATCGCGAACGGGCCGCCATGGCCCTTCCACAGGACCAGATGGAGCGCATCAAGTTCTTCAGCTCGGTCAACCGGGCCATGAAGAACGCGATGATCGACAAGGCAGCTGCCGAAATCAAGGCTGCCTGAGTTACCGTTGCGATGCGACGCGAACCCGACCGGTACCGGGTTCGCAGACCCCAATAAAAAGCTTGTCCAGAGCTGGGAACGATCATGGTGAACACGACAATGACTGAACTGCGAGAGGAAAGCGCGCCAGCCCCGGCGCATTATTCCGGATGGATTGGCAAGGTGACAGGCTCAACCCTTTACCGAACCACCATAGGCCGGCTGGCGGACAGTCGGCATGCGCGCCTCGCACTCCTTGCCGGGATACCCGTGATATGGCTTTTCGTCCTGCATGTCGGGCCGATCCTGCAAATGGCCAATATCAGTTTCACGGACAACTATCCGCCTCAACCGAACGAGGCCACGCGCTATACGCTCGCCAACTATGCCCTGTTCTTCTCGGATTCGATTTACGTGCTGCCCTTCATACGCAGCCTCGTATTTGCAGCCGTCGTTACCGTGTCGACCCTGGTGATCGTTTATCCGGTTGCCTATTACGTGGCGAAGGTGCTCCAGCCGAAGCAGCGTATGCGCGCTCTGCTGCTCCTGCTCATCCCGTTCTGGGCCGGAGAACTGATCCGTACCTTCTCGGTCATCATGCTGCTGGCCAATCGGGGAGCCGTCAACGTCCTGTTGCGCGAGATCGGCGTCATCGATCGGCCTATCCCGATGCTCTACACGTCCTTCTCGCTGAGCTTCGGCGTTATCTACCTCTTGGCGCTCTACATGCTGCTCCCACTCTATTCAGCCATAGAAAAGATCCCGGTACAGCTGGTGCATGCCGCTGCGGATCTTGGCGCAAGCCCTTTCCAACGCTTCCGCCGCGTTATCCTGCCGCTGTCGAAAGACGGTATCGTGTCCGGCTGCAGCCTGGTTTACCTCACGGCCGTCGGTGTCTTCGCGGCTCCTCTGCTGCTTGGTGGCCCGAACGCCGTCATCTTTCCGGAGGTGATCGCGACGCTCTTCCACTCCTCCAACGACAAATGGCCGGAAGGCGCTGCCTTCGCCATGCTGATGCTCGCCGTATCGCTGACAACGGTTGGTCTCTTCATGCGCGTCGTTGGCGGTCGCTCTGTCCGGCTGATGTAGGAGATGACGATGCGGTCCCCCTTAAACGACCTTCCGAAAACGGCACTTGGTGCCTGTTATGCCATTTTCGTTATCTATCTGCTTTTGCCGCTGGCCCTGATGATGGCGATGAGCTTCAAGGACGCGAACTTCATCGCCTTTCCGATCAGTAACTGGACCCTGGACTGGTACGGCAAAGTGCTGCAGGACAAGCAGTTCATTGAAGCTTCGGTGTATTCGGCGGGCATTGCGCTTGCCACCACGATCGGAGCGACCGTCATCGGTGTGTGGATTGCCCTGCTGATTTCAACCGAAGGCATCCGCGGCAAGGCCATTCTCTTTGCGCTCGCCTGCCTGCCTGCCGTCGTTCCCGGCCTGATCAACGCCATCTCGATGCGGATATTCATCCGGATGGTCGATATCCCCACGGGCACCTTCGCCATCATTCTGTCCCACACCGTACACGCGGTGCCGTTTGTCGTGATCATGGTGCTGACGCGCCTGCGTTCCATGCCTGCCAATCTCGTCGATGCTGCAAGAGACCTCGGGGCGGACGCATTTGTCGCCTTCATGCGCGTCACGGTCCCCTACATCCTGCCGGCGCTGATCGGCGGCATGATCTTCTGCGTTCTGACCAGTATCGACGATTTCGTGCGCACCTTCTTCCTGGGCGGATACAAGCCGACGCTACCGATGCTCATCTTCGCCAAAGTCCAGGGTGGCATGTCACCCGAGATCAATGCGATGGCGACCATCGTTCTCATCGTCACCGCCGCCATCGGCCTTTATGCCGAGCACTTCACCCGCCGTTCGAGGAGCTGAGTTATGCAGCCGGTTGTTCATTTTAAAAACGTCAACAAGTCTTACGGCGCTTCCCTTGCTGTCGACGATCTAGACCTGGAGGTCGCGCCGGGCCAATTCGTTACCCTGCTTGGCCCCTCCGGTTGCGGCAAATCCACGACACTGAGAATGTTGGGCGGGTTCGAAACGCCGTCCTCCGGCGAGATTTACCTTGACGGGCAGCCGATCTCGCATCTGCCGCCCAACAGGCGAAACGTCAATATCGTCTTTCAGGACTATGCCCTGTTTCCGCACCTGTCAGTCCAGCGCAACATTGCTTTCGGACTTGAACTGAAGGGGCTGGATTCGGCGTCCATCCACCGCCGGGTCATGGAACTCCTCGGTCTCGTCAAGCTGCAGGATTTTGCCGGACGCATGCCTGAACAATTGTCGGGTGGTCAGCGCCAGCGCGTCGCCCTCATGCGGGCACTGGCGCCGGACCCGAATGTCTTGTTGCTCGACGAGCCGCTATCGGCACTCGACGCCAAGCTGCGTCATGAGATGCAGATCGAGTTGAAGTCGATCCAGCAGACGACCGGCAAAACCTTCATCTTCGTCACCCATGACCAGGAAGAGGCGCTGACCATGTCTGACGTCGTGGTGGTGATGAACAAGGGGCGGATCGAGCAGATGGGAGCGCCTGATGATCTCTATGCACGCCCCCGCAGCCGCTTCGTCGCCGACTTTATTGGTCAGAGCAACTTTCTCGATGGCCGTTTGGTGTCTGCCGAGAGCGGGGTCGCTACGGTCGACTGGCAGGGTAGTTTGATCCGGGCGGATCTTAACGGCCACCATCACGCCATTGGCAGCCACGTCACGATTGCGCTGCGTCCGGAGGCTCTGTTCTGTCTGCCCGAGCAGCCGAGTGATCGTTTTGCCCTCAAGGGCCAGATCGAGCGGCGCGTGTTCAAGGGCGCACATACCACGTTGACGATCCGCCTCGATAACGGCGCACTCCTGTCGGCCCAGCTCGATCCGGTGGCGCTCTCGCATCTTGATGGCGAGACGGTCTGGATGGGTTGGCGCGATCGCGACGCCGTTGTCCTGGCCGATTAATCCTCATCCCGTCGGTTCTCAGGACCCGACGGGCAACAATATATTTCAGGAGACCACCTGATGACTTTGGAACAGCAAGACCGAACGGAGCAGCAACTCGCGGCGCTCAATGCGCAGGTGAGGCAGGATCTGTGCTACCTCAACTATCCTGCAGCGAACTGGTCGAAACCGGTCTCGACCTCAGACGGTCAGCTTGTCAGCGATGTCGTGATCATCGGCGGCGGCATGTGCGGCCTCGTTGCCTGGCATGCCCTGACACGGGCAGGGATCGCCAATATACGGATTGTGGACCGCGCCGCAAAAGGTGAGGAGGGCCCCTGGGTGACTTACGCGCGCATGGAAACC
The DNA here is from genome assembly GCF_000092025.1 of Agrobacterium fabrum str. C58. Lineage (NCBI taxonomy): Bacteria > Pseudomonadati > Pseudomonadota > Alphaproteobacteria > Hyphomicrobiales > Rhizobiaceae > Agrobacterium > Agrobacterium fabrum. Next base: position 419,169 of record NC_003064.2, read on the forward strand.
CTGCGCTCGCCCAAGAACCTGCTCGGACCGGCCCTCGGCATGGCGTCGCTCACCTTCAGGGCTTGGTACACCGCCCGCTTTGGCAAAGAGGCCTGGGAAGAACTCTTCCGCATCCCGCGACCCATGTGGATGGAATATCTGAGCTGGTACCGGCAGGTGATGGAAATCCCGGTTGAAAACAATATCCACGTCACCCGCGTCATCCCGCGGCTCGATGGGCTTCTGGAGCTGGAGATCGAGGGTGGGAAGGCTGACCCGATCATCACCCGGAAACTAGTGATGGCAACAGGGCGCGATGGTCTTGGAGAACCGACGATCCCGGATTTTGTGAAGGGCATGCCGCGCCACGTCAGCTGGGCGCATTCCGCCGATATGATTGATTTTCAGCGTCTGAAGGGAAAACGCGTCGTTGTCATCGGGGTAGGGGCGTCCGCCGTGGACAATGCCGCCGAAGCGCTGGAGCAGGGGGCCGGTGAGGTGCGTCTCCTTGCCAGACGCAAGACAATGCCGACAATCAACAAGTTGATGGGCATCGGATCCTATGGCGTCACCGCCGGCTTCGCGAAAATTGACCCTGAGTGGCGCTGGCGTCTCATGGATTATTCCGTCAAGCAGCAGACACCGGCCCCGCACAACTCGACGCTGAGGGTGAGCCGACATTCCAACGCCTATTTCCATTTCGACTGCGGTATCCAATCGATGAAGGAAGAGGGCGGCGAGGTCGTCATCACGACAATCAACGGTCGCGTCTTTCGGACCGATTTCGTGATTTTGGGAACGGGATTCTCAATCGACCCCGTCAGTCGTCCCGAACTCGAAATGTTCAATGGGCAGATCGCCTGCTGGGAGGACCGCTACACACCGCCAGCAGGTGAGGAAAACCCCGGTCTTGGCCGGTTTCCCTGGCTGCAAGACGACTTCTCCTTCACCGAGAAAGAGCCGGGTGCCGCCCCTTGGCTGCAGCACATCCATTGTTTCAATTACGGTTCATCGGTCAGTCTGGGCAAAGTCAGCGGCGATATTCCGGCCATCAGCGAAGGTGCGCTCTGGCTCGCGCGAGGTATCGCCGCTTCGCTGTTCATCGCGGACATCGATCATCACTGGGAAGCGCTGAAGGCTTACGAAAAGCCTGAACTCGATGGGTCCGAATGGACCGACGCGGATGCCGACCCTTCCATGCAGAAGACAGCCTGAGGTTAAGGCGATGAGCAGAAAAACCGTTTATTATTACCATGCGCTCAGTTCGCCCTGGGCCTATCTGGGCGGGCCACAGTTTAAGGCGCTGGTCGAAAAGCACGATCTTGATGTCGTCGTCCGCCCCACCCGCATCGTCACCGAAAACGGTGGCGTTCCACTTCGTTCCAGACCCCAGCCGCGGCAGGACTACCACGCCGTCGAACTGGACCGCTGGCGCAAGCGTCTGGGCATGCCGTTGGTGCTGAAGCCCAGATATTATCCGACCAACAACGAGTTTTCCGCGCGCATGGTTATTGCGGCCGACAGGCAGGGTTTGCCTGCACTGGAACTCAGTCATGCGCTTCTGCGCGCCCTATGGGCGGAGGAGCAGGACGTGACTGATCCGGACGTTCGCATTGCCGTGGCAAACAGCCTGGGTCTTGATGGTCGTGCGCTACGTGCGCTCGAAGACACGCCCGAGATCATGGCGGCCTGGCATGACAGCCACGCCGAAGCGCAGTCGCGTGGTGTCTTTGGAACCCCCACCTGGGTTTATCGCGACACGCTCTATTGGGGGCAGGACCGCCTGACCTTTCTGGATGACGCTCTTTCCGAGGATTGAAAAAACTATGACAGCTACACCTCCAGAAGACGTGATCGACCGCGTCCTCGGCCTTGATGCCAACTCCGATCTGCTGAAACTCCGCGAGCGACGTTCGAAGCTTAAACATCTGACGCAGACCAGCTATCTTGCGGCTTTGAGGCCAGCAGAGCCACGCAACTTTTCCTACGCCTTGCGGGCAGCACTTGCCGCGCGTATGTCCGCTTTGTGGAAGGCGAAAGAACTCCATGCGCACTACATTGAGCGGCTTGCCGAGGAGGAGGGAGGCTCCGACCAAGCGTCAGTCGCTGATCCGTCATCGGTCCTTCAGCACACGGATTCCCGCCTGCAAGCCATTCTAAATCACGTTGATCTCGTGACCCTTACGCCGAAGAATGCGACCCGGGAAAACATTGAGAAACTCTACGCCGTTGGCCTCGACGACCGTGATATCGTCACGCTCGCAGGCCTTATTGCCTATGTGAATTATCAGGTGCTGGTCGTCGCCGGCCTCAAGATGATGAGGGACAATTGATATGTCACAGCCCGTCCATGAATTCACCCTCGATGCGCTTGAATGGCATCCCTACGTCAAGCCTGTCGATCTCGCGACGGCGACGCCCGAGCAATTGTCGGCCCTGAAGGTCACCCCTTCCAATACCAAGGTATCGGCCTATGTCCTGGTGCTCGCCAATGAGGCGGAGGCGCTGAACGAGCGCACGCCGCTCTTCAACGATATCATGTATAGTGACGGCGGATTATCACGCGGTGGGCGCGAGATCGGCGCGCTGGCGGCGTCCTTCGTCAATCACTGCATCTACTGCGCCGCGGTTCACGCCAACCGCTATATTCAGCTGGAGAAGCGGCCCGAGGTCGTGGACGCGATATACAAGAACGGACTGGATGCCGACCTTCCTGATTTCGAGCAGGCGCTGTTCAATTTCGGTGTCGATCTGACCGCCCATCCAGATAATGTGGGGGTCTACCAATTTTATCACTTGCGGGAAATCGGTCTGGATGATCTTGAAATTCTCGATCTCATCCATTCCATCGCCATCTTCGGCTGGGCGAACCGGCTGATGCATACGTTGGGTGAACCACATCGGAAAGAATAAGTGAAGGCAACGGCAATCACGGGGACCGAGGCAGCTGTCCGCCCGTTCGACGTCGCGCACCGCGATGTCCTTAAAATCGCGATACCGATGATGATCGCCTATCTGTCGACGCCGCTTGTGGGTCTGGTGGCGACGGGTGTCATCGCGCATATGCGAAACGAGGCGCTGGTGGGCGGTGTGGCGCTGGCCTCGGTTATCTTCGACGTCATCTTCGTGACCTTCAATTTCCTGCGCGGCGCCACGACCGGCTTTACGGCGCAGGCAATGGGCGCCGGCGACCGGGTGGGCGAACAGCGCATGTTGTTGAGCGGCCTCATCATCGCACTGGTGGCCGGTCTGTTGTTGTTGCTGCTCAAAGGTCCGATCGGCGCGCTTGGCATGAGCGTCATGGGCGCAGACGGGATTGTCGCCGAAGTCGCCTCGACCTATTTCCACTGGCGAATCTGGTCGGCCCCCTTTGTTCTCTTCAATTTTGTCGCCTTCGGCTGGCTTATTGGCCGCGGTGAGGCCATGTGGAGCATGATCCTCCAGACGCTGCTGAATGGCCTGAATGCCGCCCTCAGCGTTCACTGGGTCATAGGGCTGGGCTGGGGCGTGGAAGGTGTCGCGATCGCCACTCTGGTTGCAGAAGCTGTAACTGCTGTGGCAGGTGCGGCTTTAATTTTGGGCAAGACCGATCGCTCCGCCTGGCGGCTTCCTGATATACCGGCGATCAGACGATCCTTTGAAGTCAACGGCGACATGATGATCCGCTCGTTCGCATTGCTGATCGGCCTGTCCTTTTTTACGCGCCAGAGCGGCTTTCTCGGGATCGAGGTGCTTGCCGCCAACACTATTCTGTTGCGGTTCTATTTCTTCGGCGTCGCGTTCCTCGACGGTGTCGCTACAGCGGCAGAACAGCTTGCCGGCCGCGCCGTCGGCGCACATTATCGACCCGCCTTCGATCGCACGATCAAACTGACGACGCTCTGGGGGGGCATTTTCGCAGCGCTGGTTTCCTTGGCATTCCTGGCTGGCGGGGATTGGGTCATCGCGCTGACCGCGCCTACAGATATCGTTGCGAGACTGGCTGACAGTTATCTGATCTACGTCGTGGTTCTGCCTGTCATCGGCATCATCGCTTTTCAGATGGACGGCGTCTATATCGGTTCCACGTGGTCCCGGCAAATGCGCAACCTCATGGTGGTATCGCTGATCATCTATTTTGCCGCCTGGGCGGTCCTGCAGCCTCTCTATGGCAACGATGGCCTATGGATTTCCCTGCTATTGTTTCAGGGCGCTCGAAGCATCGCCTTTCGGCTCATGCTTCCGAGGCTTGCGGCGGCAACGTTTCGGTAAAGATGTGACGAAAGAACTGCCATGGGCGGTCAGCCGTTGGAGAAATGGCGAGCAGCTTTGATGAAGGCACTGACGGCAGCGGGTGGATTCTGCCTGCCGGGGTAATACAATGCCAATCGGATGAGAGAGGGTGTCCAGTCTTCAAGGACGCGCACGAGCCGGCCGGCCGCGATGTCATCACGAACATCCGGTTCCATAACATACCCAAGACCAATGCCCTTTTGAGTTGCTATTCTAACAAGGCTCGGTTCGTCGAGAGTTATCGAACCCTTAACGTCGATCTGGACCGTGTTTCTACCCGAAACGCAAACACTCAGGATCGGGCTGCTGTCGCCCGTCGAGTTCGAGAAGCAGCAAAAAATCTAACCCGATGGTGTCTACGCAACTCGGGGGCTATTCATGTTGCATCGTCGTTCCTGCCATCCCGTTGATGGTAACCGTCCCATTTCCTCATCTATGGATAACATCCATCCTGCCTCGCGGACGATTACTCCGTTCATCCATCCGGCGTCCTCAATGGCTCACACTGCAAATGTACGGAAAGGACCGATGGAATATGAATGGCCCCAACAGGGCGTGGGGTGCCTGACATCAACGCTCGAAGCGATGATCTCAGGTGGATTCGGCAAATGCATCTGCCTCGTTTTGAGTCGTGAAGGTGAATGTGATCAGTTCACTGTCATCGTTCTGGCGGATACCGATTGCGGTCACAATCAACCGAGCGATCTCATCCTTAGCTTCACTTCCTGACCGGTATGACCCCACCGCGTTATCGATGGCCGGGCCGAATATCTCGCTGATCACACCGAGGCGCATATTGTATTTCATGATGATATCCCGGTCCTCGATGATCGCCGCCTGTTCGGCCTTCGGAATGCCGGCATTATCCATTGCGGTTATCGTTGCATTTGTTGCGAGCTTGATCGGACCTTCTTCAAGCCACCGATCAACCATCTGATGAAACTGGCGCATTCGCGCAGCAGGGATTGTTCTCTGTACATTGATCGACATCCGAGTTCCTTTGTCAGCTTCCATGCAACTGCGGTCTTGCGCTTCGCGCCATTTGTGGTGATAGGTGATGCATTATCCTGATATTCAAAACGCGTGGAGAGTTCCAGATGGAGTTCACGCAAGATCAGTTCTTTCAGGCGGTTGCCCCCTGCAAAACTCCGAGGATCTGGATCGCTGGTATCGCCATCTGTGGCCAACGGAAGCTCTATCACCCGGCGTCGCATCGTTCAAATGCCGGACGAGATCTCATAAATGAGCACAATAGGCCGATAGCAGATGTTGCTGGTCACAGGTTCTCAACGGTTATGCCCGCTGAGCGGTTTCTTGAAGTTTTACGCTGGGCAGTTTTGAACCTTACATCCTGCGCTCGCCCCCCTTTAATGAGCTGGAGTGTTCGAAAACGGTCATGGCTTCACGCTGCTGCAAGACATGCCGGCTTTCGGCTAGTATCTCGCGATACCTCTGGATCTTGGCAGCTTTCATCCTGGATAAATCATCCTTCGAGAAATTTGCCTGCTGGACCGGAAAAGCCGCTTCGTTTTCCAGAAGGTCGAGCAAAAGATTTCGGATCACGGCGTTCTCCTCTCGAAGTTTCGCCAGCTCGATGGCCTTCCCACTCGACGCAAATCTCCGTGCGATAGCTTTGTCGATATCGTGTTCGGCAAGTAAAGTCCTGGCGGCGTAGTACCGACAAGCAAAGAATGTTGTGACAAGCGCGCATAGCGCGAAAAGAATGTAGATCATTCCGACCTCCAGGTTACCCTGAAAATCGATATTCCAAACGCGATTTTCAATACGCTAGTGAACCAGCAGGCCCAAAATGGCTTCGCCTCAATTAGGAGCGGATCGTAAAGGTGCCAGGTCGACCCCGATCGATAAGGCGACTATCAGAAGCTTCACTCTAATATAATTTGAATTCCTGTTACCTTGAAAGGTACGTTGCCTTCCTCACGGGATATGCGAAAGGCACACCATTTTCCAGGATAAAACCCTTGGTATACATGCAACTGCGCATCTCGGGAGAGCCATATGCGCCTCGATAGAAACCGACGTGGTCGTATGAGTAGTAGTCGAAACTGCATCTATCGAATGCTGCACGATAAGCGTCCTCGAGGACGGGGTCACCTGCCACTGGGACGGCACCGTAAAGATGCAATTGCGTCCGCGCTTCCGCGACTGCTGCCGTGAACGTGACGCTTAGAATCACACTTAAAGCCAGCTTGAGTTTCATGACCTGCCTCCAAAGAAATAATCGCAACGAGCAACGGAATTTTTGTCCGGTTTGTTCCCTTGGCTTGGGCCTATTTTCACGATCGCGGTGAGCCTTTGTCTCGTCACTACATGGTCGAAAGTGCATATCACTTTCTTTTACGCCAGGGCCGACCGAGGAAGTGCCATCAGCTTCGCGCCTTCATTTCGGCCGTGAGGCGGTCAATATACCAGCCCGAAGCGGACATCTCAGGGTAGGTAATCGCGGAGCGGGAGAGATTCAAAGCATTACAAGCGAATTAACAATGGGTTCGGCGCCTTGCATCCCTTCAGGAGCGTCGATTTGGACATTGCGCCGTCGTCATGCGATGCAGCTCAAGAGCACTCTTTCCAGCAGCTTTCACAATGGAGATCGATGCAAAGTCTTCTGCGGTTCTGATCCTTCGCTACGCATTTTCAGACAGAAAGATCTGAATGTCGGTGGCGATAGAAAGTCCATCCCCCGGTAAGCGGCCAAGGAGTTTCGAGATTGTCTCGACGGCAAGTCGCGCCTCCAAGAGCGGTTTTTGGTCGATGACCGCGTTGATCTTCCTGGATTTCAGAAGCATTCGTCGATCAGGAGTGAGTTCGTGCGTGATGACCACCGTATCATCAATCCGCCCAAGGCGTTGAAGGGTGCTCACGATCGGCACCGCACCGGCGGACAGGTGATATATGCCGCGCAGGGCGGGATCGTCGTGGAACGCAATCTCCACCACTCTGCCTGCTTCCTCCTGATTTTCCCCCGTCTCAAGAACCGCAGCAAGGCTGCACTCTGGATAGCGTTCGGTCAGGACGGCGCGAAAGCCTTCCTCTCTTTCCCGGTGGCCGGTGATGTCGCGCGACCCGGCGATCACGATCACCCGCCCGCCCTCCCGCAGGAAAAGTCCCATCAGGTCTCCGGCTACGCGGCCCGCTTGCCGATCGTCCGGTCCAACGTAGGCAGCGCGTCCGCAATCCGTCAGGTCAGTCGCCAGGGTCACGACAGGCATCTTGCGGGACAGCACCGCTACGGCTTCCCTGATGCGAATATCGTCAGGGCTCGTGATGACGAGACCGTCGTATGAGCGACAATCGCGGACGGCTGCGGCAATAGCCGCGGGCTTGCGGGGATCAATGTGGTGGACGAAGAACTGCACATTCAGCGCTGTGTACATTCTCCCGGCTAGATCAATGCCTTCTCTCAACGCTGCATGAAATGGATTGACCGGAGGCTGCATGAGGACCGCGACGCGCAGGGCACGAGAGGGCGTCCGGTCTAACGCCCGATCAATACCAAGCGCGCGCGCCGTAGCCAGAACGAGGTCTTCTTTATCAGCGCGCACCCCTCCGCGGTTGTTCAAAACCCTATCGACTGTGGCAGTCGAGACGCCTGCTGCTTTCGCTACATCCGTAATGCTCACCTTTCGTGCAACCATCTGCCTCTCCACCGCTCATTCTGATGGAATCCCATCAAAATCGAACTTTGTAAACCGAATATCTCAAGCTACATCTCTGCGTCGAGGAGGGTCGCCCACAAGGTGAGCGGCGCCAGGGAAGGACCAGAACATCATGAATATTACAGTCACCACGGCACCGTGTTGCTGGGGCGTCGATGACGTGCGCAATCCGAACCTGCCACCATGGGAGCTTGTGTTCGATGAGGTCAAGGCTGCCGGATACGGCGGAATGGAGCTTGGCCCCTATGGCTACGTGCCTCTGGACACCGACCTGGTTTCTTCGGCCTTAACGAGCCGAGGGCTCTATATCGTGGCCGGAACGATCTTCAATGACCTTGTAGCTTCGGAAAACCGCGACAGCCTTCTGCGACAGACCGACGAGATCTGCTCCCTGATCACCCGCCTGCCAAGGCCGCCCAAATCCGCAGGCCAGCGCTTTTCCGCGCCCTATCTGACCGTGATGGACTGGGGACACGACGAGCGCGATTATGCAGCTGGTCATTCCGACAGAGCGCCGCGGCTCGATGACGCCGCGTGGGCCGGCATGATGAACAACATACGGGCCATATCCGAGCTTGCCCGCGACAAATATGGTGTTCGTGCCACCATTCATCCGCATGCCGGTGGCTATATTGAATTCGAGGACGAGATTGCCCGTCTCGCCGCCGACATTCCACAGGAAGTCGCAGGCTTTTGCCTCGACACCGGCCATACCTGGTATGCCGGAATGGACCCTGTCGAAACTCTACGCAAGTACGCCGACCGCCTCGACTACATCCACTTCAAGGATATCGACAAGGCGGTTTTCGACCGCATCATGGGCGAACACATCCGTTTCTTCGAAGCTTGCGGGCAAGGCGTGATGTGCCCGATTGGAAACGGCTGCATCGACTATCCGGCAATCCGGGCTCTTCTCGATGAGCTTGGCTATGAAGGCTTCATCACGGTGGAGCAAGAGCGTGATCCTCGCAATGCCGGCGGTAGCCTCGCCGATGTGAAACTCAGCCGCGACTATCTCAAATCGGCTGGATTCTAACAATCCGGGACAGAAATTTATGATTTACGGAACTCGTCAAACGAAACGACCTCTTCGCTGGGCCATGGTGGGCGGCGGCCGCGGCAGCCAGATTGGCTACATTCACCGCAGTGCCGCGCTTCGTGATCGCTACTTCGATCTCGTTGCCGGCGCCTTCGATATCGATGCGGAACGTGGCCGTGCCTTCGGCGTGGAGCTGGGATTGGACGAGGCTCGATGCTACGCGGACTGGCGGACGCTTTTCGCGGAGGAAGCAAAGCGTCCAGATGGAATAGAGGCGGTATCGATCGCGACGCCCAACAACACCCATTACGAAATCACAAAGGCCGCCCTTGAAAGCGGATTGCATGTCGTGTGCGAAAAGCCGCTCTGCTTCACAGTCGCCGAAGCCGAGGATCTCAAACGTATCGCAGAGGAGCGCGGTCGTATTGTCGGCGTGACCTATGGCTATAGCGGGCATCAGGTGATTGAGCATGCACGGGAACTTGTGGCGGCAGGCGAACTGGGCGAAATCCGGCTCGTCAATCTTCAATTCGCTCATGGCTTCCACAACGAGGCTGTCGAACTCCAGAACCCAGCCACACGGTGGCGAGTAGATCCACGGTTCGCAGGACCAAGCTATGTGCTTGGCGATATCGGAACACATCCGCTCTATATTTCCGAGGTCATTCTACCTGATCTTCATATCAAGCGACTTCTTTGCGCCCGGCAAAGCTTCATCAAGACGCGCGCGCCGCTTGAGGACAACGCCATGACATTGATGGAATACGACAACGGGGCATTTGGCACGGTCTGGTCAAGTGCTATCAATGCGGGTTCCATGCACGGACAGAAGGTTCGCATCGTTGGCTCGAAGGCTTCGATCGAATGGTGGGACGAGCAGCCGAACCAGCTTCGATTTGAGATTCAAGGCGAACCAGTGCGCATCCTGGAGCGTGGCATGGGCTATCTGCATGCAAAGGCGCTTGCCGACGATCGTATTGGTGCAGGTCACCCGGAGGGTCTCTTCGAGGCGTGGGCGAACCTTTACGACCGCTTCGCCATCGCCATGGAAGCGCGCAACGAAAACGATGGCGAACGCCTTGCCAACCTTCGGTATCCGGGGGTCGAGGCAGGGGTGGAAGGCGTTCGTTGGGTAGAAAATTGCGTGCGGTCCGCCGACCTCGGCGGAGTCTGGGTTGATTATCAGTGATTGGATAACAGGGTACGATGGTCGTCTGATGGCTGGAACTGCACGTGCCAAGAACATCGGTTTGTCGATAGGCTTGTTCGACGACAACTTTCTGACCGTTCTACGCAACGGCATGATCGACTACTCCAAGGAGCTTACGCGACGTAGGCAGCCTCTGGTTGCGGGCCACACCTCCATAGGCCCGCAACCGCTAAGACCGCGCCAGAAAGCGCAACCTCAACACATATTCACCCGGAGGCAGAAATGCGTATCGCAATAGACCCGTTCATGCATCGTCACTTGAGCCTTGAGGAACTGCCGCGCAAGGTGCGCGAGCTTGGCTACGACTGGATCGAGATGAGCCCACGCGCCGATTTTCTCGAATGGTTCAAGGCGCCGCGCGTGTTCCCGCAGCGCATGAAGGAGTTCAAGAAGGCGCTGGCGGCTGAGAACGTCAAGATCGCTTCGCTTCTCCCCATGTATCGTTGGGCATCGAACGATGAGACGGAGCGCAAGGCGGCCGTGAAGCACTGGAAGCGTGCTATTGAAATTGCCGTCGAGATGGAAATCGACACTATGAACTCCGAGTTCGGCCGTGGACCGCATCCCGACAAGGGAAGCTGCTATTGCTGCCACACGGGATCGATGATCGAGGCCTGCGAGGATGCCTGGTGGCGCTCGATGGAGGAGTTGGTGCCGGTGTTTGAACGTGAAAACATCCAGCTTAATATCGAACCGCATCCTGAAGACTGGTGCGAGACACTGCAGCCGGCTCTGGATATCATCAGAACTGTGAACTCAAAGAATGTGAAGTTCCTCTATTGCGCGCCGCACACATTCTACTTCGGCGATGATACCAAGGCGATGCTGCGCGAGGCAAAGGATGTTCTCGCTCACGTGCATGTCGGCGACACGTTCAATCACAAGGCAAGCTCCGGCCTGCGCTACATCCTGAACCCACCCGGAACGCAGGCTCGTGTGCATCAGCACCTGAATATTGGCCAGGGAGAGGTTCCGTGGGACGATTTCTTCGGCACTCTGGCGGAGATCGGTTTTGACGGGACCATGACGGCCTGCGTCTTCGCTTGGGAAGACAGGGCCGATCACTCCGGCAAGTTCATGCTGTCGGAGATGAACCGCTACATCGAGAAATATTGGCCCAAATAAGCGCGGACGCGCTTCACACGCACCAGCAATATCATCGCGGATTTTGGCGCCGGCGCTAAACATGACAGATAGCGCACGCTTTAGGTGGGAATGCCTTCAGCATCCGGCGTAAGATGGCGAGCTCGAGACCGCCGAGGGCCCGGTGAGGACTGGAAGCTCGGTGGTCTTCTCTGTCAGACCAGTCACGAGCTGTGAGATAAGCTGCCGGCTCAAACCCGACAGTTATAGCAATCTTCGCCTGCTAGAGGTTTCCGATCTGGCCACCTGGTATCGTGGCGGCTTGGCGCCACAAGCGGTTATAAGCAACATTGTCAGCGGCGATTTCCCCCGTCGTCATAGCGTAGCGTAGCCGCCTCGATCTTGCTGCCGTTGGCCGCGGCCCATGAACAAAGTGCTTCAAACGGCTCCCGCAGCGAGTGGCCCAGCGGCGTGATGGCATATTCCACGCCCACAGGCTGCGTTGGCAGGACGGTCCTTGTTACAAGGCCGTTCCGCTCGAGCCTCTTCAAAGCATCGGCCAAAGCCTTGTGTGTGATCCCGTCGAGCCGGCGCTTGATCTCGTTGAAGCGCGAGGGCCTGGGACAGATCACCGTCAAGATCAGGATTGTCCATTTGTCCGCGATCTTGTCGAGCACCGGGCGAACCCGCGCCATGTCGTTAAGGGCGCACTGAGAAAGTGCTTCAAGGTCAGTATACTCATCCATATCTAGGTTACTTCAGGTGCGTAATTGATACCAGATATATAACGTATATCATGGCGAGACCATCAATTGAAAGGATTTACGATGGCTCAAATGAGTAGCAAGGTTGCCCTGGTCGTCGGGGGTGCCAAGGGTATCGGCTTGGCAATTGCAGAGCGGCTTTCAGAGGAAGGGGCGAAGGTCTTCATCACCAGTCGTCGAAGCGAAGATGCCGAAAAGGCAGCAACGGCTATTGGTCATGGCGCGATCGGTATCGCCGCCGATGCCGCGATCCCCGAAGATATGGTGGCGACTGTCGAAAAAGTGCGAAAGGCACACGGCCGTATCGACGCGCTCGTCTTGAATGCGGGTCTTTCTGAGCCTGCGCAGATCGCCGAGATAACTCCTGAACATTTCGACCGCCACTTCGACGTCAACGTCCGCGGGATGGTCTTCGGCTTCCAGGCGGCTCTGCCTGCAATGACGGAAGGCGGGTCAGTCGTCCTTGTCGGATCCATTGCTGATAGTGGCGGCTACGCTTCCTACGGAACCTACGCTGCTACCAAGGCAGCCGTGCGTTCCTATGCCCGAACCTGGACGGCAGAGCTCGCATCCGTCGGCATCCGCGTCAACGTCGTTGCACCCGGCCCTACAGATACAGAAATGATGGCTGCGGTTCAGCCAGACATGCGCGCGGCCATTGTCGCTCCTATCCCGATGGGGCGGATGGCGCGGCCTTCCGAAGTGGCTGCAGCCGCCTTGTTCTTATTGAGCGATGACGCGAGTTACATCGCTGGTGCTGAATTGTGCGTCGACGGCGGCTTGCGGCAGGTCTGAGGTTAAGTCGAAACGATGTACCCGATCTGAGCAGGTCGGGTACAGCAAACGCTCGATGACAGACCGACTTTAATGTGAAGCCGTTCAACATCGAAAAAAGGTACCGAACACCGAGGACGATTATGTTAGCGCCTCGGTTCTCGACCAGCCAGTGCATCTGCCGTGAAACGTCCTCTTCATTCGATGAAGAATGATAATTCGATCAGCGGATGACAGCTATGGGCCGAAGCCCGTCATGCGGACGAAGCGGTCATTCGATGACAGCTCTTCGGAACGTCTGAGGGTAATCAAGCACGAGACCGGCATCATCAACCTCAAGCTCTGCTGTGAAAGCGCGGAACAGGCCCTCATAGCGATAGCGCCGATTTGGCGTCAGGCAAGTGTAGCGCTGTTCTGCCCGCTGGGGCAGAAAATCACCGTCAATCTGATCTGGAAGCGGGACGTAGGCGACCACAATGTCGCTGCTTTCCTGCGCCTGAAGTTTCAGGCGCTTGATTGGAAGCGTGTTGGTCGCAGGTGTGATGCCGATGTCGACGTCGATGCAGCCAGTCAGATTCGGCAAGGGCCTGTTTCTGATCACGTCACGCCAGTTTCCGCGACCATCGGATTCTACGTGCAGGCTTGGGCCGCCGACATATACGACCCGAACCTCGCGCGTCTGAAAGTTGGTGTCGGTGAGAACATAGTAGTAACCGCCATACGCCCCGTGCCGAGTTCCAGCCACAACCCCTTCGAGAACAAGACCATCATCGCTTTCACTGTACAGGCAGTGCTCAAGCCCGTGACCTTCCCAGTCCTTCCACCGAACGACAGCCATCGACGTCCCTTCCGCAAACATGAGCGCAACATGAACATTATGGTGGGGATGAACGACCGTAAAGCGCCGGGAAGCATCTGCCGCTCAGCGCCAAAAGCGGCCGGCAGCCAGATCGGACTGAGCGAGGATGTGTATGGCGTTTGAATTCCATAGTGCGGTGGGCGTGCGGCTTTATGGTCCCGTGCGGAGTAAACCCATATCGATAAATAGCTGTAGAGTCTGAGTGCGCGTAAATCATATAAAAAATTGAAACAATTAGAGCTGAAACCCCATCGCTCTCGGCAATTTACATCACAGCAAAACTCAACATGTGCATCCCCAGAAACCAGCAAAAGCCCCAAGCAGGAAAGCTCGGGGCAGGTTCTGTTGTCGTTCACACTTGTGCGGCTCCCCCATCAACGAACATCTCGCTTTCTGTCACCGTCGGCACAAGATGCCGAGCGGCTCAACACGGTCCTGCTCGAGGGCGCAAAAGATACCGCGAAGAAATTGAACTTCCGTTTGGAGAACAGGTCGTCCTTCACTCCGAAAGCCAGGCGGTTAATTTGCTTCATATGATGCCGAGAGTTCGAGTCCGCTCAAGAGCTTAATTGGACACATTCATTGCGGCTCGCAAGGCATCGTTGATGCGATCTTGCCAGCCTGGACCGTCCGCCTGAAAATGCGAGAGGACATCGCTGTCGATCTTCAATGATACGAGCTCCTTGGTGTTGGGGATTGCAGGCCGTTCAACGGCTGGCGCTGCGACCTTCTTTGCCGGTTTGAACAGCGCCTCAGCTGCGTCTTTAGGATTGGACGGTCGTCGGGGTGTTGTCATGGCCAATTCCTCTTGTGTCGTGCGCTTGAATTGCGCAGTCGATCGGTTCGATGTCCTTCGTCTTAAAGGGCTTTTATTTCACGTCCAATAACCAAGGACGTGATCGTAAATATTCGCCGAGATAACCCCGTAGATCGGCGGTGACCTCGCCGTCGTCGCAATTGTGGACAAGCGGCGAGGAGAGGTATTGTATGCCTCGCCCAACAACTCGATTGCAATGCAGATTTTCGACCGATTGACGGAGCGCACCGCCGAGGGTCAACTGGTTGAAGGCTTGGCAACGAAGTGGGATCCGTTTCAGAAACGAAATGGCGTCTAGCCTGCGTGAGGGCGTCAAGTCGCACGATGGCCAGCCCTTCACTTCTGATGATGTGATTTTCACGCTTGGTCGTGCTGGCAGCGTGCCGAACAGTCCCGGTGGCTTCGGCGGTTTCATGCGCAATCTTGCAAGCGTCGAGGCGGACGGCAACAGTGCCGTCATCATCAACACAAAGGCACCAGCACCGACGCTTCCGGGCGATCTCGCAAATATTGCCATTGTGTCACGCCACGCGGGCGAGCGGGTAGACACCGCAGACTATAATTCAGGCAAGGCCGCGATTGCCACCGGCGCGTTCCGCCTCACGACATTCAAGCAGGGCATCGAGGTTGGTCTTGAGCGTAATCCGGATTGGTGGGGCAAGAAAGTGACCTGGGAGCACGCGACCTATCGTATGATTTCCAGTGCGAACGCCCGCACAATATTCGGTTGTGATATCAAGCACAGAAATGAGTGCGGCTTATAACAATCAAGATTTGTATTTGATGATAGGCTCAACCAAAAAGTTAATTAAAGTTTAACGGTAAAATAACAAATTTGTTATATAACTTTTATTACAGCGATCTAGCTGACACGCCCCGCGCGCGACCAAGACGATGATTGTCTTGCTCAGTCCCCGCATAAATTTGAGGGGGAGCCCCCGATGTCATTCCTTCAGCATGCCCGTATCCGCACTAAAATCCTTTCCCTGATACTTCCCCTTTGCCTCGTCGGCATTGGCGGTGACATTCTCATCGCGAAGAATTACAGTTCATCTGGCGAGACATACTCGGACTTTATTTCCAACGAAACCGCTGCCGAAATCAATATGGCTATCGCCAGCCAGAGGTTGGTCGCTGTCGTCTACGATGCCTACCAGGTATTTGCCTATGACCCGGGGACAACCGGTCTGATGGCAGCGCAGGAAGATTACAAACAAAGCACGAAACGATTTCTCGACCTTGTCAGCGATTCCAGAGGTTTGCTGCCGAGCGAAGTAAGCAGCTTCGCCGCCTTTGAAACGGACGCAAAGGAAATCTTTAGCATCACAGACAGGGCAATTGAGGCCGGAGCGGCAGACCGTAATACAGAAGCAAAGCAGCTTCTCGCCCAGGCCGATGAGAAGGTCGCGGTGGCGTTGCCGAAAATGCGCGGCTGGATCAACACCTACTCCAAGACTATAGCCGACAAGGCGGCGGCGCTTGGCGTGGAAACGAGAAACACAATCTTCTACAGTCTGGCTGTCGTTGGCACTGTCTTCACTGTGGGCATCGCGCTGACGCTCCTTCTTATCTCACGCGGCATTACGGGTCCAATCGCTGCTCTTCGCGAACGTATGCTGTCGCTCGCTGCAGGTCATAGCGAAGCGCCGGTCAAGGGGGTCGATCGGCGTGACGAAGTTGGAGAGATGGCCAAAGCAGTGGCTGTGTTTCGAGACAACGCTATCGAACGGATGCGACTGGAGCAGGAGGCAGACGCTAACCGGTCGCTATCTGACAAAGAGCGGCTTGAGCGTGAGGCGCAGAAAGCGCGCGAGGCTGCAGATACGCAGTTTGCCGTGGATGGTCTGGCAACTGGACTGGAAGAGCTGTCCCGGGGCAATGTCGCCTATCGCATAAACGTACCCTTCGTGACACAGCTAGATCGGCTGCGAGAGAATTTCAACGCTTCGCTCGCAAAGCTTGAAGACACGCTGCTTCAGGTGGGTCAGAATGCTCACGGGATCGACGCCGGCGCCAACGAAATTCGCGCCGCAGCTGACGATCTATCAAAACGAACGGAGCAGCAGGCCGCATCCGTGGAAGAAACGGCTGCCGCTCTCGAACAGATTACTACAGCGGTAAAAGACTCCGCACGGCGCGCAGAAGAGGCTGGCGCTCTGGTGGCGCGCGCTCGACAGGGAGCCGAACAATCGGGTCAGGTCGTTCGCAATGCTGTTGCCGCCATGCAGGCGATCGAGAAGTCGTCCACGGAGATCAGCAACATCATCGGCGTGATTGATGAGATTGCGTTCCAGACGAACCTCCTGGCGCTGAACGCCGGTGTCGAGGCAGCTCGAGCCGGCGAAGCAGGGAAGGGCTTTGCGGTGGTCGCTCAGGAAGTGCGCGAGCTTGCCCAACGCTCGGCTATTGCCGCAAAAGAAATCAAGACACTTATACAGGGCTCCGGTGGCCATGTGCAGGCTGGCGTCAACCTGGTGGGAGATGCAGGCAGGTCGTTGGAAAACATCTCGGCGGAAGTTCAGGAAATTAACCGGCACGTCAGCGCGATCGTTGAAGCGGCCCGAGAACAGTCGATTGGTCTCCAGGAGATCAATACCGCCGTAAACGCGATGGATCAGGGCACACAGCAGAATGCGGCGATGGTCGAGCAATCGACTGCCGCCAGCCACAATCTTGCAAAAGAGGCGGCTTCGCTCACGGCGCAGCTTTCGCAATTTAATCTGACCGGGATGGCGTCGGCGCAATCTGCTGCGCTCCGCAAGTCGGCACATGCAATGGCCGCGGTGGCAACCCAGTCCTCTGATGTCGCTGTCGGCAGGCCGAAGGCACGAAGGGTCGCAGGAGCTTTCGGCGCTACACAAGGTAGCTGGGAGGAATTCTGACGAACCTGCTCCGGAGCCTTCATGCTCCGGAGCAACCCGCTTCCTTCAGGAAGCAGACTTTGGTCCCTTACCGGATCAGGTGCTCGGAACTACCCGATCTATCCGGTGCGGCTATCGATCCAAGCACGCGTCTGTATGAGAACTTCGTCAGACAATTCAGGGTCGTCGACCGCCCTCGCGAGGATGACTGCCCCCACCATTGCCGCCCAGCTTCCGATCGCTGTACGGCGCCCGTCGGCTGGGTCCTGCGCCGGGAGTGCTTTCTCAATCCGCGCGATCTGTGCGCGCAGACCTTCGGCCATGGCGGCTTTCGCTGCGGGCGTCTGGTGACGAATGGCGGCGGCCAGACCTGCCGTCGGGCAGCCATTGCCCGGATTGTCGCGGTGGCGAGGCGCGAGATAGGATCGGACAAAATCGCTGAACTCGCCATCTCCGTCACTGTCCGCCGCAAGTGCGTGCGCCAGCGTCTGCGCCACCAGATCGTCCTTTGAGGTGAAGTGCCCGTAGAACCCGCCATGGGTCATGCCGGCCGCCTTCATCACTTCAGCGACGCTGACCGCCTCGAACCCCTTGTCTTTAAACAACCGGCTGGCGACGTCCAGGATCCGGCGTCTGTTCTCGGCCATCTGTTCTCGGCTGACCTTCATTTTCAAAATTCTCCGCAACGCCCGTTGACTTTTATATGACGATCATCATATTTAAATCAATCATGATGATCGTCATGAATATAGGTTCAAGCAGAGAAAAGAGCAATCCGATGAGCCAAATTTCCGCAGTCCTGATTACCGGCGCCTCCACGGGCATTGGCGCCACCTATGCCGAGCGGTTCGCCCGACGCGGACATGATCTCGTGTTGGTCGCCCGAGACATGGCGCGCATGGAGGCGCTCGCGAGTCGTCTGAGCCAGGAAACCGGTGTAAGGATCGATATTCTACCGGCCGATCTCACCCAGGCGACGGATCTTGTAAAGGTCGAAACCAGGCTGCGTGACGATGAGCGCATTGGCATTCTCGTCAACAATGCAGGAACGGCCATCGGCGGAACCTTTGTCGACCAGAGCGTCGATGACATGACCAGGCTCGTTGCGCTCAACGCGACCGCGCTCGTCCGGCTTGCCGGTGCCATTGCTCCGCGTCTTGCCAAGGCCGGCGAGGGAGCAATCGTCAATATCGGTTCGGTCGTTGGCCTCGCGCCCGAGTTCGGCATGACGGTTTACGGCGCGACCAAGGCTTTTGTTCTGTTCCTGTCGCAGGGGCTTGCGCACGAACTCGGACCGAAGGGCGTCTACGTCCAGGCTGTGCTTCCCGCGACGACCCGGACCGAGATATGGGATCACGTCGGTGCCGACGTCAACACCCTGAACAACGTCATGGAAGTAGGCGATCTCGTGGATGCGGCCCTGGTCGGGTTCGACCGCCGCGAGCCGGTCACCATCCCGCCGCTTCCGGACGCCGGCCAGTGGGAGGCATTCGATCTCGCCCGGAAGACCATGATGGCCAACTTCGGCAATGCACTGCCTGGCGAACGTTACCGCAACCGTGCCTGAAGAGCGCGAATGCGTCCCGATAGATGGCCGCTTCTGCGGCAACAGTATAGGTAAATCATGACTGACAAGACACTTTTCGAACCCTACGCCCTCGGCGCTATCAGCCTTTCAAACCGGATCGTCATGGCCCCGCTCACCCGCAACCGGGCAGGGGCGGGTTTCGTGCCCGGCGATCTGACCGCCGAGTATTACACCCAGCGCGCTTCCGCAGGGCTGATCATCTCCGAAGCCACCCAGATTTCGCAGCAGGGACAAGGCTATCAGGACACACCCGGCATCTACACCCGGGCGCAGATCGACGGCTGGCGCAAGGTGACCGCAGCCGTGCACGAAAAAGGCGGACGCATCGTGCTGCAGCTGTGGCATGTTGGCCGCATCAGCCATATCGACCTCCAGCCCAATGGTGGCCAGCCAGTCGCGCCGTCCGCCATTCGCGCCGCGACCAAGACCTTTGTCAACAATGCCTTCGTCGATGTATCCGAGCCCCGTGCACTCGAGATTGAGGAACTCGCCGGCATCGTCAACGACTTCCGCAAGGCTGCCGCCAATGCCATCGATGCCGGTTTCGATGGGGTCGAAATTCACGGGGCGAATGGCTATCTCCTGGAGCAGTTTGCCAAGGACGGTGCAAATGTCCGCACCGATGCCTATGGTGGCTCCGTGGAAAACCGCGCGCGTCTGATGCTGGAAGTCACCGCTGCGGTGGCGCAGGAAATCGGGCCTGCGCGCACTGGTATCAGGATCTCGCCAGTCTCGCCCGCCAACGGTATCTCCTGTAGCGATGCCCAGGCGCAGTATGACTATATCGTCGATCAGCTCGATGCGCTCGGCGTCGCCTATATCCATGTCGTTGAAGGTGCGACGGGCGGCCCGCGCGACGTCGCACCCTTCGATTATGGATCGTTGCGCCGCCGCTTCTCCAAGACCTATATAGCCAATAATGGCTACGATCTTGAGCTGGCAGCGACGCATATAGCCGAGGGCAAGGCGGATCTCATCGCTTTCGGTCGTCCGTTCATTGCCAATCCGGATTTGGTGAAACGGTTGCAGAGCGGCGCTCCGCTGGCTGAGATCGATCCTGCCACCATCTATGGCGGCGGTGCTGAGGGCTACACGGATTATCCCCGCTTCAACGAGGCTTCCGGCAGTTGAACAGTCACGGGCCGTGCCTCGGTGCGGCCCACAATAGTCGAGTGATCATCAATCCCTGAAATTTCCAAGGCAGCGCGGCCGGATACCGCATGCCAGATCGAGAAAACAGCTATGGCGACCCTCGCATCAAATGGACAGACGTCTGCACCCGCGACCGACGCATCCATGACGACGACATCTACGAATTTCTACCGCGACGCGCCCAACCGCTTTGTTACGGCAGGCAACATCCGCTTTGCCTATCGCGAGCTTGGTCCTCACGGCGGCACCCCGCTAGTCCTGCTCAATCACTGGGGCGCGGTGCTGGACAACTTCGACCCCCGGATTGTCGACGGACTCGCATCCTCGCATCATATCGTTGTACTCGACTATAGGGGGATCGGCCTTTCCGGCGGAACGGCCCCCGTGACTATCGATGAAATGGCCCGCGACGTGATCGCCGTTATCGGCAAGCTGGGCTTCTCCACCGTTGATCTGATGGGTTTTTCGCTGGGCGGCTTCGTGGCCCAGGATATTGCACTGAAAACCCCCGACCTGGTGCGCAAGCTGATCCTGACGGGTACGGGCCCTGCGGGAGGTGCAGGTATTGAGCGGGTCGGAGCCGTCTCCTGGCCATTGATTCTGAAGGGCATTTTGACGCTTCGTGATCCAAAGACCTACCTGTTTTTCACCTCGACTACCAACGGTCGCCGGGCAGCGAAGGACTTCCTCGCGCGCCTGAAAGAGCGCAAGATGGGGCGCGACAAAGGAGCGACACCGTACGCATTCCTGCGCCAGCTTGCGGCGATCAAGGCCTGGGGTCGTCAGGCACCTCAGGATCTGGGGCGCATCCACATTCCCGTCCTCGTTGCCAACGGGGACAATGACATCATGGTGCCGACATCTAATAGCCGCGATATCGCCCGGCGCATCCCGAATGCCGAGCTGGTGATCTACGAGGATGCGGGCCATGGCGGGATCTTCCAATACCATGCCGAGTTTGTGCCGAAAGCCCTGGCTTTCCTCGCTACCTGACCTGATAAACGTTTCACACTGGAGAAAGCCCGTGAAAGCCTTCGTCGTCGACAAGTACAAGAAGAAGGGCCCGCTGCGTCTGGCCGACATGCCCAATCCGGTCATCGGCGCCAATGATGTGCTGGTTCGCATCCATGCCACTGCCATCAATCTTCTCGACTCCAAGGTGCGCGACGGGGAATTCAAGCTGTTCCTGCCCTATCGTCCTCCCTTCATTCTCGGTCATGATCTGGCCGGAACGGTCATCCGCGTCGGCGCGAATGTACGGCAGTTCAAGACAGGCGACGAGGTTTTCGCTCGCCCGCGTGATCACCGGGTCGGAACCTTCGCAGAAATGATTGCGGTCGATGCCGCAGACCTTGCGCTGAAGCCAACGAGCCTGTCCATGGAGCAGGCAGCGTCGATCCCGCTCGTCGGACTGACTGCCTGGCAGGCGCTTATCGAGGTTGGCAAGGTCAAGTCCGGCCAGAAGGTTTTCATCCAGGCCGGTTCCGGCGGTGTCGGCACCTTCGCCATCCAGCTTGCCAAGCATCTCGGCGCTACCGTGGCCACGACCACCAGCGCCGCGAATGCCGAACTGGTCAAAAGCCTCGGCGCAGATGTGGTGATCGACTACAAGACGCAGGACTTCGAACAGGTGCTGTCCGGCTACGATCTCGTCCTGAACAGCCAGGATGCCAAGACGCTGGAAAAGTCGTTGAACGTGCTGAGACCGGGCGGAAAGCTCATTTCGATCTCCGGTCCGCCGGATGTTGCCTTTGCCAGATCGTTGAAACTGAATCCGCTCCTGCGTTTTGTCGTCAGAATGCTGAGCCGTGGTGTCCTGAAAAAGGCAAGCAGACGCGGTGTCGATTACTCTTTCCTGTTCATGCGCGCCGAAGGTCAGCAATTGCATGAGATCGCCGAACTGATCGATGCCGGCACCATCCGTCCGGTCGTCGACAAGGTGTTTCAATTTGCGCAGACGCCCGACGCCCTGGCCTATGTCGAGACCGGACGGGCAAGGGGCAAGGTTGTGGTTACATACGCATCCTAGCCACACGGAATGTCGGCCACAAATACGGGATTACGCCTACGATAAAGTGGCGCGAGACCCACCTTGGTCGCGATGCAGTGATCCGGGACGCCTATAGGCGCAACAGGTTGTGCCGCCCGACGCAAAGCTCGGCTGAGACAGTCATATGGATCACTTCACTAGAATGAATCGGTTGGAGCCGACCGATTCATAAGTTGCGTTGGACGGATGCTACGGAATTTCGGATTCTGTCGGCATGATTACACAGCCTTATCGCCTTTACGTCGAGCGCACGGACTGCAAGAAAAATATGGCCCGCTATTATGCCATGGAAATCACGACAACACTGTTCGGAGACGCCTGCCTTACCCGCTCATGGGGACGTATCGGGAAGCGAGGGCAGAGCAAAATGCATCACTTCGAGCGCGAAGAAGAAGCAGTTGATCTTTTTCTTACGTTAACCCGGCAAAAACGTTCGAGAGGCTATCGCCCTGCAACTGGTCGCGACCGAGGTTGATATCGCGGACGAACCAAAATCTCTACCGCTGCTTTCCCAAATAGCTGCCCGGAGGCCAAGAGCCGGCTCGTCCTTTAGCTCTGCTGCAATTTAAGCGCAGTCCGGAAGCGAAACGTACCGCGATTACTGATCAGTATCGTCGCGTCTTAAAGACCTGCAAATTTTTTCCAGCACACCCTTGAATCTGGAATTCCCAAAACCAAATCGATATCCGCCAGCCGCTGAGGTCAGGGGCTGGCCTTGTTGGACGCGCCGTCTTTCAGCGCTCCGTACCCATGTTGCTTCAAGGAGGATATGGCTATGGCAACATCCTATGACTATGCACCGCTGTTTCGAAA
Organism: Agrobacterium fabrum str. C58; assembly: GCF_000092025.1. Lineage (NCBI taxonomy): Bacteria > Pseudomonadati > Pseudomonadota > Alphaproteobacteria > Hyphomicrobiales > Rhizobiaceae > Agrobacterium > Agrobacterium fabrum. The sequence continues at coordinate 442,107 of NC_003064.2, forward strand.
CAGCATCGGTTTCGATCGGGCGCTCAATCTTCTCGAAAACGCACAGCGTGCCCGCTCGATCAGCGACTGGCCGCCCTATGACATCATCAAGACCGGCGATGACAGCTATAGGATCGCTATCGCGGTGGCGGGTTTTGCACTGGACGATCTGGACATAACATTCCAATCCAACCTTCTGACCGTGACTGGCCAGAAGCATGAGGCGTCTACTGAAGCCTATCTCCACCGCGGCATCGCCGCGCGATCGTTTGAACACCGCTTCGAACTTGCCGACCATGTCAGGGTAAGCGCAGCGGAGCTAAAAAACGGTCTCCTCTCCGTAAATCTCGTTCGCGAGGTTCCGGAAGAAATGAGACCACGAAAAATCGCCATCGAGACTGCGCTGAAGCTTGAGCCTTCAACTCCTGCGGAGCGGATCGAAGAAAAGAAGGCTGCATAACAGAAACAAGGGCGCCGTTGCTGCGACGCCCGTCAACATTGCGGGTTGGGAAGGAGAAAGCAATGAAACCCGATATGTTCAAAGAGCCTGTGTCTATTCTTGTCGGCCTGGGCTTTCCAGCCGAGATGCGCAGTGCGATGGATGCCTACAGGTATCTTAGCGAATGGCCGGCTGACCTTAGAGATAACGCGCATTCGGTCGCGCTTAAGGCATGCGGCGCAGCGTTGCGCGGTGAAATCGAAGCAGACACTGCCCGCGGCCTGTTTTTTGCCTTCGCTGAAAAGAACGATCTGTTGGCGCCGGAAACGAACTTCATCGTCTCGTCGCGCGCGCGCCGGGACAAGGATCCGCGCGTGTCTTGAGGCAAATTGACGAAGGGCAATATGTGGGAGCGGGCTGCTAGAGATCAGCCCGCGGTTCCAATGCCGAACGAGCTACTTTTTCGCCGGTCAATTGGTGTCGCGGGATCGCTCTTACTGACTGTACAAAATAAACGAGCGTGTTTCTTTGGCGCGAGACTTTTACACGACCGGTTGGGGCCGTGAGTTCGTGCGCGCGCCGGCGATCCCAGACGTTACTGCCCCGTCGTGACATCGATTATGATGCTCCGCTGTCACGCCCACCGCCAGTGGGGCTGCTGCCGCCGCCGCCATCTTTCGTTTCAACCATCATCGATCTCTCCGGCCCGGAAAACTACATTGCGTGAGGCCGCGCCGGGCCTGCATCACTGACAGTTCACTGACGAAAATATCAGGTGTCGGCATCGTGGCCCGGTGCAATTTTCGTACCTTTCTATTTTCAGTGGGTGGAGCGCATTTTTGTAGTTGGAAGCGGCGTGACTGCATCGCACGCAGCGGTAATAATGGAGCACAACCGATCTACCCGAACAGAGGCCGAATGCGGATTATCCTATGCAGCGCATCACCGGAACATCCTCGAGAGAGATTGATTGAAACCTGCAGACACATCCGATCGTATAAGATGAATTAGAGCGACGCCCCATGATCCTGGCAATCTGCGACATCAGAAAGACCTACGAGACCGCTGAGGGCGCAATACCCGTGCTCAATGGAGTCGGCCTTTCACTCGATGCGGGCGAAAGCCTCGCCCTGACGGGAGAGTCCGGCAGTGGAAAGAGCACGCTCCTTCACCTCGTCGGGGGCCTTGAACTCCCCGACAGTGGCACCATCATGGTGAGGGATCGCAATATCGTCGATTTGGACGATAGAGGTCGTGCACTGTTTCGCCGTCGTGATGTCGGCTTGATCTTCCAGCAGTTCAATCTCATCCCAAGCCTAGATGTCGGATCCAATATTTCTTTCCACGCAAAGCTCGCTGGCCGGTGTGACCCAACCTGGGAAAAGACACTGGTCGAAGCGCTCGGAATTGCAGCGCTTCTCGGTCGCTATCCCGAGCAACTCTCCGGCGGGCAACAGCAGCGGGTTGCGATCGCGCGGACACTTGCAGCAAGGCCGCCACTGATCCTTGCCGACGAGCCGACCGGCAATCTCGATGAAGCGACCGCGGACATCGTCATCGACATTATGCTGCAACTGGCGAAATCAGCCAAGATCGCACTTCTGCTTGTCACCCATTCAAGCCGGCTGGCGGCGAAACTCGATCGGCGTATTACGCTCACCGGCGGGAAAGTTTCGCAATGAACCGTACCGCGTTTCAGGCATTGCTTTCGCATTGGCGCCATAGACCCCTGCAACTCTTCACGCTTTTTGTGGGAGTGGCTCTCGCGACCGCCCTTTGGTCTGCCGTGCAGGCCATCAATGCCGAAGCCCGCGCCAGTTATGACCGCGCTGCGTCAGTGTTGGCGCAAAATCAGCTCGATCAACTGGTAGCTAAGGACGGCAGCACGATTTCCTCCAACACTTATGCACGCCTCCGCCGGGCTGGCCTTGATGTGTCGCCAATCATCGAGGGTGAACACAGGTTTGGTACAACGCGCATCAGGCTTATCGGGATCGACCCGTTGACGATGCCATCGGAAGGAAGGGTTCTACCCGTTGGGGAGCCATCCGGACTAATAGACTTCATGACGGCACCCGGCGTGATGATCGTATCGCCTGCTACGGCCGGCACGTTGAAAGACACTTCAGGACTTCCCATCAAAATGGCTGCGAACATTCCCGACGGAGCAGGTTTTGTCGACATTTCCACAGCCGACCGCGTTCTCCACCGCAATGGAAACCTCAGCCGCATCGTCGTTTCTCCAACGCAAAAATTGGACATTCAGGCGGTTGCGACCGTCGCACCCGAACTGTCCCTGAAAGAGGCCGGCGGGAGGTCGGATGTCGCTCGGCTCACCGACAGTTTTCACCTCAATCTCACCGCCTTCGGCTTTCTGGCTTTCGTGGTGGGACTTTTTATCGCTTATTCCGCAACGGGACTGTCATTCGAGCAGAGGCGCGGTACGTTCAGGACCTTGCGGTCGCTCGGTATCCCGCTCAGTTCGCTGACGACGATGCTCGTTATCGAAATAACGCTTTTCGCCCTCGTGGCGGGCGCTCTCGGCGTGGTCCTGGGCTACGTTGTGGCCTCCACGCTTCTGCCCGGCGTGGCGGCAACGTTGAGCGGCCTGTATGGCGCGCGTGTTGCAGGCTCACTTTCCATTCGCCCCGAGTGGTGGCTGACTGGTCTTGGTATGGCATTGGTCGGGACGTGGCTTTCTTCGCTGCAACATCTTTATCGCGTCTGGAGAATGCCGATATTGTCGACAGCACATAGCCGGGGGTGGACCATGGCATCCGTCAAAAGTCTGGTGCTTCAGGCGATCGCAGGGATATTTCTAATCGCGTTGTCCAGCCTGCTCATCTGGATCGGCAGTGGGCTTCTGGCGGGATTTGCGATACTTGCGGCCTTTCTGCTTGGCGCGGCATTTATTCTTCCCCCACTGCTGGCCCTGGCTCTGAGGGCAGGTGAACGGTCGTCTCGGCATGTGCTTGCACGATGGTTTTTTGCCGACACAAGGCAGCAGTTGCCGGGGCTTTCTCTCGCGCTGATGGCACTGTTACTTGCCCTATCGGCCAACATCGGCGTCGGCACGATGGTTTCCAGTTTTCGGCAGACGTTTCTGAGGTGGCTCGATCAGCGGCTTGCGGCGGAGGTTTACGTAACGGCACGCGATGAGGCCGAAGCTGCCCGCCTGCGCAAATGGTTTCCAGATCACGCAAGGGCAGTCCTCCCGATCTGGAGCACCCGTGGCGAAGTCTCCGGGGCACAGGTTCAGATTTTCGGTGTCGCCGATGATCCTACGTACAGAGATCACTGGCCATTGATTCTTGGCTCTGCCACAACGTGGGATGAAATTGCGAGCGGGCGCGGAGCGCTCGTCAACGAGCAGTTCTGGAGAAGCGGAAATGCTTCGCTTGGTCAGAAAATCATCTTGCCAGGCGGCTGGAGCGCCACGGTCGTCGGTATTTTTTCGGATTACGGCAATCCGATGGGGCAGGTGATTATCGGTATCAATGCTCTTAATCAACACTATCCAGATGTTGAAAAGCTGCGCTATGGTCTTCGCGTGGCACCTGATGATACGGCTGATTTTCGCCGACGTCTGATAGACGACTTTGGCCTGCCACAAGACAATATCGTGGATCAGGCCTCACTCAAACGGCAGTCCGCCGCCATTTTTGAACAGACTTTCGCGGTGACCGGCGCACTGAACATACTGACGCTTGCCGTTGCCGGCTTTGCCATGTTTTCCAGTCTTTTGACGCTTGCCTCGCTGCGGCTGCCGCAACTCGCTCCTGTCTGGGCGCTAGGGCTTCGCCGCCGCGATCTGGCGTGGCTGGAATTTATTCGCGCGCTGACATTATGGTTCGTTACCTTCGTTGCCGCCATTCCCGTCGGCCTCGCTCTGGCCTGGGTTCTGCTGACGATCATCAATGTGGAGGCATTCGGATGGCGCCTGCCGATGATCCTGTTTCCCTGGGAATGGGTGAAACTCGGCCTCGTCGCGCTCTTCGCTGCTGTGATTTCCGTTTTGATTCCGGTGCGTCAATTGGCAAAAACAGCGCCGGCCGATCTGTTGAGGGTATTTGCCAATGAACGTTAAACGCATCCTTCTTCTTTGCGCCTTGTCCTTGCCCGCACCTGCCGTGGCCGTTGGACAGGGTTTTGCCGGCCTCGGTTCAAGCGCCGAGGGCTTTAGCATTCCCCAAAGAGGGGTCGCTCCGACTTTTCCACGAGACCACGGCCCGCATCCAGATTTCAGGGTTGAGTGGTGGTATGTTACCGCAAACCTGCAGACAGCGGGTGGCGAACAACTGGGCGTCCAATGGACGCTCTTTCGCTCGGCGCTTCAACCGGGTCGGCGCGCCGGATGGGCAGATCCGCAGATATGGCTGGGGCATGCCGCCGTCACGACCGCGAGCCGCCATTATGTTGCGGAAAGACTGGCGCGGGGCGGCGTTGGGCAGGCGGCTGTCGAAGCCGAACCGTTCGAAGCCTGGATCGACAACTGGCAGATGAAGGCGGCAACGACCGGCCTCGCCGATCAGCTGGATCAAATTGATCTGAACGCTGGCGGCGAGGACTTCAATTATCAACTGAAACTTCAGGCCCGCGGGCCCTTGATTCTTCAGGGGGAGAGAGGTTTTTCGGTGAAATCGGCGGCCGGACAGGCAAGCTATTATTATTCCCAGCCATTTTACGACGTCAGCGGCACTATCGGTCTCGACGGTAAGAACCAGGAGGTAACTGGCAAAGCCTGGCTCGATCGGGAATGGTCTTCGCAGCCGCTGGCGTCAAACCAGAAGGGATGGGATTGGTTTTCCCTCCATCTGGCATCCGGCGAAAAGCTCATGGCGTTCCGGTTGCGGGAAGAGCAAGGAGAATATATCTCCGCCAACTGGATTTCGGCCGATGGCAAAACATCACCCATAAATCCGACAGATGTGCAGCTATCTCCATTGCGGACCGCGACTGTGAACGGCAGGGTTATGCCGGTGGAATGGAACGTGAAGATTCCGAGCCGTGGTCTTGATATCAAAACAGTGGCTCTCAATGAGCAGGCATGGATGGCAACCTCGATGCCTTATTGGGAGGGGCCGATAGAGTTTAGCGGAACCACCAGCGGGCGGGGTTATCTGGAAATGACGGGGTACTGAAAACCCGACTTCCGGTTGGCTCTTTAACGTTCAGGCCTGTCAACCGATGGCCTCATGCCGAGAGCAGCCTTGAGAGACTGTGCCCAGACCGCATAGCCGGCCGCATTGAGGTGAACGAGGTCGGGCTGATAATAGCGAAACATCGGCAAGCCGTTCTCACCGAGCAGGTCGCCACTCAGGTCGAGCCAAGTCACCTTATATCGGTTTTCACACCAAGCCTGCGTCAATCGATTGAAACGGTCGAATTCGTCGCGATAAATCCAGCGCGCTGGACTGGGTTTGATCGCAAGAATGTATAAGCGCGTTTGGGGCAGCCCTTCAGAAATGCGATTCATCAGTGTCTGGAAATGGCGAAACGCCGTCTCAGCCGTTTGTCCGTCGCTCGCAATGTCGTTCTCACCGAAATAGAGGAGCGTTTGTCTTGGTTTCAGGGGCACAAGAAGCTGGCCCATGTAGTGGATGGCGGACAGAAATGTTCCCCCGCCAAACCCCAGATTGACAACGTTGAGCGAGTTCAGGTCCTCGGCCAGCGAGTTCCACAGTCGGAACGACGAGGAGCCGTAGAATGCGATCGGATCGTCCGGCAGCCCGAGGCGCTGGAGTCGCGTCAGGACGGCAACAACATCACTATCATAGCGGTTGGTGCCGATGCTGGCTGGAAAGTCGTACATCATCACTCCTTTTATTCTGGAACGTGTTGGGTCCGGCCCTCAAATTCTCAGGAAAGTGCCTGATGCAGGACCGTCAGAGCGCCTTTGGTCAAATCGTCGTCAGCACCCAACGATATTTTCAAAGCAAAGATTTCCGCTGCCTGCACATAAAGGTCATTCAGGCCATCATTGCCCACGATCGTCGCCTGACCATTCTCCCCAAACCAGTTCGCATCCCTTGCCTGCCGGAACTCTTGCCCGATGACCAGCCCCCTGACGAACGACCTCAATTGATCCGCCGACAGCTTGCCCGCAAGAGTGCCTGTGCGGGCTGAAAACAGAAGGGACGACATGGCGGTGGACTGCTTGGCCTCGTGAAGTCCCCAAAGATAGGCGTCAGCGTCGTCAACGGCGGGTTGGGTAGAGCCGCGGGCGATAAAGGAGTGATTGATGAGCAGATTGAAGATTTCACCCGTGACGAAGGTCTGGAAACAGTCGATTTTCCCGGCTTTCACACGCGCCCATTTGCTGTGCGTGCCAGGAATGATGATCGTAATATCCTTGTCGAGACCATGGCCGATGACCTGCGTTTCTTCCCCTCGCATAACGTCTGGGAAAGGTCTTCTGAGAGGATCCTGAAGACCGGGTAAAAACACGAGCTCTGACCCATTCGGCAGTGACCTTCGCACTGTACCGGCGGCAAGTTCCGCCGGGCCTGCCGGGCATTGCACATACGGAACTTCCACCCAGCCGTTGCGACTGGTGATCATACCCAACGCGGCGACGGGCAGGGCGCCCAGGCTTGAGAACCAAGGGGCTAGTGCAGTCATCAGTGCAGGCTCGTGTTGATCTTTGCCAAGGCTCGAAATGCCGTCGGTAGTTTCAAGATAATCGAGTTCTTCGCCGCTTTCACCAACGAGCGTTGCCCGTAGTGATGTCGTTCCCCAATCGACGATGATCGATGTCGCCGGTGATGCCATTTCGTGAACCTCCTCGTTCATTTCATCTGGGGGGTTGTCATACGGCGCAAGTCTATGTAGTGTCAATTAGTGAATTCAAGGTATCAATATATGATACTTAAATGGGAGGAGAAAGATGGTGGCTGGCCTCAAGGGGATCTTGCCTGTTCTGCCCACGCCGTTTCTGGCTGATGGCGGCATTGACGAAGCGGGTATGAAGCGGCTGGTGGTCTTTGCGCTCGACAAGGGCGTGGATGGTGTCGTGTTTCCCGGTTTCGCCAGCGAGGTGGAGACTTTGAATGCCGCCGAGCGCGCGGCGCTGCTGAAGATCGTCGTAGATGCAGTAGCGGGCCGCGTGCCGGTCGTGGCGGGTGCGAGCGCGGCCGACTGGCGTGAGGTGGTCGAGCATGGGCGGGCGGCATCGGCGCTTGGCATTCGCCACCTGATGGTGCAGCCGCCCAAATCGGTCGGCACGGATGCGTCAGCGCTGATCGAATTCCTCGGCAGGATCGTCGAGGCGCTGCCCGAGGTTGAAATCATTCTGCAGAACGCGCCTGCACCGCGCGGCTCCGATCTGTCGCCACAGGCGATCGTGGAGATCGTGCGCGCCTTGCCGCAGGTAACCTACGTCAAGGAAGAAACGCTTCCCGCCGGCCCGGCCATCAGCCACATTATCGCCCATGCGCCTTCGACGCTGAAGGGCGTCATCGGTGGCGGCGGGGCGCGTTATATTCTCGACGAATATGCCCGAGGTGCTACGGCCGCGATGCCGGCGCTGGAGATCGCCGAGGAACATGTGGCCATCGACCGGGCGCTTGTTGCCGGGCGGCAGGAAGAGGCTCGCCGGATCTATGTCCGTACCCTGCCGCTTCTGGTTCTGCAGGCGGTCTATCGCATGCGGCTGACCAAATATGTGCTCGCCCGTCGCGGCGTGATCGACGGCGTCGGCGTGCGTGCGCCGACACCCGAGCTTGATACGGCGGCGCTTGCCGATATCGACGCCAATCTGGTCGAGCTCGGCCTTGTTGCCGCGGAGGCCGCATGAACAGCCCCATCGCAACCGTCGAAGTCTTCACGCTGACCCAGCCGCGCAAGGTTCCCTATCTTGGCGCGCTCAGGGAAGGCGAGGTGGTCAATCCCAACGGCTATATCGTGCGCAAGGGCAATCGCACGGTCTACCCCACCTTCGACCGCAGCGTGCTGGTGCGCATGACGACGGAGGCCGGCACTGTCGGCTGGGGCGAGACCTATGGTATCGTCGCCCCCGGCGCGGTTGCCGCCCTCATCAATGATCTTCTCGCCGGTTTTGTGATCGGTCGCGATGCGTCCGATCCTTCGGCTGTTTATGACGACCTTTATGACATGATGCGGGTGCGCGGTTATACTGGCGGCTTTTACGTCGATGCACTTGCCGCGCTCGATATTGCGCTCTGGGATATTGCCGGGCAGGAAGCCGGAAAATCCATCCGCGACCTTCTCGGCGGCGGCGTGGACAGTTTTCCGGCCTATGTTTCCGGCCTGCCTGAAAGAACGTTGAAGGCGCGCGGGGAGCTGGCGAAATACTGGCAGGATCGCGGTTTCAACGCTTTCAAATTCGCAACACCGGTAGCTGATGACGGCCCGGCGGCGGAAATTGCCAATCTCCGGCAGGTGCTTGGCCCACAGGCGAAGATCGCCGCCGACATGCACTGGAACCAGACGCCGGAACGGGCGCTGGAACTGATTGCCGAAATGCAGCCCTTTGACCCGTGGTTCGCCGAGGCTCCCGTCTGGACGGAGGACATTGCCGGCCTGGAGAAGGTTTCCAAGAATACCGACGTGCCGATTGCCGTCGGCGAGGAATGGCGCACCCATTGGGATATGCGCGCCCGCATCGAACGCTGCCGCATCGCGATCGTGCAGCCGGAAATGGGCCATAAGGGCATCACCAATTTCATCCGCATCGGTGCACTTGCCGCCGAACACGGCATTGACGTGATCCCGCACGCCACCGTCGGCGCCGGCATTTTCCTTGCCGCCAGTCTGCAGGCGTCATCGACGTTGTCGATGCTGAAGGGACACGAATTCCAGCACTCGATCTTCGAGCCGAACCGCCGCCTGCTCGACGGTGACATGGATTGCCGCGAGGGCAGATATCACCTGCCGTCCGGACCGGGACTTGGGGTAAGACCGTCGGAGGCGGCACTCGGTCTGATTGAACGTATCTGATTTGGTTTTTTGGAGGAGGAAACCATGACCAAAAGAATGAAAAAGCTGGCGCTGGGCACCGCGACCGCCGTTTTGATGACGATGGGCGCTGTCGCGCCTGCGATGGCCGATACCGTGCTGAAATTCATTTCCTGGCAGACTGATGATGCCGGAACGGGGGAATGGTGGCGCTCCGCCATCGCCGCCTTCGAGAAACAGCATCCGGGTGTGAAAATCGAGTTCACCAAGGCGGAGCGCAGTTCCTACGCCGATACGATGACCACGCTTTTTGCCGCCAACCAGCCGCCGCAGATCGTGCATCTGGCGTCGTTCGAATTCCAGATGTTTGCCGATAGCGGCTGGCTGGAACCGCTCGATCCGTGGCTTAAGAAAGACGGCATCGACATGACGGGCTGGGCCGGCCAGCAAAAATGCGAATGGAACGGCGAGACCGTCTGCATCATGACCAACTATTTTGGTTTCGTCATGGCTTATAACAAAAAGCTTCTGGAAGACGCGGGCGTTGCGGTTCCGAAGACCTATGACGAGTTTCTGGCTGCGGCTAAAGCCACGACGAAGGATCTCAACGGCGACGGCATCATCGACCAGTTCGGAACCGGCCACGAAACCAAGGGCGGTCCAGGGCAATATCTGACGGAAATGCTGAACTATATCCTCGATGCCGGCGCCTACTGGACCGACAAGGACGGCAATATCACCATCGATACGCCGCAGATGGTCGAAGGCCTTTCACGCTGGAAAACCGTGATGAAGAGCGGCATCAGCCCGGTGGACATGAGCGCCAGCGACGTGCGCAAGCTGTTTGCCGATGGCAAGATGGCCATGCGGCTCGATGGGCCCTGGCTTTACGGCACCACCGAGAAGGGGTCGGCCAAAAGCGACATCGTTTATGTCGCGCCGCCGCTTCATCCGCCGCTTGGCGGATCGTCCAACGTGCTGGCCATGCCGGCCGATATCCCCGATGACCAGAAGGCACTGGTCTGGGATTTTATCAAGCTGACGATGACGCCGGAATTCCAGCGCAGTTACGCAACCCTTGGCGGCAACACCCCGCCAAGTCCGAAGGCCGACGTCTCGGGCGTCGAAAAGACCATCCCGCATTTTCCGGTGCTGATCGAGACGATGAAGGCCGCGTCCGAGGCGGGTATCGACCGCATTCCGACCGGGCTTGAACTTTTCTACAACGAGTTCAGCAAGATGGTGATGGAAGAAAGCCAGCGGATGATCATTCAGGATCTTGATCCCGCAGAGGTGGCGAAAACCATGCAGGCAAAGGCCGAAGCCATCAAGGGTTGATCCCCCATTGTCCTGATCTTGTTGTCCTGCCATGGCCCGCAAAGGGCCATGGCCATCATCCGCATCTGGCAGGAGGACCATCCATGACCGAACCCGTTCGGGCTGGGCGTCGCAAGTTCTTCGATCTTGCGCGTCCCAGCCGACAACATCTCCTCGGCTATATTCTGATCGCGCCCGCGGTCCTGATGGTTGCCGCCATCATCGTCTGGCCGCTCGTTCTGGCCATCGACCTGTCGTTCCAGCAGGTGAAGATACCAAGGCTCGGCGGCGCCAGTCGGCCGTTTTCGCTGAGCAACTATACATGGCTGTTCTCGTCGCCGGAATTCTGGCTCTCCTGCTGGGTAACGCTGAAGCTGGTCGTGGTCGTTACCGCCGGCAGCGTCGCCGTTGGGCTCAGCACGGCGCTTCTCGCCAACAACCGGTTCAAAGGCCGGTCCGTCGCGCGCCTGGGAATGGCGCTGCCCTGGGCAGTGCCGGAAATCATCGCGGTCGTCATCTTTGCGTGGATGTTCGACACGTCCTTCGGTCTGTTCGGTTGGCTGGCGATCAAACTTGGTTTTACCGACCAGATGATCCCGTGGGTCAGTAGTTCCACGGCCGCTTTCTGGGCGGTGGCAATCACAATGGTTTGGAAGGGTTTTCCTTTCGTCTCGATCATGTGTCTCGCTGGCCTGCAGTCCATCCCGGCCGATTATTATGCGGCGGCGAAGGTCGATGGCGCGAGTGTGTGGCAGCGTTTCCGCTGGATCACCATGCCGCTTTTGATGCCGGTGCTGGGCGTGACGCTGGTGCTGACGCTGCTGTGGGTATTCCGCGACTTCTCCATCATCAAGGTTCTGACCGGTGGCGGGCCGCTGCGTTCGACCCAGACGCTGTCGATCATGACCTATGACCAGGCTTTCCAATATCACAATTTCGGCCGCGCCGCCGCCGTCGGCGTGCTGACGCTGGTGATCTGCATCGTCGCGAGCCTTTTGATGCTCGGCCGGCGTTCGAAATCCATCTATTGAGGAGGCTTTGATGAAACGGACATTTTTACAGAGCCTTGCCCTTTACGCGACTGTGATCTTCACGCTGGTGATGGTCCTGTTCCCGGTCTACTGGCTGTTGGTTACCGCACTTTCCACCACCGATGAGCTCTATCGCCTGCCGCCGACCTTCTGGCCGGACGATCCGCAATGGGACATTTTCGCCCGGGTCTGGGCGGCAAAACCGATCCTGCTATGGCTGTGGAATTCGATGCTGGCGGCCATCGGCTCGGTGGCGCTGTCGATGCTGGTCTCGGTCAGCGCCGGTTATGCGCTGTCGCGATATTCCATGAGGGGTGGTGCGACCATGGGTCTCTTCGTGCTGACGGCGAAGATGCTGCCCGCGACGCTTTTGGTCATTCCGCTGTTTTCGATCTTTTCGAGCTTCGGCCTGATCGGCAGCCTGTGGACACTGGTTCTGGCGCATTCGACGATGATCATTCCTTTCGCCACATGGATGCTGAAAGGCTATTTCGACACCATTCCGAAGGAGCTGGAGCAGGCCGCCATGGTGGACGGGTGCTCGCCGATCGGCGCAATGGTGCGCGTCGTGCTTCCCATCGCCACGCCGGGGCTTGCCGCCACCGCACTTTATGCCTTCGTGCTCAGCTGGGCAGACTATGCCTATGCGCGCACCTTCCTCGTCAACTCGCCGGACAACTGGACGGCCAATCTCGGCATCACCACGATGCAGGGCGAATATGTCACCTACTGGAACGACATTTCCGCCGCATCCGTGTTCATCGCGCTGCCGATCATCGCAATCTACCTGTTCCTGGAACGTTATTTGGTCGGCGGTCTCACCGCTGGCGCGGAGAAATAAGCATGGCCAATATTTCCATTCGCAACGTCAGCAAGTCCTATGGCGCGCTGAACGTGCTCAGGCCCTTTTCGCTTGAGATCGAGAACGGCGAGTTCGTTGTGCTGGTCGGGCCGTCCGGCTGCGGCAAGTCGACGATGTTGAAAATCCTTGCCGGTCTCGAACCGGCAAGCGAAGGGCAGATTTTCATCGGCGACAACGAGGTGACGGATCTGGCGCCGGGTGACCGCGACATCGCCATGGTGTTTCAGAATTATGCGCTTTATCCGCACCTCACCGTTCGCCAGAATATCGGCTTCGGCCTGAAGATGCGCGGCACGGACAAGGCCGAGATCGACCGGCGGGTCGATGATGCGGCGCGCATTCTGGAAGTCACACCCTATCTCGATCGCAAGCCCAAGGATCTGTCGGGCGGTCAGCGCCAGCGCGTCGCGCTCGGCCGTGCGATCGTGCGCCAGCCGCAGGCCTTCCTGATGGATGAGCCGCTGTCCAACCTCGATGCCAAGCTGCGCGTTCACATGCGTGCGGAAATCGGCGCATTGCACAAGCGCATCGGTGTCACAACCGTTTATGTGACGCATGATCAGGTTGAGGCGATGACGATGGCGGACCGTGTCGTCATCATGCAGGGCGGCATCATCCAGCAGATCGCCGCACCGGACGAGCTTTTCAACAATCCGGCCAATCTTTTCGTTGCCGGTTTCATCGGCTCGCCCGGCATGAATTTCCTCAACGCGGAACTGCGCGGCGGCGCGGTGACCCTGTTTGGGCAACCGGTTTCCCTGCCGGGCGCTGTCGGCCGGGAGGGCAGCGTGATCGTCGGCCTGCGGCCGGAACATCTCGTTCTGGGCGACGCGCCGGTCACCTTCGATGTTCGGCCGACGCTGGTAGAAAGCCTGGGATCTGAAAAATACGTCTATTTCGATGCGGAAGGTGCAAGGGTCGCTGACGGTGAGGAGGGCAAGTCCAAGGGGCTGATCGCACGCGTCTCGCACACCGGTAACCTTCCCGGCAATGAGGCGCTCCGGCTCGGTTTCGATCCGGCCCAGCTTTATCTCTTCGATGCAAAGACCGGAGCACGGCTATGATCCTCGTCACCGGATCGGCAGGCCGTGTCGGCCGTGCCGTTGTTGCCGCCTTGCGCACACAGGGCCGCACCGTTCGCGGTTTTGATCTCAGGCCATCGGGAACCGGCGGCGAGGAGGTCGTCGGGTCGCTGGAGGATGGGCAGGCACTGTCCGATGCCATCATGGGCGTCAGCGCCGTCCTGCATCTTGGCGCCTTTATGTCCTGGGCTCCGGCGGATCGCGACCGCATGTTTGCCGTCAATGTCGAGGGCACGCGCCGGCTTCTGGATGCGGCTTCGGCGGCTGGTGTGCGGCGGTTCGTTTTCGCCTCCTCGGGTGAGGTCTATCCGGAAAACCGGCCGGAGTTCCTGCCGGTCACCGAGGACCATCCGCTTTGCCCCAATTCGCCCTATGGTCTGACCAAGCTTCTGGGCGAAGAGCTGGTGCGATTTCATCAGCGAAGCGGCGCCATGGAAACGGTGATCCTGCGTTTTTCGCATACGCAGGATGCGACAGAGCTGCTGGATGAGGACAGTTTCTTTTCCGGTCCCCGGTTTTTCCTGCGGCCGCGCATTCACCAGCAGCAGAATTTCGGAAACGCTGCCATCGCCGAATTGCTCCAATCCCGCGATATCGGTGAGCCGTCGCACATTCTGGCGCGTAATGAAAACGGCCGACCGTTCCGTATGCATATAACCGATACGCGTGACATGGTGGCGGGGATTCTGCTCGCTCTCGATCACCCCGAAGCGGCGGGCGGCACCTTCAATCTCGGTGCCGATGAACCGGCCGATTTCGCCGCGCTTCTGCCGAAAATTGCGGCGCTGACCGGCCTTCCCATCGTGACAGTCGATTTTCCCGGCGACGGCGTTTATTACCATACGTCCAATGAGCGGATCAGAAACACTTTGGGGTTTGAAGCAGAATGGACGATGGACAGGATGCTGGAAGAAGCGGCCACCGCAAGGCGGCAACGGCTCGCGAAGGAGCAGAGGCGATGAAACCCGAGACGCCGGGCGGCACGGCGGCGCTGGCCAAGGGTCTGACCCTGCTCGACATGGTTGCCGATGCGCCTGAACCGCCGCGTTTTGCCGAGTTGTTGCGCGCCTCCGGCCTGCCGAAGCCGACCTTTGCGCGCATCCTGCGGACCCTCATCGCCTATGGCCTCGTGCGTCAGGATGAGGCCCGTGGCACCTATGTTCTCGGCCAGCGTTTTCTGGAAATGTCCCATAAGGTCTGGGAGAGCTTCGATCTCGTCTCGGCAGCGACGCCGGAACTCGAGCGGCTGGCCGCCGAACTGGGGGAGACGGTTGCGCTGTGCCGGCTTGACGGTACGATGACGCAATATCTCGCCGAGCGCTCGCCGAACGGTCTTTCCGTGCGCGTCGAGGTAGGACGCCGCGTTCCCCTGCATTGCACGGCGCCGGGAAAGGCGCTGCTCGCGTTTCAGGATCCCGCTGTCGGCCGCGCCCTGCTGGATCGCCTGACACTCGATCTGCAGACAGCCAAGACCATCACCACCCTCGATGCGCTGCAGGCCGATCTGACGCTGACGCGGGCGAGGGGTTATTCGATTTCTTATGAAGAACATCTGCCGGGCGTGAATTCGGTTGCTGCGCCTGTCATGGGCCGGGACAATACGCCGATGGGTGTGCTTGTTGCGCTTGGGCCGTCATCGCGGCTCGATTCCTCCAATATTCATCCCGCCGGTCGGGAATTGATTGCCGCCGCCCGCCGGATTACCGGCGCCGCCGGGGCCGTGGCGATCAGCTCGCGACCACGCCCGCGTTCCGCAACGGGCCGCCCCAGCGCCGAACTCAGTTGCATTCTGCCATGGGGTGCGCAGCTGGGGGAAAGTCCGGTCTGGCACGAGGGCGAAGATGCGCTCTATTGGGTGGATATTCTCCATCCTGCCGTACACCGTTTCGATCCCGCCACTGGCCGCAACGAAACCTGCGAGACCGGCAAGCTGGTCAGCGCCGTCATACCGGTCACCGGCGGACGGTTGCTGGTCGCGTCGCAGGATGGCGTTGAATGGCTGGATTTCGCCTCCGGCCGGCTGACCCCGTTCGTCAGCCCGGAGGCCGGCATCGCCGACAACCGCCTGAACGATGCCAAATGCGGGCCGGATGGCGCGATCTGGGTCGGCTCGATGCGCATCGATGCCTCCAAGCCCACGGGTGCGCTTTATCGTATCAACGCCAACGGCGCATCCGAGCGCAAGGAAGGCGGCATCATCGTCTCCAACGGTCTCGGCTGGAGCCCAGATGGCAGGACCTTCTATTTCGTCGATACCGTGCCCGGCCTCATCCATGCCTATGATTGCGATCCGGCGACGGGTGCGCTGTCGCAGCGCCGTGAATTCGCCCGCATTCCGGTGGCCGATGGCCGGCCGGATGGTCTCGCCGTGGATGCGGAAGGCGGTGTCTGGTGCGCGATCTGGGATGGCTGGTGCGTGCGTCGCTATCTTCCTAACGGCAAGCTGGACCAGGTGATCGACATGCCGGTGCCGCGCCCTTCCAGCATTGCCTTTGGCGGGCCGGACCTGTCGACGCTATTCATCACCAGCGCCCGCACACGACTGCCTGCATCCACACTTGCCGACGCGCCGCTGTCTGGCGGCCTGTTTTCATGCCGCCCGGGAATTTCCGGCGCGCGCATTGCCATGTTTGAAGGATAAAGCATGCGTCTCGAAACGATCTTTGGATTGAGAGGCCGTACGGCACTCGTCACCGGTTCAAGCCGCGGGATAGGAGCGGCAATCGCCGAGGGTCTCGCCGGCGCTGGTGCGCATGTCATTCTGCATGGCGTAAAGCCGGGCTCCACGGCGGCCGTACAACAACGGATTATCGCGAGCGGCGGTACAGCGCAGGAACTGGCGGGCGATCTCTCCGAAGCCGGCGCTGGCACCGATCTGATAGAGCGCGCCGAGGCGATTGCACCCGTCGATATTCTCGTCATCAACGCGAGTGCACAGATCAATGCGACGCTTTCTGCGTTGACGCCGAATGATCTGGCGTTTCAGCTGGCTGTCAATCTGGGTTCGACCGTCGATATGCTGCAATCTGCGCTGCCGAAAATGGTGGCGCGCAAGTGGGGCAGGGTAGTTTCTATAGGCTCAATCAATCAGCTGAGGCCCAAAAGCGTTGTCACCGCCTACGCTGCAACAAAGGCTGCGCAGCACAATTTGATCCAAAGCCAGGCGCGAGACTTCGCTGGCGATAACGTGTTGCTCAACACTCTTGCTCCCGGCCTTGTCGATACGGACCGCAACGCCGACCGACGCGCTCAAGATCCGGAGGGCTGGGATGAATATGTGAGGACATTGAACTGGATGGGGCGTGCTGGACGACCAGAGGAGATGGTCGGGGCGGCTCTGTTCCTGGCGTCTGAGGCTTGCAGCTTCATGACGGGAGAGACAATCTTTCTGACGGGTGGCTATTGACCGGGGCACTGACGGACGACATGCGGGTTGGCTCCCACCCTGAAAAGATTTTTTGTTAGATCGCGACCTGCTCACCGATCTCGATCACCCGATTGGGCGGGAGCTTGAAGTACGCTGACGGATCAACCCCAAAATCCGCCAGTGCGATGTACAAATCTTCCTGCCAGCGAGGCAGGCCGGTATTCGGCGTGGCGATAAGGTTGCGGCGGCCAAGATAGAACGAGGTCTGCATGATCTCGAACTTGAAACCTTTCTTTTTGCAGAGAGGCAGCGCCTTTACGACATTCGGATCATCCATAAAACCGAAATTGATATCTAGTCGCATGAAATGCTTGGATATCCGCGTTATCTCCACACGGTCGGTGTCAGCGACATAGGGTTTGTCATGGGTCCAGATCGTCAGGATGACATTTTGCTCATGAAGCACGTGATTGTGCTTGAGATTGTGAAGCAGAACGCTTGGAGCCTTGTCAGGCACACTTGTGAGAAAGACCGCGGTTCCCGACACCAAAACGGGAGCACTGCGGGATTCGCGAGAGATCGATCGTTCCAGTGAGGTTATAAAAGTATCGAGGGAGACATCATTCTTGGATATCTTCTCTCTCAGATAGCGCGATCCCTTTGTCCACGTCCACATCACGAGGATGATTACTCCTGCCAGGGCAAGCGGTACCCAACCGCCGTCATGGACCTTCAGCAAATTGGCGGCCAGAAAAACGGCTTCAATCGAAAACAGCGGTGCCAATAAGATCGCGGCAGTGAATGCTGACTTACCTCTGATCGACCGAAGAAATTGGAAGGCCATCAGCGTCGTGACGACCATCGCACCGGTAACAGAAATGCCATATGCGGTCGCAAGCGATTCCGAATCCCCGAATGAGAAGATCAGCACGAGGACACCAATGAACAGTACCATGTTGACGGCCGGCACGTAAATCTGCCCGGTGTTGGTCTCTGACGTGAAACGGATCATTAGTTTCGGCAGAAATCCGAGGTGCACCGCTTGGCGTGCCAGTGAAAATGCTCCGGTGATGACAGCCTGGCTCGCAATGACAGTCGCCATTGTCGCCAGGATAATCATCGGAAACAGCGCCCATTCCGGGTAGAGCAGATAGAACGGGTTTTCGATCGCTGCGGGATTGCTCAATACGAGAGCCCCCTGGCCGAGATAATTAAGGGCAAGTGCCGGGAAGACGAGAATGAACCAGGCCACGCTGATGGGCTTGCGTCCGAAGTGTCCAAGATCAGCGTAAAGCGCTTCCGCTCCTGTCACGGTAAGGAAGACAGCACCGAGCACGATCAGTCCGGCCCATCCCGCATGGGTTATGAACCACAGAGCATTGATAGGATTGACCGCTTCCAGAATGGTCCAGTCGTCGCCGATGTGGATGAGACCGCCCCAGGCCATTGCGAGGAACCAAACGACCGTAATCGGACCGAAAAAGACGGCGACGGCGCCGGTACCCTTGGACTGGACGGCGAATAATCCTACCATGATTAGCGCGGAGAGCGGCAGGACGTAATCGGAGAAGGCAGGCGTGACAAGTTTCATGCCCTCCAGTGCCGACATGACTGAAAGAGCAGGGGTAATCATCGCATCGCCGATGAAAAGTGCCGAGCCTATCAGGCCTGCAAAAAACAGAACCGGCATATAGCTGCCCGTCTTTTTCATCAAAAGTGCGAGCAGGGAGAGAGTACCACCTTCACCGTCATTGTCGGCGCGAAGGAGAAAAAGCACATATTTGAAAGTCACGATGATGGTCAATGTCCAGATCATCAAAGAGATCAGGCCGACGACGTGCTCGTGCTGCACACCGTTTGCCGTAAACGGGCGCAACGATTCCCTGAACGCGTATAATGGGCTTGTACCGATATCTCCGTAGACAACACCAATCGAACCAAGAAGGAGAACGAGGAACTTCTTCGTCTCAGACCGGCTGTCGGGAACAGTGGAATTCGAGGATGTCATCATGTCTCCGGCCGATTACCCGATGCCATATGTTTATGGTGCGTTGCGGTACGTCAAGAGCATAACTTTGAGATCATCGACACATGCGCGTGGAAATTTCACTTGTCTTATCTGACCTCGTCAGACTTGAACGCGTACCGATCATTTCCCACATGACTAACTACCCGCTGGTCCGGGCCCCTCTGGTGAAAGTTACGGCGCTTTTGCGATGTCGGACCTCTAAAACGACATTTACGCCGCGCCATGAGGAGCATCATGATTGCAGACGTCGCTGCATGGATTTTCACCCTGTTTGTTGTAGATCCCTTTCAGGCCGAGATGAAGAGTGCTCTCGAACGTGCAAATCTCCCTGTCGAAGTTGTGCAACAATCGAGAGAGTGCCTGGCCACACAGGTGCCGCGCCTTGTGGAACGGGCGGACAATGAGCCGGGCTGGGCCGTCGCCACGGCCGTCGGCATATCAATCGGATGGACGCCTCCGGAACGTTTGCTTGATGCAACCGACCCGACATGTGGCACATTACGTGGATTGATGGTGTTCGAAAACTCACCCGAAGCGGAAGGGTGAATTCCGAACTATACCCAGGCCGCATGCGTCAACTACAGATATCAGAAAACAAAGATCGAGGGCGGTCGGCATCATGGTCGTGCTGTCATCAGCATATTCTGCTGTCCTCCCGCTTTGATCGACCCATGTCGCTGTCGTGACTCGATTTCGAGCAAATGCCAAACTGTCTGGAAACACCTTGGATTCGTTTCCACCAGATGATATGTTCTCTCTTTGTTTCCGTCCGCAATTGAACGAAATCCATGACAGGCTCAGCCACAATACCGATGCGCAAAATCATTCATGTCGATATGGATGCCTTTTACGCGTCGGTGGAACAGCGGGACAATCCCGAACTGCGCGGCAGACCGGTTGCGGTTGGCAGTGCGGCTGCACGAGGTGTGGTCGCAGCCGCAAGCTATGAAGCACGCGAATTTGGCGTGCGCTCGGCCATGCCGTCCGTCACCGCTGCCCGAAGGTGTCCCGACCTGATTTTCGTACCGCCGCGATTCGACGTCTACAAGGCTGTATCCCAGCAAATTCGGGCAATATTCGCTGAATACACGCGGCTGATCGAACCGCTTTCGCTCGATGAGGCCTATCTCGACGTCACAGAAAACCTGAAGGGAATGGAGATCGCTACGGAAATTGCGTCGGAAATTCGGGAGAGGATCAAGCAGATTACCGGTCTCAATGCTTCCGCCGGTATCTCATATAACAAATTCTTGGCCAAGATGGCGTCAGACCTCAACAAGCCGAATGGGCAGGCCGTCATAACGCCGAAGAACGGCCCGGCATTTGTGGAACAGCTGGCGGTCAAGAAATTCCATGGTGTCGGTCCAGCCACCGCCGAGAAAATGCATCGGTTTGGTATCGAAACGGGTGCCGACCTGAAGTCCAAATCGCTGCAGTTCCTTGCCGAGCATTTCGGCAAGTCCGGGGCATATTTCTACGGCATTGCTCGCGGCATCGATGAACGGCAGGTCCGGCCTGATCGCATTCGCAAATCGGTGGGCGCCGAGGACACGTTCAGCGTCGATATCAACGACCTCGATCTCGCCACTGCCGAGTTGAGGCCGCTTGCCGAAAAAGTCTGGCACCATTGCGAGGCGCAGCGCGTCAGCGGTAAGACAGTTACAGTGAAGGTCAAATATTCCGACTTCACCCAGGCGACACGCAGTCGGACAAGCGCGTTGCCGGTTAACGGAATTCAAGAGATCCTTGAGGCAGCGTCGGCTCTGCTGGCGACCGTCTACCCCTTCCGTCGATCGGTCAGGCTGCTCGGTGTGACGCTCTCCTCTCTCACCAATGATCAGGAGGCGGAGGATGAGGAACAACCGCAGCTCGATCTCGCTTTATAAGGGGCGACGGACGGAAAATGAGGATCGATACGATCGAGCGGAACGGAAGACATGAGCGTCATATTAAATTCGATTGGAAAGATATTCGAACGGCTCCCTTATGGCGCATCAACGGAACAGGAAGAGGGGATGCGCAGAGCGCTTGGGCGGGAGAAACCTTTTCAATCAGGGTTCCATATCCGGACGATGTTCGCGTGCCGATGCCGGATAGAACAGAGATTTGAGCAGCACTGCCGTTAATTGAACTATTACCGGTAGTGTGGGCACGGTGGCGGGAAACTGCGAGCCCGCCGGCGCATCCCAGATGGGTCTTAACCGCTTGCCAGTCACAAACAGTGAAGGAATCGCAGGCGCAAAAGCCTGACCAGCAAGCCCTTGGGCACAGATGCGAGAAGCCGACTTGGGGATCGGGCTACGTTACAAGATTGGGAACCTGAAACCGCAAATTTCGTTAGCGACTAAGGTTCCCACCTAATCATATCGGGATTTTGCAATGCCAAGGTACTTTTTCCACGTGCGCGATGCGCAGGGACTCTCTGTAGACATGGAAGGAGCAATTCTTTCTACGGATGAGCAAGCAAAGCGTGAGGCAGTTCAGGCTGCAAAGGAAATGCTGGCCGAGAAAATTCTCAGAGACGAGATTCTGGATGGCGCCGCGTTTGAAGTAGTGCGCAGTGACGGAATTCTGATCGCAAAAATTCCACTAAAGTCTGTAATCCGGCTCAAATAGTCCGGACGTGACCGATACTTTCTCATTCATAGCGCGCCCAAAGACGGTCTCCAGCGGTGGTAAGTCGCATGACCAGGCCGCCAGCTCTCCAGTCACGATGAACTTTTCCACAAAACTGGCGGCCAACCATGCTTGATCCGGTCAGTCATGGAGTGGCGGACACACGAGCGGACGGTCTCGCGGAACACACGCTGTTCATCGCGCTCGCTTATCGTAATCAGTCCCATCTGCTCTCTCCCAGAGGCCAATCAGATCCGGGGAGTGTGACATTCCAACTTTGTAGAAACAGGACATTCTAACTTTGCAGTGGAGAAGCTAACCCAAGTGCACCATGCCTGCGCTTTAGGGTAGGGGATCACCCTCCTTCTTGCAAATGAGCTATGAACACCTCGGCCGGCGTCCTGTATCCAAGGCATTTGCGCGGTTGATCGTTGATATGACGCGTGAGGCGGAGAAGGTCGCGCTGTGACACGACTGCCAGGTCTGTGCTGCCTGGCAGGAAGCGTCGAATTCGCTTGTTGGTATTCTCGACGGTCCCTTTTTGCCAAGGCGCGCTTGGGTCGCAAAACCAGCTGCACGCACCGATCCCTTCCTCCAAAGCCCTGAACCCGGCAAACTCGGTGCCCCGATCAAATGTGAAGCTCTGACGCGCGAATGCCGGCAACAGCGAAAACGCTCTGACGATCTTATCCATGATTGGCCCCGAGTGCCGGCTCGGGTTCTTGATAAGAACGGTGTAGCGGCTCTTGCGCTCCACGAGCGTGGTGACATTGGCATGGCCGAGTGGGCGTTCAAAGATGAGGAGGTCTCCCTCCCAATGTCCAAACTTCGATCTATTTCCAATGAATCAGGCCTTTCGGATATTCGGTGGGTAGAGGGAAACGCACCGTCGCGCGGCTTCCTCGAACGCATTGGGCGACGTTTGCGGCGAGCCTCAGGCAGATACTGATAGAGACCAAGCGCGTAATCTTCCTTGCTGTAGATGAAGCGGTAGATTGTCTCCTTGCATACGCGAATACGACCGAAGCCGTCCGACTGCAGACGTCCGGCAATCTGTTCCGGAGACCAGCGGGCCTCCAACTGGTTGATGATCTCGGCGCGCAAAGCCGGATGGCGCCGCAGCTTTATCAATCGGCGTCGACGGTCTCTGGAGATGTCGTGAGCAACCGTGCTGTAGTAGCCGTCATAATCTGGCAGTTCACGGTCATGAAACGTGTTGCGCTTGATCTCACGGTAAATGGTCGAGCGATGACGGCCAAGCTGACGCGCCATCTCGTTAACGGGAACCTTTGCCGCCACCAGATGATGAAGACGGCGGCGATCGGCAAGGGTGATCTGCGTATAGCATCGGGACATGCCAAAATCTCCAAAGTGAAGCCATTGAAATCATTGGCATGTCGCACTTGAAAATAGAATGTACCCAATTCCCTATTTAGATCGCATAATCTATCTTATGGAACTTTTATTCCGCGATGTCCCGCAGGGCAATGTTGCCATATGCCACATCGCCGATTTAACGTGAATGCCCACTAGATGCGGGCACCGACGGCTTTTTCCAGGTAGACTTCTCGCAACCGCCGGCTGACGGGACCGATCGTCCCGTCGCCGATCATCTGACCGTCGATCGACACGACCGATGTGACGAAGGATGTCGCAGAGGTGATGAAGGCTTCCCGCGCTTCGAGTGCCTCGGCGATCGTGAAGGAGCGCTCGTCGAGAGCATAACCAGCCTCCTCCGCGAAGCGCAGGACGGCGGCGCGTGTTATGCCATGCAGGATATCGGACGACAGGCTGCGCGTGACAATTTTACCGTCGGCAGTGACGATATAGGCATTGGCTGACGAGGCTTCGGTGACCAGCCCGTCCTGCACCAGCCAGGCATCGTCGGCTCCGGCCTCATGGGCCGCATTCTTCGCCATTGACGGATAGAGAAGCTGGACCGTCTTGATGTCACGGCGGCCCCAGCGGATATCGGGAAGCGAGATAACCTTGAGACCACGTTTGGCGAGCGGGCTTTCGAGCACCGGACGAGCCTGGGTGAACATCACCACGACGGGCGGCGTATCCTTCGACGGGAAGTTGAAGTCGCGATCGGCGTTACCGCGCGAGATTTGCATATAGATCAGGCCTTCTTCGACATTATTGTCGGCGACCAGCTTGCGATGAACGGCCAGCAGTTCTTCCGTGCTCATCGGCGTGGGCATGTCGAGCTCCTTGAGGGAGCGAGCAAGACGGATCATGTGGCCATCGAAATCAACGAGCTTGCCGCCAATGATGCAGGTCACTTCGTAGATGGCATCCGCAAACAGATAACCGCGGTCGAAGATCGAAACCTTGCCTTCTGATTCCGCGCAATATTGGCCGTTGACATAGACGATACGTTCAGGAGAGCTCATGTTCATACAGTTCCAGGGAAAGAGGTGACGTTGTAATGATGTGGCGTTCGTACTGGCGCTACGTGCATCAGTACCCGCGCGCCAGATCGACGGTCGGGGGAAGTGCTCCGCTGCTGCGGTAGGTCAGGATATTGCCAGCCACGATAGCGGCCGCCGTTTCCCGATCCGTCGGCGCCGAGATATGCGGTAGCACGGTGATCGCGGGATGATCCCAGAGCTTATTGTCCGGTGGCAGCGGTTCCACATCGAAGACATCAAGCACCGCATGTTTCATGGCGCCGGAATCAAGCGCCCTGATCAGATCGTCTGCGACGACGATGGGTCCGCGGGCGAAATTGATCAGAGATGCGCCCTCCGGCAGCAGGGAAAGGCGCACGGCATCGATAAGCCCACGGGTCTCGTCGGTGAGAGGAAGGAGACAGACCAGAATTTCCGAGCGGCCGAGAAGCTCCTCGAGCCCCCGATCACCATGGAAGGTCTGCACGCCGTCAATCTCCTTGTGGGACCGGCTCCAGCCGATCACATTGAAACCGGCATACCTGAGACGCGCCGCGGATTCCGCGCCGAGAGCGCCCAATCCGAGCAGGCCGATCGTGACATCCTGCGGCCGGCGATAGGCCAGTTGCTGCCAGACGCGCTGGCGCTGGAAATTCGCATAGGCGGGCATGTCGCGAAACAGATAATATGTCCAGGCCAGCACCGCTTCCGCCATGGTTTGGCTCAGCTGCGGATCGACCAGACGCACGATCGGCAGACGGCTTTCACCAAGCTCTGCAACAAGGCGTTCGACACCCGCCCAGACGCTGTGAATCCATTTCAGGTTCGGCAATCTTGCAATATCCGCCGGATCGGGATTGGCGACGATCGCGATGTCGGCCTTTTCCCGTGCCGCCTCATCGAGTTGCCGGAACGGCACGATCGTTTCACCCGGCATTTTCCGTGAAAGCGACGTCAGCCAGAGCCTCTCCGCGTCCTCGCTCATACGTGTCACCAGCACAATCATCGAATGATCTCCTCTTTCGCTGCCTTCGAGTTCAGTGCGCAAAGACGCTGTCGAAATCCCTGAAACCCTTGACTTCGATTGGGTTGCCGCTTGGATCGAAGAAGAACATCGTGCGCTGCTCGCCCGGCTCGCCTTCAAAACGAACGACCGGCGGTATGTCGAAGGCAATGCCGGCATCTTCGAGACGTCTTGCAAGGGCAAACCATGCTTCGAGTTCAAGAACCACGCCGAGATGCGGCATCATCACCATGTGATTGCCGACCTTGCCCGTGCGCGTCGTTTCGAAAGGCTTGCCGAGATGCATGGAAATCTGGTGGCCGAAGAAATCGAAATCGACCCAGGTGTCGGTGCTGCGTCCCTCCTGACATCCCAGAACGCCGCCATAGAAGCGGCGGGTCTCGTCGAGGTCGGTGACGTGATAGGCAAGGTGGAAAAGCGAACGCATGGATGTTTCCTCTCATTTTTTCTGTTGAATGATATCGGCTCACGAAGCCTGTGACTGCCTGCGAAGCGCCGCCTCAAGAAAGGCGACTAGGAGTGGATGCGGCGCATCTGGGCGGGACGATAGTTCGGGATGGCCCTGCATGCCCATATAAAACGGATGGCCGACGACTTCGATTGCATCAACGACAGAGCCGTTCACCCCGCGTGCCGCAACCCGAAGGCCGTGCGTTTCCATATCCCTGACTAGATCCGGATTGAGCCTGTAGCGGTGGTTGCATCGCACGATGGTGCCGTGAGGGATTAGACCGGCCAGTCGCGTGCCGGCAGTGGGCACGGTCTGCTGATCACCTGTGCGATGCTCGGGAAGCGGCCCGCCATCAGCTGTCGTCCCGCCGGCCATGGCCAGAAAAGTCTTGATGCCGACATCCGGATCTGCTTCCGCCAGATTTGCATTGCGGCGACCGAAGGCCCTCCACGCGACGGCAGTCGCCATTGTTTGCATGCCGAGGCAGAGGCCGACGATCGGAAGCTGGTTTTCAAGGGCGAAGGCGGCGACAGCCGTCTGCCCGGCCACGTTTTTCATGTTCGCGCCACCTGGCAGCAGAATGCCCGCATAGGGGCGAAGTGTCTGTTCGGCATAGGCCTCATCGAACCCGACAGGATCGATGAAGTTTATAGCCAGCGGCAGACGCAAACTGTCTGCCGCATCGGCAAGGCTTGCCAAGGCCGCCGGGTAGACATCCACATGGTCGCTCCTTGCACCAACCAGCGCGATCGTCAGTACCGTCTCGGTCGGCGCCTTCGGTTTGTCCAGCCTGATGCGGCCGAACTGATCGCGCCAGGTGATCACTGTCCCGGTCGCGTCATCCGCAAACTGGTGAACGCCGTCGGCAATCCTGATCGTTTCAACCGACACCGCTTGCAGTTGCGCCGCGGCAAAAAGGCCTGCTATCGCGTTGGCGTCAGCCAGGAACGCCGGATGGATCGGAACCACGATATCGGCTTCGCGGGCGGCATCGATCACTGCCTCGATCGGTGCGACAGGTTCGATCGGTTTTCCCGAAAGCCGCTCGAACCAGCAAAGCCCGCTTGCGGCAAGCCCGCCGGACGCGACCACATGCTGTTCCGCGTCCGCATGACGTTTGGTATCGAAGCGCGACGCCAAATGCATGAATCCGCAATTACGTCTGACCGCGACCGCTGCTGCAGCGGCGCCATAAAGTGCCGGACTGCCAGTATCATGGTGAACGAGGATCAAGCCCATCGTCAGATCCTTTTGATGCTGTGGCGTCAGACGATCAGCAGGTTGCGATCGATCGAGCCGAGGGCGCGATAGCCTGTCTCGGTGACGACGATCGTCTCGCTGACGCCAACCGTGAAACGGCCATAGATGCGCAGCGCCGGCGGAAGGTGAAAGGTCATGCCCGGCTGCAGCTCTGTCTTGACGCCGGTATTGAGGCTTAGAATGGCACCCTCGCCCCAATCCGGGGCAAACGATATGCCGACGCTGTAGCCGAGACGTTTCTTGAAGTTGTCCGTATAGCCGGCGCGGTCGATGACCTTCTGGCAGGCGATATGCGGCACTTCGCAGGCGACGCCCGGGCGGATCGTATCGAGCGAGACCTGCAAGGCCTCCTGGCAGGCCTTCATCATGTCAACTGCCTCCCTCGGCGGTTCGCCGATCCAGGCCGAGCGCATCAGCGCCGCATGATAGCGATCATGGCACGCGGCCATCTCCAGAAATGCCGGATCACCGTCGGTGATGGCACGGCGGCGCCAGGTTCCGTGCGGAACCCCCGTGCGCGGACCCACGGAAACGAGCGGCTCCATGCCGAGATATTCCGACCCGGCCGCAATTGCGGACCCCAACATGGCGGAAACGAGATCGTTTTCCGTGGCACCGACGCGAACCGCTGCGAGACCGGCCCGCATGCCCTCGTCGACATAGGCTGCGGCCTTCTCAAGCTTTTCCACTTCGAGCGGCGACTTGATGGCACGGAACCTTTCGATCACGCCTGCCCCATCGCCGATTGTGCCGAGACGGGCCTGAAGTGCTTCATAGACGGCGATCGGCAGGAACCATCCACGCTTGTCTATGGCAATGCGCCTGGAGGCCAGCCCCCGGCTTTCAATAAGCTTCACCAGGAGAGCAAGCGGATCCTCGCCGTCCTGATACACGACCGCATCAGAAATGAAGGTATTGGCGATGAAATTGAAATATTCCAGCTGGCGGATGAGGAAAACCGGATCGCCATCGGCCGGCAGGATCAACGCCTGAAACGTATAATAACCCGGTGTCTGCTGACCGCACAGATAGAAGATATTTTCAGGCCCGGTCACGATCAGCGCATCGAGGCCCGCTGCCGAAAGACCTTCGCGGGCGAGCGCCTGACGGCGCGCATATTCTTCCCTGGGGAAAGCAGATTCCTGCCCCTGAACGATATCGCTCGGTATGCTCATGCTCCAAACTCCTTCACGAGATGCGTCCTTGCCGCATCAAATTCCAAACCCAAACCCGTTGTGGCAGGTCCCTCGACGCCGCCATTTCGATAGACCAGTCCGTCGGCAGCGTCGTTTTCAAGTCCGTCGGCACCGTAAAGCTCGGCAAAGCGGGGACTGACCGCCGCGCTGAGGTGAAGCGCTGCCGCCGTCGCGACCGCACCCTCGTTCATCTGACCCACCATGAACGGAATATTCGCATTCGAAAGCCGCTTTGCCGCAGCAAGGCTTGCCGCGATACCACCCAGTTTCACCAGTTTCAGATGCGCCCAGAGACGTCCATTCAAGGCCACGATCGCATCGATATCGGCCGATGTCGCAACACTTTCATCCAGCATCAGCGGCACCGGGCTGGCCTCGGCCAGACGGCCCAAAATATCCCAGTCGCCCGGCGCAACCGGCTGCTCCACATAGGCGAGCCCGAAACGAGCGAGCGCCATCAGGTTTTCACTGGCCTCCGTCTCGCTCCATGCCCCGTTGGCATCGATTGCAAGCTTGACCTCGTCACCGAAATTCTGCCGGAGGGCCTCAAGACGCGCGATGTCGGCTGCGAAGTCTCCACCACCGACACGAACCTTCAGGTCGCGGAAACCGCGTGCCACATAGGTTCCGGCCTGCGCGAGAAACCGCTCGGTCGAAGATATGAAGAGCGTCTGATTGGTGGCGTAACGCACCATCGATCCCGCCTTGCCGCCGAGCATGGCACAAACGGTAACGCCGTTGCTTCGGGCAACGAGATCGTGAAGGGCGATATCGATCAGCATGGACACCGGAGCGATCACGTCCGTGCGCGCCGCCAGTTCAGCCTGCATCGCCGCCGGTTCCTGCGACCAGTCCATATCACCCAGGGTCAGCAATGCCTGCTCGACACAGACCTCCGGGCTGATCCCGTTCAGATAGGCGATATTAATACGAACCTCGCCGATACCGATGTGGCCACCATGTTCAAGCCGCAGATAAAGCGTGTCGAGCCCGGCAATTGGGCCGGAGGCAGCCGTATGGAGGAGGAGCCCGTCGCAATATTGGAGCGTGGCCCTGTGCAGAGAGGCTCTCATGGGTTTGGCCGCAGCATCTTTCTGGCAACGTCGCGGTAGATGACGCTGCAGGTGACGAACTCATCCAGCGGCACGAATTCGTCAGCCTTGTGGGCAACCGAAAGGCTGCCCGGTCCAATGACGGTACCCTGCGCGCCGAGCGAGCGGAAATGCACGAGGTCGCAGCCACCCTGAAACCCGAATGGGCCGGGGTCGGAGGTGCCGCTCGCCCTACAGGCCTCCAGACTTGCGGCCACGATCGACTGGTCGGCCGCCGTTTCCGTCGCGCTGCCGGTCGTCGCCTTGTAATCAACGATTTCCGCCTTCACGCCAAACCGGTCGTAGGCATCCTTCAGAAGCGTGGCAAATTCCTGCTTGACGGCGTCCTCGCTTTCACCCGGCACCATACGCCGGTCGAGTAGTAGGTCGCAGGAGCCGGGAAGAACGTTATCCGCATGACCACCGGAAATACGCGTAACCGTCAGGCTCGCCTCGCCGACGAGCGGGTGCGTCCGCTTGCGGACGACATTGTTGTGGAACGCCTCGACCAGTGTCAGAAGCTGGCCGGCTCGATAGATCGCGTTGTCGCCGAGATGCGGCGTGCCGGAATGCGCGGTGACGCCGTGTACACGCACGACCGGGCGCAGACTGCCCTTATGTGCGGAATAGGTCGTGTTGGACGTAGGTTCGCCGACCACGGCAAAATCGATCTTCGGTCTCGCGGCGGCGTAATATTTGGCGCCTTCGCTGGCGATCTCCTCATCCCCGACAAAAACACCGAGAAGTGTGCCGGACCATGCCGTGCGGTCTGCCGCCAGCATCCGCATCGCTTCGATCATCGCGATCAGCGGTCCCTTGCAGTCACAGGCGCCGCGACCGAAGAGCTTGCCATCGTCCTCCCGCAGGATGAAAGCGTCGGTTGTCCAGCCGTCGCCTGCTGGAACCGTGTCCATATGCGTGTTGAAGGCGAAAACCGGACCGGGGCCGTTCTCAATCCTCGCCTCCACGTTGAAACGGCCCGGCTTGTATTCGGTCAGCGACACCGAAAACCCTTCGTCCTTCAAAAGGCGCTCAACGTAGACGGCAACATCCGCTTCACCGCCGGGCGGATTTTCGCTGCGGATCGCGATGATTTCGGCGAGCTCGCGTTTCATGCGCGCGATATCTGGCATAATGGTCATGATAACATTTCACCTAGTGCAATATCTGGTCGAGGAAGCGTGTGGCCCGTTCGTTCACGGTTCCGCCGAAAAAGGAATCGCGCGGTGCGTTTTCAATCACCTCGCCATTTTCCATGAAGACGATCTGGTCCGCTGCGCGCTTGGCAAAGCCCATTTCATGGGTCACGACGATGCTGGTCATGCCCTCGCTGCTGAGTTCGGCCATCACATCCAGCACTTCGCGGATCATTTCCGGGTCCAGCGCCGAGGTCGGTTCGTCATAGAGCATCAGTTTCGGTTTCATGGCGAGGGCCCTTGCAATCGCGATACGCTGCTGCTGGCCACCGGACAGTTCGTCAGGAAAGAAATCGGCGCGTTCGGGGATGCGTACTTTCTTCAGAAGATCCATGGCGATGTCATGGGCATCGCTGCGGCTCATGCCGAGTACCTTCATCGGTGCGAGCATGATGTTTTCGATAGCGGTCAGATGTTGGAAAAGTTCGAAATTCTGGAACACCATGCCGATCTGGCGGCGGATTTTCGGAGCCTGACGCAATTCCCGGGCGATATCGTCGCCCTCGAAGAAGATATTGCCGTCATCGGCGGGCTCGAGCAGGTTGATGCATCGCAGCAGCGTCGACTTGCCGGATCCCGAGGGGCCAATGATGACCATGGTTTCGCGGCTGTGCACGTTGAGGCTGCACGACTTGAGGATTTTGAGGTCGCCAAAGCTCTTGTTGATCCCCATGATCTCGAGCAAAGGCTTTTCTTCGCGGCTATTCATGGATGTTTCCTTCATCGCGCATCTGTCTTTGCGGTGAGCGCGGCAAGACGCGCCATCAATGAAACAGAACGGCGTTTTCCACGCGGACGTTTGCGGTCGAGTGCTCGTTCGAGGAGATATTGAAAGCCCATGAAGATGGAGGTGAGCGCCAGATAATAGATACCCGCAGCTGTCAGAGCCTCGAAATACTTGAAGTTGGAACTCGCTGTCTGATTGGCGACAAGCAACAGTTCCTCGACCGCAACAACAGATACGAGGGCGCTCGTCTTTAGCATCCCGATCATCTGGTTGCCGGTCGGCGGCAAGACGATGCGGGCGGCCTGCGGTATGACGATGTAACACATCACGGCAAACCGGGTCATGCCGAGCGCAAGGCCCGCCGTGCGCTGACCTTTCTTGACCGCCTGCAGGCCCGAGCGAATGATCTCTGCCATATAGGCACCTTCATTCAGGGACAGCGCGATGACGGCACTGACAAAGGCCGACAACATCACACCGAAGGTCGGCAGGACGTTGTAAATGAATATGATCTGGAACAGGACCGGCGTACCGCGAAACAACCACAGATAAACGAGCGTGAATATCTGCAGTGGCCTGATGCGGGATTCCTGCAGAAGCGCCACGATGAGGCCCGCGATCATTCCGAAGAACAACGACGTCACCGTGATGACCAGTGTCAGCAATGCGCCATGGAAGAAAGCGGGCGAGAAGACATAGTCGAAGACCAGATCAAGTGACATCCCGCTCTCCTTTTCTCTTTATTGCCGAACAGGTCAGTTGAAGATCGCTACCGATGCGGGCAGCTTCCACTTTTCGATCAGGGACTTGTATGTGCCGTCTGCGACGATCTCGCCCAGCGCATCCTTGATCGCCTTCTGCACGGCGGCATCACCCTTGCGTGTCGCCATGCCGATGCTGGTATTCGATTCAAACTCCTCGCCGACGGTCTCATAAACACCGGGAACAGAACTCTGCAGAACAACGGCGCCGGGGGTGGAATCGAAGGTGGCATCTGCACGCCCCTGACGAAGGGTCAGCGCCGAGTCCTGGGCTGTCGGGAAAGTCAGCACCTTCACACCCTCAAGGCCCTTTGCCTTGCACCGCGTATCGTCTGCGCGCGCCTGGCTTTCCTGAATGCCGCCGAGGGTTACGGAAACGGTTTTGCCGCACAGGCTGTCATCCCGGCCGGTGATCTTCTTCGGATTGCCTGCCTGTACCAGCACCATATTGCCGATCTTCAGGTAGGGAATGAAATCGACTTGCTCCGAGCGGGCCGGATTGATGTACATGGCCGAATTGATGAGATCGATACGTCCACCGATCAGCGCGGGAATAAGCCCCTTGAACTCCATGTTCATCGGCTTCGCCTCAGCCTTCAGCTTCTTGGAAAGAGCCGAAATGAGATCGATGTCGAAGCCGGTGAGTTGATCGCCCTTCTGGAATTCGAATGGAGCGAACGTCGCGGCGACGCCATATGTCAGGGCGCCCTTTTCCACCAACCCGGTGCCGGGCAGTTCAGCAGCAGATGCCGAGGCGGCAATTCCAAGCGGTACAATCAATGCGGCGAGAATGGTCTTGAGCATGCGCGTTCCCTTATTGTTGTATCAGCATTGCATTTTATGAGCACAACAATACAATTCTGAAAATTCGAGAGTCAAGCAATAATGTTAAATATTGCGCAATTCTTGACTTTGCCTATTTTTTGAACAAAAGGCTAAAATCACGCCAAAATCGCATCATTTAGACCTATACATGTATTCCAGGCCCCTCCACCACTGAGGCGATTATTGATGATGGACTTTTTCTCACGAATAGCTTTTAGTTTGGCCTCACCAGAAAGAGCCTCACGATTGTACAAGATGTCGAATGGAGATACAAAACTGACGCCAGCCATAACCACCAATGCGCAGCAGGGTCGACATCGCCTTGCCAACCAGATTCTCGACCTTATCCGCGACGCGAAATTCGAGATCGGGCATCACCTGCGCGAACAGCAGCTCGGCGATATGCTGGGTGTGTCGCGCACACCAGTCAGAGCGGCACTCAACCTGCTGGCCGAACGCGGTATTGTCGAGGCGAGGAAAAACCAGGGATTCTTTCTGAAGGCCCAGCAGGGCGCTCTCCACCGCACCGAAGTGGAGGTACCCGCCACCGCGGATCAGGATCTCTACACGCGCATCGTCGAGGACAGGCTTTCGGGCGCGCTTGGCGACAGCATCACCCAGGTTGAAATGACAAGGCGCTACATGGTCGATCGCGCCCTGTTGCAGCGGACGCTCGCCCATCTGGTCAATGACGGCCTGCTTTCGCGCAATCGCGGACGCGGCTGGACTTTTCGACCGACCCTCGATTCCGAGATGGCGTTGCGTGACAGTTATGATTACCGCAGCACCTTGGAGCCGGCCGGCCTGCTTCTTGGCAGTTTCCAGGTCGACGCCGGCCTTTTGGAGCGCTCCCGCCTCGAGCATCTCTATCTTGAAGGCCATCCCGAGATCGCGGGCGTCGACCCCCGCCAGCTATTTGAAACGGATGCCCAGTTTCATGAAATGATCGCGGCATTCAGCGGCAACATGTTCTTTCTGCAAGCCATCCAGCAACAGAACAGGTTGAGGCGGCTTCTCGAATTTGGCGGATATTCAAACCGTCGTCGCGTCCGGGACTGGTGCCGCGAGCATCTGGATATAATCGCTGCAATCTTAGAGGGCGACAGGTTAAGGGCATCGAAGCTGATGTTAAATCATCTTAGTGCTGCAAGGGGAGCCGCACGCCACTATCCGAAGTCCGACTAGAAGCAATAAACCGTAAGACGATAAAAAGTACGGGCAACAGGAAATGCTTAAAACCGTCCGCTTCGCCGAAGCGCTAGGCAGAAAAGAGTGAAGGCGTGGCAACATCCGCCTGCATACGGGCCATTAGCCTCTCATATTCTTTTTCCGGAGCGCCATAGGTTATGGTGGCGACCTCTTCCAAAATGCTGCGATTGATGATCCGGACGTTTCCGCGTCTGGCACGAATAGCATGGATGCCTTCTAGAACATGTAATTCGTTGGTGATCCCCGGCCGCCTTACCCCAAGAACTGTCGAGAGAAATTCATGGGTAATGGGCAGATTATCCGTATCGAGCCGATCATGACACATCAGCAGCCAGCGCGCGAGCCTCTCCCGCAGACCATATTGCCCATTTGCAAGGACAAGATGCCCGACCTGAAGCAGGCAGATATTGATATAGCCCAGCAAGAGCTCGCGTAAGCGCGTGTCCTCGTCCATTGCCCGTCGTATTTCAACAGTCGTGATCAGGAAGCCCCGACCGCCCACACACATGATGGTTTCACTCGGCGTCGTTTCCGCGCCCAGCAGAGCGGGCCAGCCTGTGATACCCTCTCGCCCGACCAGCACAGTCTCAATGCTCTTGCCACCGTCATCACGGACAATGGTCGATGCCAAGCCGCTTTCGATAAAACAGAGATGTGAAATAAGCATGTCAGAGGTGACGAGCCGATGTCCCATGGGCAAATCAACGGGCTCCATTCGCGATACAAGCCGCGCGAGCCCTTCTTTGCCGATGATTTGCAATAGTCGATTATAAACGCAAAAACCTGATTCAAGCATAGCGGTTAGTCTGGTTCGCCCCTCTGCTCGAAAACATCAACCTGCAATCATATTAGCAGCGGAAAATCGAATGAAAACAGTGAGTACGTTTCCGTACAAACGCGCGGGAACTCGATTCTATGAGTGACGAGACGGGCCAAAATTCCAAACTCAGGCGCATGTTCGACGCAACATCACAACTGAACTGTCGTCGGGTCTCCCCGCCCCGCTCGAAATTCTGGTTGATGGCCGGACGAGCGGGCCTAACGCCTTGGCCAACCCGCAACGTCTGCCACCTGCTTCCAGTCCGGAAGCGTCAGCACGTCATAGCTTTTGTCGCAGAACTCCTCTGAGACGACTTAGCCCAGCCGAGCTGCAGAAGGAACAAGCTGTTCCCATCATGGTTAGGGACCACCGGACAGGGAGGTTCGAACACCATGCAAAAGAACATCGAATACCAGATCATGGCCCATGAAAACGGGTGGGCCGTTGTCGTCTGTGACGTCATAGGGGGCACTTACCCCAGCAGACACCTTGCTCTTGCGGCCGCAAAGCAGTTGGAGAGCGAGGTAGTTTCGACGGAAGAAGCGGAGCACTTGGGTGCAATTGCGCATCTGACCCTAACTGATGCAGTCGCATCCGACCGGTTGCGAATCTCGTGCCAGATGACGGTGGCTGTGTCTTATCAGGTGGATATCCCTTGCGACGCGGAAGCGGAGAAGTCAGCGTTCCATCGTTGATCGCTGGACCATATCTGAGAGCCGGGAGGGGCTAGGTTGGGCGGCGGAGGTGCATTGTCCAAACGCGTCCGGGATACGTTCCCGTAGAAAAACAGAATCCACCACGATGGCAGGAGGGAAATATGAGGAACTCACAGATCCTGACCGTTTTCCACGTGCGGTCGTGCCGCCTCGACCGCCATAATCTATGGCGAAGGGGCGAGAATTTCAGATCGAGCCCTTCAATCGTCGGCGCCCAACCTGCGCGACTTGGTACTCTTCGCGGCGCAATAGTCTTTCTGATACAGTCGTCCCTCGTACTTATTTCGATTAAATTGGGTGACAGAAGCTGGAATCTCATCGATCGAGCGTTATGGTTGGTAACAGGCACACGCATGCCGTAGTATCCGAGGAGCAAAGCGTGGAGACTGTCAAACGCCTCACCGTCGCAATCATCGGCATGGCCGATACCTTAACATCGCAGATCAGGACAGCCTGGTGTCACGCCCAGATCGACCTTGAGGGACCTTACTCCGCCAGCTTCATAGAACGTGAAGATGTTCTCAAATTCGTCGCCGCGATCATCGACGTTCGCTATGAGGCCGACGTCATGCTGCGCCTGACCGAGCAACTTGACGGAGAAGCCATCCCGTATCTTTTTTTCGTGCCGGAAACGGTTATCGACAGTGAGCCTGGACCTTTTGTCCTATCCGGACGTTCAGAAGACATCGCGAATATTGTTTCCGCCTTAACCGCGCAAGGCGGAGGCGTTCGGCACTAAAGCGAGGCATCTTATGCTGAAACGACCTGACGGCCATAATGAAGCAAATATTTTGCTGTCTCTTTTGCCCGATGATGTTCGACATGACGTTATGAGCGTGTGCAGACCGGTCAAGTTAAACTTGGGTGATATGCTGATTTCCGCAGGTGCACCTATCGAGCGTGTTTTTTTTCCATCATCCGGCATAGCCTCCATTGTTGTGGTTTCCAGATCGGGGCGTAAGACCGAAGCGGGACTCGTTGGAAAAGAGGGGTTTGTGCCAACGGGAGCCTTGGCTGGCGCACAAACAAATCTGACCGAAATAGTAGTGCAGGCCCCGGGCGAAGCGCTTTTCGTGGAAAGAGGATCGTTTGACGCACTTCGCGCACGACATAGAATTTTTTCGGACATCCTGGTCTGCGCTGTACACGCCTCAAGAACACAGGTGGAATGCACCGCTTCTTCCAATGCTACGCAGTCTGTAACGGAGCGACTCGCCCGGTGGCTTCTGATGTGCCACGACCGCGTACACGGAGATTGCTTGCGCCTGACCCACGACTTTTTATCCACAATGCTGGCGGTGAGGCGCGCGAGTGTGACAGATGCCCTGCACGTTCTCGAAAGCCACGGGTTTATCCGTTCCGAAAGAGGAAGAATCACGATTAGGAACCGCGAGACTCTCGAAATATATGCACATGATCTCTATGGTTTGCCCGAGGAGGAGAATAATCGCATGCTCGCCCACTTTCTGCGCGAATACCGGTCCGACGTTGCGCTCGGCGACTTAACCGCTTCCTAGAACGGCGAGGGTCAATAGACCGCACCTTCGCTGCTTTCATCATTGGTACGCTTCCGTACATTTACCTTTACTTTTTTCTCTATAATATAAATGCATCATCCTTCACGCTGTGAAGCGCCGAGCGCGTTTCAAGGAGGTGAAATGCACGAGCATCACTATTATCAACGTTCCGGAATTTTTCTGAACGAAGACATTAATGTCGTGAAGTCTGCGTACGAAACTGTTCTGTCCGCCGAGCCAGATTCCGCTTTATCGGCAACGGACGTCGCCCGTTATGTCCTGAAAATGTATGATCGTGGTGTTGTTGATCCCTCGAAACTTCAAGGGCTCG
The DNA here is from genome assembly GCF_000092025.1 of Agrobacterium fabrum str. C58. Classification (NCBI taxonomy): domain Bacteria; kingdom Pseudomonadati; phylum Pseudomonadota; class Alphaproteobacteria; order Hyphomicrobiales; family Rhizobiaceae; genus Agrobacterium; species Agrobacterium fabrum. The sequence continues at coordinate 479,262 of NC_003064.2, forward strand.
CAGTTCTCTATTTTCGAACAAAATTACGTGTCGGCTGATGGCAGGCAACCATCTCGCCCAACTCAGAGGCGGTTTCTCGTTAAGGCGTTTCTACTTTTTCGGGACAGCGCGACCGTTTTTCTGGTTTTACTACCCAGTTTTCGGGTGCCTCGCAGGCACAAGTCAATGGGGTGTTCCCACTCGATCTAGCTTTTGCCGTAGCGACTCCCTTGCCCTGTTGACACGACTTTTGATGGTGCCCACGCGGCAACCACAAATGGCCGCGGCATCGGAATAACTTGTTCCTCCGGCTATGAGCAGCAACGCTTTTTTCTGATCTTTGTCGAGTTCAAGGATGGCTCGCATCACTTCTTGGTGCTGCAGACGCCATTCCTGGTCCGCAGGAATAGACATTGATTGCTCTATACCGACCGGCAAACCAACACATTCCCGTCTGGACACCTTGTAGCGAGTGCAGAAAGTATTGCGCAAAATGGTGAAGAGCCACGATTTCAGTGCTGTGCCGGGGGTAAAGCCCTGCAACGATCGAAATCCCCGCAACATTGTCTCCTGCACAAGATCGTTGACATCATCTTCGTTTCTGACGAAGCGACGCGCAAAAGCCGTCAGGGCTGGTGCCAGATCCGCAATGCCGCTCCGCAAAACCTCAAGCTGCGCTTCGGTCAACGTGTTCCCAGGCGCTCCACTCACAGCGTGCTTGGCCATTTTCCCATCCTTTCACTAAGTGGGAAATGCCTACGTGTCGGCTTGGTTGCTGTACGCCAACGTACAATTGCGACATCCACCTGCGGGCGTTGATCGGGACTGCGATGCCTCTGCTCGATTACGCGGTCCGGGATGTTGACCGCACACAATTGGCGGCTTGCTTCGCTATCGTAGAACGAACGTTCCGTACCTCACCCACACCGGCGTCGTTGGATTTGCTCGACCAATGCACTTGGGAGTGCAGGCAGCGCCTTCAAGATCTGACGTTCGGCGAAATAGATATCCTTCAACGTGTCGAGGAAAAGATCTTCCAATGTCTTCTCAGCCATTTCGGTCTCCTGTTGGTTAGCGTTGGGGGATTAGTGTTCGTTATTCCTTGTTGACTGGAACGGATGCCTTGCCGAGTTTCAGCGAGGGTTCCCGAGCCCAGACACGCAATTTCCCAAGTTCTGCCACGAAGGCCGCAAGCCCTTCCTCGCCGGGCAAGGGCAGCACGCCTTCATCCATGGCGTCGGCAATTCCGGCAATTTCCAGCAACGGCAACGCTGACCGGTCGTATCCGATGAATTTGCAGTGCTGGAACGCGTCTGCAACGAAATCCCGGGCAGTTGCCTCCTCGGTCAGCTCAGCGATGGCCGCCTCCGATGTCAGCAGAGCAACCGCATCGAAAAGCACCGAAGGGCCTCCATCAATCATGTGATGTGCCTCGATAAGGGTGCCGTTCGACGCCGTTACGCCCCCGACCTTGGGCGCGATGAACTCGAAGACGGCTTTTTCGGCTGTTACTGCCTGGGTCAGCCCCTTCAGCAGTTTTGCGTCCACGCCATCCGTGATGAGAATGCCAAGCTTTCGGCCTTCGAAGCGTTTGGGACCCCGTTCAACGATGCTGAGCGCGGGCGACGGCTCCAGATCCTGACGGGTAGGAATGGCCGTATTCGCCGGCTCCGGCATTGTCTGAAGGCCGAGCTTCTGCGCCACCGTCGTAGCGAGGGTTTCGTCGATATTAAGAAGATGTGAAACCATCCTCTCTCGAATCTCCACCGTTTCGACCTTGCTGAGTTCGAAAGTCAGGGCCGATGCGATATGACGTTGTTCGGGTGGCGTCTGGCTGATGTAGAACTGCCGTGCTTGACTATAGTGATCGGCAAAACTTTCCGGCCGCAACCTTGCCTTGACCCCCTGCTCCTCAGCCGCGAAATGCTGGAAACCACGCGTCGGCGATTCCCGCTGGCCTTCCCCGAATGAATTCGGCTGATAATTGGCCCGTCCTGTCGGATTTCGCATCGCCATGTGACCGTCCTGCTGGAAATGCGCGAAAGGACACTTTGGCGCATTGATCGGCAAATGCGTGAAGTTGGGACCGCCAAGACGCTTCAACTGCGTATCGAGATAGGAAAAATTTCTACCCTGCAGCAGTGGGTCATTGCTGAAATCGATGCCTGGCGGGACGTTTTGTGTCATGAACGCCACCTGTTCCGTCTCGGCGAAGAAATTGTCCGGCATACGGTCGAGCACGAGCCGGCCGACAGGCTTCGGAGCCAATATCTCTTCAGGAATGATCTTGGTAGGATCAAGAACGTCGAAATCGAAGCTGTCGGCGAAATCCTGATCGAAGAGCTGGACCTGCAACTCCCATTCCGGGAAATTTCCCGACTGGATTGCGGTCCAGAGATCACGCCGGTGAAAATCGGGATCGGCACCATTGATCTTGACCGCCTCGTTCCACGCCACCGACTGCAACCCAAGTTTTGGCTTCCAGTGAAACTTCACAAAGGTTGATTGCTCCTTCGCATTGATGAAGCGGAAGGTGTGCACACCGAAGCCTTCCATGAAGCGGAAGGAACGCGGAATGGTGCGGTCGGACATGATCCACATCACCATGTTCATGCTTTCGGGCGTGAGACTGATGAAATCCCAGAAGGTGTCATGTGCCGTTTGAGCTTGTGGAAAGGCGCGATCGGGCTCCTGCTTGGCCGCATGGACGAGATCCGGAAACTTGATCGCATCCTGAATGAAAAATACCGGGATGTTGTTTCCGACGAGATCCCAGTTGCCCTCCTTGGTATAGAGCTTCACGGCAAAACCGCGGACATCCCGTGCGAGATCGGCCGAGCCCTTGTTGCCGGCAACAGTCGAGAACCGCACAAAGGCCGGGGTTCTTTCCCCTGCCCGTTGAAACAAATCCGCCTTGGTATGGGTGGCAAGGGAATCATAAGTCTCGAAATAGCCGTGCGCGCCATATCCGCGGGCGTGGACGACGCGCTCGGGAATTCTCTCGTGATCGAAATGGAAGATCTTCTCGCGAAAATGGAAGTCATCCACCACGAGCGGCCCGCGAGGACCGATCCGAAGCGAATTCTGGTCGTCTGCAACTGGAGCCCCTTGAGCGGTCGTCAAAACGGGTTCGTCGCCGGTGGCAATCTGGTGCAGCTCGCCACCTGCTCCCCGGATAAGCTGCTGGTCATGGATGGTGGCGGTAATGGACGAGGTGGAATTTGGTTTTCTGGCCATGTTAGCTCCCTACATGGAGTTGACCAAAGGGCCGAGGCGAACTCATGTCCTTGGTCAACGATAACGGGCGTATCAATCAAATTGTTGAACGGCGATACCGATTCCGTTCCTGTTCGACATCTTCAGGCGCGTATGGTCTCGCCGCCTCGTCGAAACGCGTCCAGCCCTGGTCACGATAGGCAGCACGGCGTTCCGGCAAGTCGACATAATTTGACCGTTTGAGGATATCCTCTGCCTCCGGCACAAGATTTTCTTCCACTCTGGCCGTAACGATCGTGCCACCCCTTCTTATGCCTTCCGCATAGACGTTGGCGTCCTCCTCGGAAACGCCGGAGCGTGTCATGGCTCCGATCACCCCGCCGGCTGCACCGCCGGCAACGGCTCCGCCGGCTGCACCCACGGCCGTTGCAGCAAGCCAGCCGGCGGCAACAACCGGTCCCAGGCCCGGAATCGCCATTAATCCAAGACCGGTTAGCAAACCGCCTGCACCACCAACGACTGCGCCAATTCCTGCGCCGGTGCCAGCACCCTCGGCCGCATTTGAATCTTCTCCGTGTCGTCTGTCGACGTTATTGCCCACAATGCTGATATCGTTTGACGGCACGCCCGCTCTCTCAAGTTCGCTGACAGCAGCACTTGCGTCATCGTAATTGTCAAAAAGCCCGGTCACGGTTCTCATATGATTTCTCCCACAAAAAATGCCTCACTTGGCGACGACATTGCCCTGGTAATCCAGCGCTATGGTCACAGCTTTTCCGCCCTTTGTTCCCGATGCCATCCACACGCCTTTGTCATCTTTTTTCAGGTCCTTGACCTGGGTGTAACCGGCCGCCTCAATGCGTTCCTTGGCCTGTGCCTCGGTGAAACTATTGGCGCCTTCCACCGGCGCAGTCGGATTTTTGAGATCCGGTGTCGCAATAGCCGGCATGTCTCCTCCGGGATTGGCGGCTGGCGCCTGTTGGGCGAAAGCCGACAGCGCACTGCCGCCGAAGAACAACGCAACGAGAACAGTTTTTTTCATTTGGATTTTTCCTCCGCTTTCATGGATTTCTAGCTCCCATTTGCGAGATGACTTCCGAGAAAGGAAATCCATCTCGGGCCGGCAGAACGCCTCTCAAACAAACCGAAATGCAGAGAGTTCCCAAAAATTATTTTGGTTGGTGAAGCTGTTCGCCCGATGATCGCCGACGTACGTCAGACGGTGCGTGGCCGGAAGAGCGAAAACGGCGTTGGATACGACACGCTCGCGCGGGTCACTTGTCGCGCAGTGGTGCTCTCAGGGCCTTGCTGTCGGGATATTGATCGTCCTTCGGGCATTCAGCCCAGATTTGTCGTAATTATGAGGCCGACATTATTCAGAGCCTGAAAAATTTCCGCTGTGATGAGCTCCGTCCTCATTTCCGACCACCGAGGAAACCCTTTGGAGAATGAAGTTGGAAGCGGGCTTGGAGTGTCATTGTGTTTCGTGTTTCGGCGGCCGGATGGCGAAGGCAAGGGAACCAAGCCTCCAACTGTGCATTTTCTCCGCGGAAACCAACGACCGGAGGAACCGATGAAAACACTTTCAGACATTTTCGAGCATACGCTGCGGGACGTCTATTATGCAGAGAACGCCATTACGAAGGCACTCCCCAAGGTTGCGAAGTCAGCGAAGAGCGCCGAACTGAAAAAGGCCGCCGAAGATCACCTTGCAGAGACAAAGGATCAGATCAAGAAGCTCGATGAGGTCTTCAAATCCATTGGTAAAAAGGCTTCCGGCGAAAAGTGCGATGCCATTGAAGGTTTGATCAAGGAAGCCGAAGGTCTCATGGAGGAAGCAGAAGGAACTGCGCTCGATGCCGGCCTTCTGGCAGCGTGCCAAGCCATCGAACACTACGAGATCGCTCGCTATGGTTCGCTCCGCGAGTGGGCAAAGGATCTTGGCCATGACGAGGCTCACAAACTCCTGAGCGAAATTCTCGATCAGGAAAAGGCTACGAACAACAAGTTGACCAATCTCGCAGTGACGACCGTCAATAAAACCTCTGCCGCCAAGAAGGCTGCATAAGGTGACGTGTGGTTTTTCTTAGCAGGTCTCCCCAGATCGGGGAGGCCATTTTTAAAAGGGCTAGTCGTGGATTCATCATAGCTGTACGCTTTATCCACCTCCCCCGCGGGTCTGACGGCCTTCTTTTTGACTCGGCTCGCACAGGCCATCCCCGCCTTGGTTTATCGTCGGCCGAAATAGGAGAAATGCCTGGAAAATGGATGGTACAGCGTCAGATTTGCCGCGTAGGTCGGCGCTTGCGCTGGCGTCGTCTGATCCAGACATCGATCGAATTCTTACCTTGATATGGGGCGATCTGGACGTTAGCCCTGGTCGTTACTGTTGGTTTTAATCTGAGACTGAACCATGCCTACCATCATGGTGAGCAACGGGGCAGAAGTGCCTCCTTGGATGAGGCCTTAACGACGTTTGCAATGCCATCGCGCTACGACGCTTGATATTTGCAATGTCCTATTCTTTCCATGCCCAGTTCGCGCCCAGCCGCGGTTTCCGATGAAATGCGACTGCCCAAGCGGGTGGGTGTACCAGACCGTGCGGGAACCCGTTGCGAATGACACCGTTGCCCCTATTCGTCAGATGAGGGCAAGCTCTTTCGGAGGTTTTGTTGGGCGCGGGACTACCTATGCGCTCCGCGAAGCATTTGATCGAGAAAACTCAAAAATGCGCCAGAGAGCTCGTTCTTTCGGTATGCCTAGGAGTGTCATGTTCGAGAACTTTCGTTTGGAGATGGTCAAGCTACCTGAGACAAAGCTGCGAGTGCGCCATGGAGGCTCCGGTCCGCCTCTTCTGCTGCTCCATGGTCACCCCAGAACGCACACCACTTGGTACAAGGTAGCTCCAATTCTGGCTGAGCATTTCACGGTGATTTGCCCCGACCTACGCGGCTTCGGTCAGTCGGGTAAACCAGATGACCCATATGATTATGAAGCTTCCTCCAAGCGTGCCAAGGCCCGGGACTGCGTCGCACTGATGGATCACTTCGGCTTTAATGAATTCTCATTGGCCGGGCATGACCGGGGCAGTTACACGGCATTCCGCACAGCAATGGACCACCCCGCGAGGGTAGCCAAGCTCGCGATCCTCGATGGAGTTCCGATCCTGGAGGCGCTGGAGCATTGCAATGCTCGGTTCGCCACTCAATGGTGGCACTGGTTCTTTTTCGCCCAGCACGACAAACCCGAGCAGGCGATATCCGCTGATCCGTTGAGATGGTACGGCGGAACGGAAGATTTGATGGGAAAGGAGAACTATGCCGATTTTCGCTTAGCAGTCCAAGACCACTCGACTATTCAGGGCATGCTGGGTGATTACAGAGCGGGTGTCCGCATAGACCACCTTCATGACCGTGAAGATCGAAATTCGGGGAGGAAGCTTCAATGTCCTCTTCGTGTCCTATGGTCCCTCCGGGATGATCTTGAAGACCTCTACAACGATGTGTTGGCAATATGGCAACCTTGGGCGGAATTACCAGTGTCTGGTCTGGGGATCGATTCTGGGCACCACATGGCCGAGGAAGCTCCCCTGGAGGTTGCGCGCGAGCTTAAATCATTCTTCTTAGCTTGATATAAATGCGCGCATAATGATGGACGCGATCGCCGTTCCGTGTTGAGGCTCGTCTTACGGCCACCGCTTTTCAGGGTCTTGTCGACCATCCCGTAAAACAATCCCTGCCGCACCCTTATGACTGATCACCGGTATTAAGCGCTGGGAGGAAAGAAGACGAGGCGCGATGTAAACCATCATATATCTTTATCAATTATTTGGTCGACCTTCGCATGTTCAAGGCATGTTGGGGTGACGCTAACGCCGTAGCCCATCCATGACCAGCCGGACGATCCTGTGCGCACGATCGCGCCATTCGGGGCCCTCGGGTATGGAGTATATACCGAAAAGTGCGTTGAGTACGTCTGCAGCCTCGATGTCTCCCTTGACTGCATCAGCCTTGACGGCGTTGTCCAGCAGCCCTTCAAATGCGGTATGCAGTAGTTTCGAGCCCTCGGCAAAGAGGGTGGAATTGGATGTGAACAGCAGTTTCAGGCTATTGGCCATACCCCGCTTTGCCGCCATGTAGTTGACGAAGCGGTTCATCCATTCTTCAATGGCCTCTGCTGGCTCCTCCTCCGCGATCAGGTCGCGCGCAGCAGTTGCCAACAGTTCCAGTTCGCGGCGATACACGCTTTCGACCAGATGTTCACGTGTCGGAAAATGCCTATACAGCGTGCCGATACCAACGCCAGCTCGTCTGGCAATATCCTCGAGTGAGGCGGCCGCGCCCTGCTCTGAAAATGCCAGCGACGCAACTTCTATCAACTTTTCTCGATTTCGCCGGGCGTCCGCACGCAACGGGGCCTCTGAAAGCGGTGGCTGCGTTCGCTCCTTGGGCACGTGAAGGGCACTCCATGAGAAATTGCTTGACGAATGATCGCAAGTCATTAAGTTAAACGGAGGCGCCTCCGTTTATCGGTGCGCCCTTCGTTTCTTTAAATCATATGAGAGGCGAATGTCATGCCGAAATCAAAGAATGGCGCTGGCGGGCCCTGGCAAGTTAAGGGTTCTCAAGGAACTTAACGGCCTGCCGCTCATTCTGACCTCACACGGGAGGCGCTTATGACGCAATCGGCCGATATCATCCGACATAACGGCGGTGCACCACGTTGGTTGCCTCGCAATGCCGACATTCCAACGGTGGCGGTGCCGCAAAAGGCTTTTTCGACCGATACCGCCTGCGACATCCTGAGCTTCGCCATCGCGAATATAAAGGCTGGGCTTCAGGTGGGCCTATGCACGTTGGTGGAGATACGTGGCGGCTCGTCGCGTCCGCTCGGTGCCCATATGGCTGTCGCCCAAGATGGACGTTATTGCGGCTACGTGTCTGGTGGATGCACGGAAGCGGCTGTCGCCGCTGAAGCCTTGCAGGCTATGAAAAGCGGCCATGATCGTTTCGTGTTGCTGGGTGAAGGTTCGCCCTTCTTCGATATCGTCCTTCCGTGCGGAGGCGGCATTACAGTTGCCATTCATCTTCTGAAAGACGTGGACCCTCTCTGTTCCGTCAACATGCTGGTAGATGGGCGCCGGAGTGCAACGCTTTGCTATTCACCCGGCCTGGAGGAGCTTTCACTCGGTTCCCCAGGTGCGCGAACTGGCTGGGATGGGGATATTTTTCTCACGTCATATCGGCCAAAACCGCGCGTCATTTTTTCGGGGCGCTCACTCGAGGTGGAAACAGCCGTAAATGTTGCGAAAGCCGGAGGATACGAGGTCATCTTTTTCGATCACACGGCCGGCGACAGCTTCGATAGCTCCCTGATTGATGCTGATACAGCCGTTGCGCTTCTGCTGCATGACCTGGATCTGGAAATGCCGATCCTCGGCGCCGCACTTGTTGCGACGCCCTTTTATATTGGGGCTCTCGGCAGTTCCCGCACGCATGAAAAGCGCGTCGAGCGCCTGCGGCAAATTGGTCATTCGGAAGAAGCAATCGCTCGCATCAAGGCACCGATCGGACTTTTCGGACGGGCGAGAGACGCGCAGTCTCTGGCCTTTTCGGTCGTCGCTGACATTGCGGCATCACGCCAGTCTTGCGTGATGCACAGCTAGATCAAGAACAGAAATAGCCGTTGCATCGACAGGTTCGACGGATAGCCACAGGCAAACCATCACCAGAAGTTCCACAAGTGCCGCTCGCAGGTGTCTGGCGCGCACTTTCCGATGAGGGAGATGTCCAATGCAATTTACAATTAACGGCACGGCAGTGGAGGTCGAAGCGGATATCCGTACCTCGCTGCTCGATCTCATGCGAAACTACCTGGGATTTACGGGTACGAAGAAGGGGTGCGATCAGGGGGCTTGCGGCGCCTGCACCGTGCTGGTGGACGGCGAGCGTATCAATTCCTGTCTGGCCCTCGCGGTTCAATATCAGGGCCGCAGTATTACAACTGTCGAAGGCCTTGCAGCAAATGGCAACCTTCATCCCCTGCAAAAAGCCTTCATCGAGCATGACGGTTTTCAATGCGGCTATTGCACGCCCGGGCAACTCTGTTCCGCTATCGGCATGGCAGGCGAAATCGAACGCAACATCCCCAGCGTCGTCACCGCCGATCTTTCGAGTAACAGCATCACGGTCGATGATACCGAAATCCGCGAACGCATGAGCGGCAATCTCTGTCGCTGCGGGGCCTATAACGGCATCGTTGAGGCCATTTCCGATACGCTGGTCCAGCAGACGGCGGTGCCGAGCGAAGAGAGGGCACGGGCATGAATATCTTCTCCTATCATCAGCCTTCGGATACGGCTTCGGCAATCGCGCTCAAACAGGCGGGGCCGACCGCGAAATATCTGGCCGGAGGCACCAATCTTGTCGACCTCATGCGGGAGACCGTAGAACGACCGGAAACATTGGTCGACGTCACGCATCTGTCCAGCATCATTGAACGACGCACCGATGGTAGTCTGCTGGTTGGCGCAGGTGTGAAGAACACGGCGCTTGCAGCGCATGATGCGGTGCGGGCTCAATTTCCGCTGCTGTCCCGTGCCATACTTGCGGGAGCCAGCGCGCAAATTCGAAATGTTGCGACAGTCGGAGGCAATATCCTCCAGCGTACCCGGTGTCGATATTTCTATGATAATGCCGCCCGCTGCAACAAGCGTCAGCCCAATTCCGGCTGCGATGCACTGGAAGGGTTCAATCGCTATCACGCGATCCTCGGTGCATCTGAAAGCTGCGTCGCGACACATCCGTCCGACATGTGCGTGGCACTTGTCGCTCTGGACGCGTCGGTTCACCTCCAGGGCCCCGCGGGCACGCGCAGCCTGCCGCTGCGCGATCTTCACCGTCTTCCAGGCCACACGCCGGAGATAGAAACCGAACTCGATACGGATGATCTCATAACGGCCGTTGAAATTCCGTCGCTGCCTTTCGCAGGTCGGTCCACCTATCGGAAGGTCAGGGATCGCGCGAGTTATGCCTTCGCTCTCGTTTCCGTTGCTGCTGCGCTGGATGTGGATGACGCTGGCAACGTGAAAGATGTGAGGTTGGCGCTCGGTGGCGTTGCCCATAAGCCGTGGCGTGCGCTGAAAGCTGAATCGCGTCTCAAAGGCCAGCAGGCAAATGCCGAGAGTTTCCGGGCCGCCGCCGAGGCCGAGCTCGCAGACGCTATCGGCTTACAAGACAACGCTTTCAAGATCGAGCTGGCAAAACGGACCATTGTCGCGGTTCTTGAGGAACTGAAGGGAGAAAGCGCATGAGCACCGATAGCCAGACATTGCCGGAAGCAGGCAAACTAGGCCGCTGGCAGCCTGCTGTTACATCCGATCCGTTGCTGCGCAAACATGGGGCGCTTGGGCAAGGTATATCCCGCATCGAAGGCCCCATGAAGGTTCAGGGCAAGACGCGTTTCGCGGCGGAGTTCCCCTACGACAATATCAGCTATGCGGCACTCGCTTTCAGTACTGTCGCGCGCGGTCGCGTCATCGATTTGAATGTAAGTGCAGCGGAAGCCGCACCCGGGGTTATCCTCGTCATGACCCATAAGAACGCGCCGCGGATGAAGGCGCCGTCCTTGATGATGTCCTCTCCGACAGCAGCGGGGGCCAGCAATCTGCCGGTCATGCAAAGCGACGAAATCCATTGGAATGGGCAGCCTATCGCACTCGTGCTGGCAGAGACGCAGGAACAGGCGGATCACGCAGCATCGCTGGTAACGGCAAAGTATGAACTGTTACCAGCAGTCACATCTTTCGATGATGCGAAGAAATCGCCCAGGCAACTCGACAACCTGCTCGGCCAGCCGCCTTTCATCGACATCGGCGATGCCGAGACCGCGCTTGCCAATGCGGAGGTCAAGGTCGACCTCGTCTACCGCACACCGCGCCACAACCACAATGCCATTGAACTGCATGCGGCAACCGTTGTCTGGAAGGATGATGAGCTTCGCGTGCATGATGCCAGCCAGCTGCTCGACCTTACGACAGGTCAGCTCGCGGATATTTTCGGTCTCGATGTCAGCAAGGTTCACGTGACCTCGCCTTATGTCGGCGGTGGCTTTGGTGGGAAATGCTTCTGGGACCATCAAATCCTGGCCTGTGCCGCAGCCAGACTTGCCGGTCGGCCCGTGCGGATCATGCTGTCGCGCGAAGGAGTCTTCAGGATCATCGGTGGTCGAACGGTAACCGAACAGCGCGTGGCGCTGGGCGCAAAGGCCGATGGAACGCTCGATGCGCTGATCCACACCGGGACGGCAGCCATGACGCTGCATAATTCTTGCCCGGAACAATTCACCTTCCCCGCCCGCCACCTCTATGCCGCCAAGACGTTTCACATCGGTCAGGATGTCGCCGACATGGACATGCTGGCAAATACCTTCATGCGCGCTCCCGGTGAATCCGTCGGGACCTTCGCGCTTGAGTGTGCATTGGATGAACTGGCCGAGAAATTGGGACTGGATCCCATCGAGCTGCGACGACGGATCGAACCAGAAAAGGATCCGACGACAGGTAAGCCATTCTCGTCACGTTATCTGATTGAAGCCTACGAGAAGGGCGCAGAGCAGTTCGGTTGGAGCAAACGGAGCCAGACCCCACGCCAAAAACGTGAAGGCGAATGGCTCATCGGCATGGGATGCGCCACCGCGACCTATCCCTACCATCGGTTTCCCGGTGGTGCCGTACGGATCAAACTGACGGTGGATGGCCGTGTCACTGTGTCGACCGCAGTCCATGACATGGGCATGGGAACGGCCACTGCCCAGATGCAACACCTTGCGGCCCGACTGGGCTTGCCCCTCGATCATGTGACGTTCGAATATGGCGACAGCAAGCTGCCACGTGGTGTGATCGCCGGAGGCTCGACACAAACCGCCTCCATCGGCGGCGCGGTCATCGCCGCAACTGAGGTCTTGGTGGAGGAGTTAATCAAGCTTTCCGGAAATGACTCTCCCCTTGCCGGGCTTTCGCTGCTTGAAGTCGAGGCAAGAGACGGGGGGCTTTCACACATAAGCGACAACAGCCTTTTTGAAAGTTACCAATCGATTCTCCGCCGGGCCGGCCGAGAAGAACTCGTTTGCGAAGCGGAAGCACCTGCACCAGCCGAAATGGAGGCCTTCTCCATGCATTCCTACGGCGCGCAGTTCTGCGAGGTGCATGTCAGCGCACGCACCGGTGAGACGCGCGTCTCGCGCTTTCTAGGTTCCTTCGATGCCGGGCAGATACTGAACAGCAAAATGGCCACCAGTCAGTTCAAAGGAGGTATCATCATGGGCATCGGTCTCGCTCTGACAGAAGAAACCAACTTCGATGAGCGAACGGGACGCATCGTCAACGCCTCCCTGGCGGATTACCATGTGCCAGTGCAGATGGACGTACCAGCAATCGAAATCCTCTACACCAATAAGCCCGACCCCCAAGCCCCCATGGGTGCACGCGGTATCGGAGAAATCGGCATCACCGGAGTTGGCGCGGCCGTCGCCAACGCGGTCTACAACGCGACAGGCGTTCGCGTCCGCGATTTGCCCATTACTCTGGACAAACTGACGGGTGGACTGGACTGACATCTTTTCCAGCGAGGGAACTTTGGTTCGCTCGCTGCGGAAAGCGGTTCAAACGATTGTTGGGTCGATATCATAATTGAAGGCGTGATTGATTGATCCACAAACTTGAGGGCGAAGACTACACCGACGGCCTTAATGGTCGCCGGTGTTCACCTACCTTCATCCGTTAGAGATGGATGGAGACAGTCAAGTCACGCAACTTTCGCACTACGCGAGATGGAATCTCACATCAGCCGCCTTATCGCAGTCCAGTCGGTCGAAGGGCAGTCCACGTTGCTGGACAGCGACTCTAGGCCCCTACAAGAAAAGTAGAAAGCAGCACCGCGTCCCCGCGCCGTGGACTTTATGTTCTTAAAATGCCTCCGGCCGCCACAACAGCCTCTGGCGTATCAACGTCCAGATGCGCCGAATCCCCGATTTCGACATCAATGATCCGCAACCCCGACGTTTCGATGATCTGCCGCGCGCCAACATCGCCTTCAAGGCGCATGACGGCACCGTTTAGTGATCTCGGAAGGATGACCGGGTTGCCACGCTTGCCGCGCGAGACCGCGCGAACGATTGCCCGCCCGGAGGCCATGCGGAAGGCCGAGATCAGCGTGTCGAGATCGCCGATCGTCACGCCGGGCATATCGGCGAGCATGACGAGCACACCATCCGCATCACACGCTGCCGGGGCTGAAAATCCCGCGATCAGCGAGCTTGCAATGCCAGACGCATAATCCGGGTTATTGGTGGTGGTTACTCCCAGCCCGAGGAGCGCAGCCTCGATCTCGCTCCGCCTGTGACCAGTCACAACGATGACGGATGCTGCGTCAGCGGTGAGCGCGATTTCTGCTGAACGGCGCACAAGCGGCTTACCATCGAATTCGGCCAGCAACTTGTGAGCCCCGCCGTCGCCCATGCGGCTGGCTTTCCCAGCAGCGAGGATGATCGCCGCGACGGTCACCGGCCGACGGTTCCCCTCCGCTTTATCTTGCGGGGATGGGCGCGTCTCAATTTTCATCATCCATCCTCCCACGTTCATGTTTCTCACGAACCATTCATAATGATCTCCAATGAATGTAAATCTGCGGCTTGCGGGCTACACGCGATTTTTCGGCAGAGTTGCACACAAAAATCACCTCGGTTCGCTGCGAAACTCGTCCATAACGGAACGGAGCACACGGTGATCAGGCATTTTGTCAATCGGTATGCCCGCTTCGTGAAACCACGATCCACCTGCCTCCGGATGCGGGCCTGTCAGCACGACGATTCCATTGCCAAAATGGTAACGAGCCGCGGCAATATCGCCGTTCTGATAGGTGGCAATCTTCTTGAACCCGCGTATATCTTTCGGCTCTGACATGTACGGACCATCCTGAAAGAAGACCGTCTGCTTTTCCCCGTTCCAACTCGTCGACACTGCCGTGCTGATGATGGAGCTTACAGGAAAGCCGGGACGGCCGACCTCAGATTCAAGCTCATCATCGATGAGGCCTATCCCCGATCCGCTCGCGAGGTAGGCGCCCATGCACGAGCCGAAAAAGCCGCCTCCTGCCTCGACAAATCTCCGGATCGCCTCCACCCGTTGCTCACCAAGGCTTTCAAATGCGGCGGGAATATCCTGGCCTCCGCCTGGCTGAACGTAGATGTCAAATTTTGAAAGAGTCTCATCACTAATATCGATCTTCTCTTCCGCGCCGACGTAATCGACACTGTATTCCGGTCCGAGCGCCATTATCGATTTGCGCATGGTTTCGGAACAATCCTCGCAGCTGGCTGGCCCGCGGTAAACCGCAACTCGAACGATGCCTTCCCTCGCGTTGGAAGAAGTTGCACACCAGGTTGTCGTAGCAATTACCGTCAGTGTGGCGGCAATGGTTTTGATGATCATGCTTTCGTCTCGCTCATTTCGCGCTTGTGGGATCTATTATGAGGCACCAGCGGGCATAAAACTGGAACAGGGCGACAGGGCCGTTCAATGCGCCGCTTCTCCCTGCGGTTCATGGTGTGGCCTTCATCACTGGCTCTTCTTCCGAGGCCTTATCTTCCTGAACACGCATACCCGCGCGTGGCTCGTCGGAGTTTTCACTAGACGGCAAAGTATCGGGTGTTGAATGATCGCGCGATAACCGGTCCTCAGGCGCCCAGGGCTTATCGTCATGGTCCGGCGATACACTGCCTGCGGTATCATCAAAAGTGCCCGCGTTCCCATCGTTCGAGTGATGTTCCAGCGGTGACGGAATAGCCGGCGGCGGTTCGTCCTGATCATCAGGAACATCGGGAGCCTGATCCGTTGAGTTGCTCTCAGGCAGCACCTCCGGCATGGTCCCGGAAGCTGCTTCAGAGGCGGGAAGCCCTGTGTTGCTGAACTCATCAACCTCCGGTGAGCCCGATTTCTGGTTTGCGGAAATGTCTTCGACGCTGAAGTTCACGCCTTGAGGAACAGGTACCACGGCGACGTCCGACAAATCCTCTTCGGGCATCGTCTGGTAAATGTTCGTCGTCTCGTTCGTGACGCTGTATATCGTTTCATAAGTGACGTTCTGGTAGGTCTCAGTTCGGCTTTCGGTCATGACCGGGCTCGAGATGACCATCGGTTCGCTGTAATAGCTGTCGGCGACACCTTGATAGTACCCGTCATAATATCCGTCCCAGTAGGTGTCGATCGACCGGTAGCTCTCAAAAGGGGCGACACTCACATAGTAGCTTGGGTAGTACTCCCTCGTGGTGAGTGAAAGAGCTGCGAAGGATCCAGACAGGACGGTCAGCGTAAATGAAAGGCGTTGATAGTCGTATGCGTTTGCAGGGGTGCTCTGCGTTATCGCAATTTCACGCCGCATCCTGATCACTTCACCGCGAAGAGCTGCATTGTCGGCGACATCGTCCTCCAGCTGCTGCATTCTATACGACAAGTCGGCAACTTTCCTTCTGAGCGCCTGCACATCCGACGCCGTTGCATTTGCCGCAGACGCCTTATGTTTTGCGAGAACGAAACGGCTCGAATATTCTGCCCAGGCTGCGTTGAACCGCTGGAGCGCGCGCGTTACAGCATCGCATTTGGCGGATGACAGTGAATAGCGGGTCTGCAGATTACCGACCGCGTGGGACAGCGCCTTGGTCGCCCGCGAGATGCGCGACGCGTCATGGGCTGCAATTGCGGTTTCCAGACTCTGGACGGCCTGGGTTGCCTCTGTCAGAGCAGCGAGCACTGCCACCCCGCTGCGACGCTTGCTGTCCCCCTTCGCTTCACTGAACGAGAAAGCAATTTCCGCCAGCGACCTGCGCATGTCACCAAGAAGGGCTGGCGCATTCATGCGGACAGGTGAGCCGGCAACCGCCTGCCCCATCGACAGCGATACGATCGCGGTCGCCGCGACGGTTTGCTGGACCAGAGGGCTGGCCGCGAGCGCGGCGAACAGCGGGGTGAGCGACACAAGTTTCAGTTTGCTTCTAGGCATTTTCAGATCTCCTGTTTCAATTGTGTCTCAGCGCAGGAGGGCGCAATCCGTGTATGTCCGGTCGCGGCACTTTAAGGGCCCGTCTACGGACCATCCCGGCGCGTTTCGTGTGGCCAGGATCGTGAGAGCAACCATCCAGAAGACGGCGACAAATACGGCGGCTGGAAGCAGGCGGATGAACATCTGTGAACCTCACTGAACCCAACGGAGCAAAAATCCGTCGGGCAGTGATATATTCGACTGGACCTGACAGCCCCTTGAAGCTGTTGTCAGCGAATTGTCATCTTCATTCGTCTAAAGGTTCTGTGACCAGGGAGGTCAATGTGAAACCCTTGAGCCCAAAGCGATACGTCCGATACTCCGTCGTTCTGGCGTTGATGCTTTCAGCTGCATTTCACGCCCGTGCCTATGCCGAAGATGACACCGACGGAGGCGCCGAAAGCGAAACGTCCTCGCAGACCGAAAGCGACGACGGCGTTGCCGAGGGCGTCTATAATGGCAGTGACGCCGCGGGTTCGATGCGAGGTTTTTCAAACGACATCGAGGATGATGAACAGCAGGATCGCGGGGGGCTAAACAGTCTCCAGGGAGAACATATCCTTTCACTCGACAGCATTACTGCGAAAACCCAGGCACTCACGGACGGTCGCATTTTGGACGCTGAGCTTAAACCGCGCCATGACGGTCTCCGGTACGAACTCAAAGTCCTGGAAAACGACGACCGGTTGCGGCGATACTCATTCGACGCGCATGATGGCCGCCTCATTGGAGTGAAATGACCTATGCGCGTTCTTGTCGCTGAAGATGACAAACGTATAGCTCAGTCCCTTTCCGTCGCACTCGCGGCGGCCGGTTTCGTGACAGAGCTATCGGCAAACGGTGAGGACGCCTGGTTTAGGGGAGAAACGGAGGCATTCGATGCCGTTATTCTGGATCTCGGCCTTCCTGGCCTGGATGGATTGACCATTCTCAAGCGGTGGCGCCGCGACGGGCGCGCTACTCCAGTTCTCATCCTCACAGCCCGTGGAGACTGGAGTGAACGGGTCGAAGGTATCGAATCCGGTGCGGATGACTACGTCGTGAAGCCGTTCAGGATGGAGGAAGTTGTAGCGCGTGTTCGGGCGCTGGTGAGGCGCGCTGCCGGGTTTTCTTCGCCGATTATTACAATAGGTCAATACACCTTGGACACACGTCTGAAACAGGTCTCCATGGGAGGATTGCCCGTTGCGCTCTCTCCGCAGGAGTATCGCCTTCTGGCCTTCATGGCGCACAGGCCGGGTAAGGTCGTCTCCCAGTTGGAAATTACCGAACATCTTTATGCCCAGGATGACGATCGTCTGTCCAACGCTGTCGAGGTGCTGGTTGGTCGGCTTCGTCGCCGACTGGGTGCCGATATCATCATTACGCGAAGGGGGTTGGGATATCTCCTGGGTGGCCATGCCGCATGAAATCAAAATCACTGAAATCCCGCATGATAGTAGCAGGCGCGGTATGGATTTTTTTCGCGCTCATACTCGCAGGATCAGCAATATCCTACATGTTCATCGAAAACGTCGAAAAGGGGGTTCGCTCCGATCTTACCGCGACGCTCTCACGTCTCATTGCCATCATCGATCTTGACGCACAACAAGATCGGCCCCGCCTGACACGTCAGTTGCCAGACCCGAGGTATGAGACCCCATTCAGCGGCGTTTATTGGCAGATCACTGACGTGGACAATCAACAAGCACTGCGCTCACGCTCTCTGTGGGATAAAAATCTCCAGACCGGAGCAAAGAATACGGACGGCGAGCACTTCGCAAGTGTTCAGGGTCCAGCAGGCCAATCCCTGTTAGCGCTGTCGTTAACGACGACGTTCAAGGCCCGAAATCTTGAACGCCACTATCAGATCGTCGTTGCACAAGACCGTTCAATTCTGGACGAAACTATTCGTAAATTCGCGTGGGAAATGGCCGCGGCATTGACCGTGCTGGGCGCATCGCTTGTCTTTGCCGCCCTCTTTCAGGTCCGTTTTGGCCTTCTGCCGTTCCGACAGTTGAAGAGCGAAGTCGAGACTATCCGCAAAGGTGCCGCTTCCTCTTTAGGGAGCGAATATCCGACAGAGGTGTATCCGCTTGTTGCCGAAGTCAACGAACTGTTGAAACTGCAGGAAACATCGATTGAATTTGCACGGGCGCGCGCCTCCGATCTTGCTCACGGGTTGAAAACGCCCTTGTCCGTTCTTGCAACGATTGCCTACGAGCTCGAAAATCGTGGCGAGACATCCGCTGCGTCTGTCTTGTTCGATCTCTCAGACGAAATGAACAGCCGGATAGACTATCAATTGAAGTTGTCGAAACTCAGACAAAGAGCAAGGCTACACAGCTTGCGGGCTCCTCTCGGATCGATCGTCAATCGTGCCGTCGCCGTTCTCAAAAAGACCAAAGAAGGCGAGCAACTGCACTGGCAAATCGAGATGACGCAGAACATCGACGTTGATCTCGATGAAAACGACCTCGTTGAACTGGTCGGTATATTGCTGGAAAATGCGGCGAAGTGGGCGACTTCGAAAGTGCATGTGTCAGCATCGATGCAAGATTATGTTGCGGAGTTGCGCGTCCACGATGACGGACCTGGCATCGGGCAATCCCAGTTGGAGCTCATAGGGAAACGCGGCCAGCGCTTCGATGAAAGCGTTGGTGGTTCTGGACTGGGGTTGGCGATTGCAAGGGAAATTCTCGCGATAAACCACGGCTCGATTACCTTTGAAAGCGGGCAAGGCATGGGCACTCTTGTGATCGTCAGGCTTCCCCTTCCCGTCTGATCGCCACCCTTCAAGCAAAATCATCAACGCCGGTTGTCATTGAAAAAAAGCGGCAAGATAATAGAAGAGATCAAACGCTTGTCGCGCACTGGACCGAAATACAGACGAAGGCCAGGCCTTTGCGGGAGCGAAGGAAGAGTTTGTAAGGTCATCCGCGCCTCACTCATCGCGGGGCGACCTGCCTGCTGGCCCGGTTGGATGCCCTTCTCGCATTAACGGGTCGTGCCGCTTTGGAGGATAAGGCCAATGAAAATGAGATTTCTCAGTGAGGCTTTTCTCGCCTTGATGCTTTCCACCGCAATCACCTCAGCCCAGCAGGCGTCTGACACGGTGGCACCCGAAAAAGCGACTGCTGTTGCGACTGCCCGACGTGTCGAGTCCCGGAGCTTCATGGTCGCAGCGGCCAATCCGCTAGCGGCCGAGGCGGGGCGCGACGTGATCGCCGCGGGCGGTAACGCTATAGATGCGATGGTGGCGGTGCAGACCGTGCTCGGCCTCGTTGAACCGCAGAGTTCCGGTCTCGGCGGAGGTGCCTTCCTCGTCTACTACCACGCAAAAAACGGCAAGCTGACGACGTTGGACGGCCGGGAGACGGCGCCGATGGACGCCACGCCAAAGCTCTTCCTGGATGACAAAGGTCAACCGCTTAAATTCATGGACGCCGTGGTCGGCGGCCGTTCCGTTGGCACGCCCGGAACGGTGCGACTTCTGGAGGAGGCCCATAAACGTTATGGAAAGGCGGATTGGGCAAGCCTGCTGAAGCCGGCGGAAACGCTGGCGACCGAGGGTTTCAAAGTGTCGCCTCGCCTTGCCTCCCTCATCGCGTCCGAGGGCGACCGGTTGAAGAAATATCCAGAGGCCCGGTCCTATTTCTTTGACACCTCCGGGGCCGCCCTGCAGACCGGTGCCCTGTTGAAGAACCCGGCCTATGCCGAGACACTCGCAACGCTCGCCAAAAGCGGCGCCGATGCCTTTTACAAGGGGAGGATCGCCGAGGCGGTCGTCAAGACCGTGCGCGAGGCGACCGACAATCCCGGCGTGCTGTCGCTTTCCGATCTTTCCAACTATCGCGTCATCGAGCGCGAGCCGGTCTGCTTCATCTATCGTGCTCTTGACGTTTGCGGCATGGGGCCGCCATCGTCGGGCGGCATCGCCATCGGCCAGATGCTCGGCATGGCGGAGAGTTTTGATCTCAAGTCCCTGGGGCCGAAAAATGTCGAAAGCTGGCGCCTTATCGGCGATGCGCAGCGCCTCGCCTTCGCCGACCGCGAGCGTTATGTCGCTGACACCGATTTTGTGCCGCTACCGATCAAGGGCCTGCTGGACAAGACTTATCTCGGCGAGAGGGCAAAACTGCTCGACGGCGACAGGGCGCTGGCCAAGGATGCCGTCAAGGCCGGCGAACCGGAATGGGACCACGCGCTGCTTTTCGGCCGGGATGCCGCACTCGAATTGCCCTCTACCAGCCATTTTGTCATTGTCGACAAGGAGGGCAACGTGGTCTCGATGACGACGACGATCGAAAGCGGCTTCGGCTCGCGTCTGATGACGAACGGCTTCCTGCTCAATAACGAGTTGACGGACTTTTCCTTCAAGACACATGACGGCGGCCTGCCGATCGCCAACCGCGTCGAGCCTGGCAAACGGCCGCGCTCCTCCATGGCGCCGACTATCGTGATGAAGGATGGCAAGCCGCTACTCGCCATTGGTTCGCCCGGCGGCAGCCAGATCATCGGCTACGTGGCGCAGGCGCTGATCGCCTATATTGACTGGGGCATGCCGGTTGAGGCGATTGTCGCCCAGCCGCACCTCATCAACCGCTTCGGCACCTACGACATCGAGGCCGGCACTAGCGCGGAAGATCTGGTCGAGCCGCTGAAGGCGCTCGGTTACGAGGTGAAACCGGGTGAGTTGAATTCCGGTTTGCATGCCATCGAGATCACTGCGCAAGGTTTGGCAGGTAGCGCCGATCCAAGGCGTGAGGGAGCCGTTATGGGGGAGTGAACGCTCCGACCGCGGAAAGACGGCGACCTCGGGAGATTGACCAATGGAGGACGGCATGAACACCTTCGACCTTTATTACTGGCCAGTTCCATTTCGAGGCCAGCTCATCCGCGGAATTCTGGCCCATTGTGGGTGCTCCTGGGATGAACACGATGTCGATGCGATTGAAGGTCTTATGGATTGCGGGGCGGAAAAGCAGCCGGTTGCCTTCATGGGGCCACCGGTTCTGATTGACCGCGAGCGCAATTTCGCGATCTCTCAGATGCCGGCGATCGCCATCTACCTCGGTGAGCGGCTAGATATCCTGCCGGCAACTGTTGAGGGCCGCACGCTCAGTGCCAAGATCGTCAATGACGCCAATGACGTCCTCGATGAGTTAACCCTCAACGGCGGGCGCGAGATGTGGACGCCTGAAAAGTGGCAGGAGTTCGTCCCGCGTCTTCAAAAATGGATCCGTATTTTCGCGGATACCGGAGCACGGAACGGCTTGAGCGCTGCTTCGGGCTTTATGCTGGGGACGGAAAAGATCGGGGTTGCAGATATAGTGACAGCAATCCTTTGGACAACTGTAGCTGACCGATTCCCGGCCATTAAGGGCATCATCGAGGACACCTCACCCATAATCTGGGGTCTCTCCAGGAGAGTGGTAGCTACAGCTCCGCTGGCTGCTCTGAACAGTAAAAGTTTCGAAGAATATGGCAACGCTTATTGCGGCGGAGAAATTGAGAAATCGCTCCGAAAGGTAGCAAGTTGAGTTACATCTGCGGGGCGCCACCACCATGTCTGTTTACTGCGGGTCCAAGGTCTTGAGGGCGTTGGAATTTTCAGCACTCTATCATGTTCGACCAAGTATGGGGTTTCGTGGTGGAAGACAGTCTCGTCCTCAAACGGCAGCGCAATATCTTCGTGGTTTTTCCTGCGCTCCTGACCGAACTTGCACTTGGTCACAGGACGTAGCAGCGAATAATGAGGTTTTCACGCACCCACCTGATGCGTGAATGAACCGATCAGCAAAACTGCCGGCTTGCGTTTGGCGGGCGATGCCGAAGTGCTATGAAATCTTACTGAGCATAAGCGCCAGCTCGTCCTGGGAATATGGCTTTGACAGTCTGGCCACCTCAAGTTCCACGCCCGACGGAAAGTCGACGTAGCCTGAGGCCAGCACGATAGGCAGGCTCGGTAGGCGGTCCCTGACTGCTTTCGCCAGTTCTGCGCCCGTCATGCCCGGCATGGAATAGTCAGTGATTACCAGGTCGAAAGTGGCGCCGCCATCAATCAAAGAGAGCGCCTCCTTGCCTGAATGGGCTTCCACGACCTCGTGGCCGAGGTCAGTCAGCATGTCAGCCGAACTCATCGCAATCAGTGCGTCGTCGTCCACGAGAAGGATTCGCTTGGGACCGGCATCGTTCCGGGCATCGGCTACGGCGACATCCTGCTCTTTTTCCAGACTCTGCGATGTCGATACCGGAATCCAAAGGTCCGCCGTCGTCCCCTCGCCCACGGCGCTTGCCAGCTTCAATTGGCCGTTCAGCTGCAACGCAAGACCATGAACCATGGATAGCCCGAGACCCGTGCCCTTGCCGAGTTCCTTCGTGGAAAAGAACGGCTCGATCGCTTTTTGCAGCGTTGCCGCGTCCATGCCCTGGCCTTGGTCAATCACCGACAGCACGACATAACGTCCGGGTGCGAGGAGGTCCGATACCGTCGGCTGTACCGCTTCCTTCAGCCCGATCTTGATCGTTCCGCCGTCCGGCATCGCGTCACGGGCATTAACGGCAAGGTTCAAGAGGGCGAGCTCCACCTGGTTGGCATCGGCCGATACGGCCGGGAGGCGCTCCGGAGCGACTACTTCTATGGCAATCCTCGATCCCACGGACCGTTGCAGAAGGTCCTGCATATTGGTCACGAGACCGGCAAGGTCAACCGGGCCCACCTGAAGGTCCTGCCGACGCGCGAAGGCAAGAAGCCGCTGGGTGAGCGAGGCGCCTCGCTGCGCGCCTTGGAGGGCTCCATCAATCAGTCGAGTTGCCTTCGCATCGTCTGTCAGATGTTTGCGGAGCAGTTCGAGGTTGCCAAGAACAGCCATCAGGAGATTGTTGAAGTCGTGGGCAACCCCACCAGTGAGCTGGCCGATCGCCTCCATCTTCTGGGCGTGACGAAGCTGCTCCTCGGCCCGTTCTCGCTGACTGACCTCGGCCAGCACGAGCCTGTGCGCCTCTTCCAGCTCACGTGTCCGCTCCGCAACGCGTTCCTCAAGAGTTTCGTTGAGATGGCGCTGCTGTTCTTCCGATTGCATACGCTCGGTTATGTCGGCCGAAACGCCGACCAGCCTGATGGGCCGTCCAGTACGGTCGCGGTGCAGTTGTGCACGGATTTCCGCGCCATGAATAGAGCCGTCAGGCCAGACAATCCGATAGGTAATGGAATAGTCAGCTCCCGTTTCGATCGTGTTTCGCAACGCATCCTTCATCCGTGCAGCGTCATCCGGGTGAATGGCCTGCAACAGGTCCTCATAGGTGAAACCGTCGTTCGGCGAACGACCAAATATCCCCCTGCAGGTCGCCGAGGTCGTCAGGACATTTGTGGAAAGATTGAGTTCCCAAGCACCGAGGCGGCCGGCCTCGAGCGCTGTCTGAAGACGGCGTTCCCCTTCGTCCAGTGCCTCCATACGGGCACTCGCCTCGTATTGTCGGCGTCGCGCGCGCATTGCGGAACGAGCGACGCTGATAAAAGTTGTCGGATGGAAGGGCCGCTCGACGAAACTGACATTGCCGAGAACTTCCGACAGACGGGCGGCGGCCGGGTTGCGCTCGGGGCCACCGCCGCGCGCGGTCAGTATGATAATGGGAAGGTCGGACCAACTCGGCTGCGTCTCGATCCACGAGACAAGCGGGCGCAGATCAACCGACCGCAAAGCCTCTTCCGTCATCACGGCGAAAGCGACATTCTCGTTCAAGTCTGCCACCAGGGCGTCCAACGTCGGGACAATGTTTGCACGCAGGCCGGCTTCGTGCAGCAAAGCTGCCGCAATCGGCGCGTCGCGACCGATAGGAGTGTGGATAAGGCCAAATATATCGCGCTCAGGAATGGCTGCCATCCTCGTCAAGTGTTTGCAAAAGGGGCTGTCGGTTTCCCACGAAGATAGGAACACCGCGCAGGATTCCCTGGAACGCGGAGAGCGGTTCGCCGAGCGTCAACCCATTTGCTCCAATTTTATATTCGCGAATGGTATCTTCATGTCGTCCAGTACGCTTCTTGATGACCGAGATCGCCCGGCGAACGCGGGCCTCCGCTTCGAAGTAGCGCAGCAGGATGACTGTATCGGCAAGATATGTCACGTCCACCGGGGATTTCATGTCGCCGACGAGGCCGTGCTGCGCGACAGTGATAAAGGTGTTGGCACCCTGCCTGTTCAAATATTGCAGCAACTCGTGCATGTGAAGGATAAGTGCGTTCTCCTCCGGCATCGCAGCCTGATAGCCGTTTATGCTGTCTATCACAACTGTCTTGGCGTCGAAGCTGGCGACCTTGTCCCTTACGCGCTGGGAGAACTCGCCGGGTGACAGTTCGGCCGCATCCAGCTGCTCGATATGGAGCAGGTTCTTGTCACGCATGGCCTCCAGATCAAGCCCCATCTCCTTTGTGCGGTCAAACAGCAGTCCCAGTTCCTCATCGAAGACGAAGATTGCCGCCCGCTCGCCGCGACTGACGGCGGCCTCGACAAACTGTAGTGCAAACAGGCTCTTGCCGGTGCCGGCGGGGCCGATCAGAAGCGTGCTGGAGCCGCGGGCAACGCCGCCGCCCAGGAGATCGTCAAACTCACTGATGCCGCTCGCCACGAGAGTCCGCTCAAACGCCACCCTGTGTTCAAGTGCGCGGAGTCGCGGGAAGACTTCGACGCCACCAGTCTTGATGGTGAAGTCATGATAACCACCACGAAACGCCTGCCCTCGATATTTCAGAACCCGAAGCCGCCGACGCTCCGACCCGTAGTCTGGAGCCAGCTGCTCAAGGTGGATTACGCCGTGCACCACGCTGTGGACCGTCTTGTCCATTGCGTCCGAGGTCATGTCATCAAGAAGTAGAACTGTTGCATCGGAGCGCGAGAAGAAGTGCTTCAGTGCCAGTATCTGGCGGCGATAGCGAAGCGAACTCTGCGCCAGCAGCCGGATCTCCGAGAGACTGTCGATCACCACACGATGGGGCTTTACCCGTTCAAAGGCTTCGAAGATAAGCTTTGTCGTCTCCCCGAGTTCCAGGTCGGAAGAATACAGGAGACTTTGTTGCTGGTCTGCATCCAGAAGACTTTCCGGCGGAACGAGCTCAAAAATCTCGACCTGATCGCCTATGTCCTTCCCGTGCGAGGAAGCACTGTCACGCAGTTCCTCCTCCGTTTCCGAAAGCGTGATGTAGAGGCAGCGCTCGCCAATGGTGGCTCCCTCCAAAAGAAACTGCAACGCAATTGTCGTCTTGCCGGAGCCGGGAGCCCCTTCAAGCAGAAATACATGACGCCGGGAGAGGCCGCCGGAGAGAATGTCATCGAGGCCCTCTACCCCGGTCTTTGCTTTTGCAACTGAATTATCTGTCATGCATCCTCCATGGCTACCTCTGAATTACGGTAAACGCTCTGGTTTCCTATACTAGAAGACGCTGGAACCGGAAGATTCGTTCCACTATCACAGGCAAACGCTGCCCCGGTGCGGGCACGATTGCAAGCGTCCATTCAGTGCGGAGATAGAGCCCGTGGGTCAGAAGGTGGAGAGTAGGCCCTGGATTTTTTAGAGGCCTTCTTTCCTTTTTTGGAGGTAGGAGGTTTATCTGCAAAGCTAATTTCAGCGACACGGGTTCGCCAATGAGCGGCATCGTCCTCTTTACCAGGAAGACAATGATCGCAGTGATTGCGTGGTGCAATCAGGCCCGGTCATATGTAAAGGACGTCAGAAGGGACGTTACGAAATTGCTGGCTCGTTCCTTGACCAGTGTTTCCGTCCATTCGTCGGTGTCACGAAGCCTCAAGTCCGTGTAGATGCTGTCAACGGCCGCTTCTTCGATCCGCTTGATGTGGCCGCTGAAGGCTGCCTCCCCGCCGGCATGATACATGTCGCGGACGACCATGCGCAGGATCTCCTGGATCGCGATCTGCCAAGCGGTGTTGATCGTCTGCAGTTCGTTTGTATCCGATGCCATGAAATCTCCTGCGTTGGAATGAGTGTCGCATTTTGCGCCACGCTCTTCGATAAGGCCTGAAGCCACGACAGCAGACGGGACTGATCAGCCCTTCTTTGCACGTTTGGCAAGCAAGGCATTCGTCGCCGATGTCCGCTCGGCGTGCTCTTTGGAAAGACGCGCCGCTCGAAGTCTTAAAGTCTTTGCATCCCTGACCTGCGTTGCCGATTCAAGCTCTTCCACAGCGCTGTTCTTGGAAAAGAACTCTGTCTGTAGATTGCTGAAGGCAATCTCTGCCTGTTGGCGGGATTTACTGTATCTCTCTGTCATAGGTCCTCAGAGGCTTGGAGTCGAAACAAAAAGGCCAGGCAAACCGCCTGGCCTTAAATGATAACGTGCTTCCGGCAGTGCCAGTACATCCGTGGTCAAAGGGAAGCAGATACCGATTATGCGGACTGCAGATTGCAGGCCGACATCTTGCCCGACTTCATGTCGCGCTCGAGATCGAAGCCAATCTTCTGGCCTTCAACGAGTTCGCGCATTCCGGCGCGCTCGACAGCCGAGATATGAACGAAAGCGTCAACGCCGCCGTTGTCAGGCTGAATGAAGCCGAAGCCCTTGGTGGAATTAAACCATTTTACTGTGCCAGTGGTCATGATGAACCCTTTCAAAGCATAGATTGAGGAACCGCGAAGCTGATGCCACGCAGAGGAAAACCGACTATTTTTGAGAGGGAAGTTCGCTTAAAGCGCGGTGCCAATCGCGCGGTAGACAAAGCTCGGCAAGCAAAAGATCGATGATGCATCTATACGGAACTGCGGTCGCCACGTCAACGTTTAGTTTTCAAAATCGCGATTTACGTCCATTGGTTGCATCCCTCGGGCGCGACCGGAATGCAACCTGGTTCAATTCTCGGCACCTGTTACGCGATCCTGCCTCCCATGGCCAAAAACCGCCATCCCGGAGTTTCTGAGCCTACGGCCACGTTGGCAGGAAAGCTGTCGTGATCCTGAGCTGCGGGACTGGATTCCGCAGAGACGATCCACGAATGGCATTTCAAAAGACCACCGCAGTTGCCCAAGCGGTCCTCTGCGTCCATACAGTTACAATGACGCATGATTCGAAAATATTCGTAGGCCTTCGGTCCCCTCGCAAAAGATCGCCTTCGGCCAGCGAATCCACAGGTCCAAAATGCCAATGGGACGGGTGTGAAAAGACCGGCGTTCACCGCGCGCCCGTGGGCGCGGGTGCAGAAGGTCTTTATCTCATGTTCTGTCTTGAGCATGTGACGGCCTATAACAAGGGATACAGCTTCACCACGGCCCCACCCAATCCCAACGTCGCCCGTTACCAGAAGGAGGCGACAACCGGCGCTCGCCCGACTTGGGGAACCCGGGTGAGCGAAGCAACCGAAACTCCGCTACCGTCTTCGGTTCGTTCGGGCTCGGCAAAGACGCTGAATGCGCGCAGGGCCGACAGGTCGGGACAGACGAAGGCCGGTGCCCAGCAGAGAAAACTGAAGGTGCTTGAAGCCAAGGCTTTCGACACGCTTGGCCTTTCGCCAGACGCGACATCCAGCGAAATCAGGAGCCGCTATAAGGAGAGGCTCAAAATGCACCATCCCGACGCCAACGACGGCGATCGCAATTCAGAGGACGCACTTCGCGCCTCGATCGAGGCGTATAGAATCCTTAAACTGAACGGTTTTTGCTGAAACCTGTTCGACAGCTCGTGATACCCGCCTTGAAGGTTATCCGATTTCCTGTTCTGGCCAGAACGTTCAATCGGAAGTGATGGCCGACCCCCTATCGCCTTTTGCTGCTTGCACATCTCAGGCACTGTGGTTGCTAAAACATTCGTATAAGCTGTGGTTCTCAAGACGACCGCCGACATCAGCATGTATCCCAAGGCGATGGCTGCGAGCGGGATCACCTATGGGGAAATCATCGACCGACTGGTGGAGCATATAGCTGCGCCATCCGGCAGCCACGCCATGAATCTGGCGCGATAAAACAGACGCACCGGGTCACCTGCGCCATGGGTCATCGATGATGAGGCGGCTATGTCTTTGGTCGGTATTTGAACTGCTTCCAAGCTGGGCTGGGAAGCCTTCACGCCATCTCAATTTGTGAGGGTTCCATTCCCTGCGCGATAGGTGGCGCGGGAGAATTCGAATGCTGGTGGGAAGCGTTAAGTCGCTGAGCCACGATATCGTGGTTGAGCCACAGAACGGGACCGGAGGGTTTGGAGGATTCGCGAAAAATTAGCTGCCCGGTTGCCTTCACTACAAGACCGCTCAGGAGGTCGCTGATCATCACCTTGCCATCCCGATGCATCCGGGTGATCTCGTTTGACGTGCCGATGGTCAGATCGGCCTGTGCCTGACTGTTTGCCATCGGCCATGCCGAAAAGTCATAGAACGGGCGCATGACATCGCTGGCCTGCATGGTGGCGATCTTGCTGAAGACGTCTTTCATGGTTAAGCCATCAACCAGCAACTGCTCGCAGGCTTGCCACTGCTCGTCTGCCCATTCACTCCCGTTTTCCTTCTTCAACGCAAGCAGCAGCGGTATCAGGGGCAGCTCGATACCCGTGAACACATCTGAAGAATTGGTCCGGATTTCGGGGCAGTTATAGACAGTTGCCTTGATCCCTTTCGCCCAGGCTTCCTCTGCAATGCTTTCGAGCCGCATCTTGGCGTAACCCTGGGTGTAGTTGGTGTAGGTCTGCCAACGATAGCTTCCGTCAATGAGGACCGCCGATCCGTGGTAACCATAGGCCGTATATCGTACCTGACCGCCCGAAGCTTCCACGCGCTCGCGGATCGCTGCGCTGAAATCAATCAGATGGCGAAAGGTGTTCGCGGAGACATCGTCAAAATTCTGCAGAATGAGTTTCCCCAGATCACTGTCGATCAGGGTCTGCGACGACATGTGGCGAGTACCAGTTCCCTTGTAGATTCGATTGGCGATGACCAGGAATACCTTCGCCTTCGGAATGCCGCCGGCCATTGTGTGAGAGAAGAATACATTGCGGCCGTCGGGGATCATTCCATCCAGGACGGTCATGACCTTAGAAAGCGACTCCGTGAAACGCGCAGTGGCGATATCGCGGCACTGCTCGACATAGTCCCATTCGAGCTTGTCGTGCTCCCAGCTCTCAAGCGTCATCTTTGCCAGGAGATCGGTGGGAGTCGGGCCTCCCGCCGGCGCGTCAAGATCGAAGCCTGCCATAAGAGGTATGTTGATGATCCTGCCGCCCAACTGGGCCTCCGCCGAAGACAGTTCCTCGGCGTTAAGCGGCCGCAGTGCGTTATTCTCGTCGCGCCGCCCGACGGTGATCCCCACAATCTCCATTCCAGCCCGTCTGGCTTCGTCAAGCAGGCCGGTGGCGTATCCGCGACCGAACAGTTCGCCGAAGAGTACGAAAACATCGCCCTTACGGAAGACCGTGTTCTCGGAAAGATGATTCAGTGCAACGGGATTTTCCATACTGTCAGCTCTTTAATTCGTGTGTCGTCGAGCAATGGCTCTTACGAACTTTCACAAAGACATGACCGTGTTGGCGCAGAATTGGAACTCATTTTCGGTGACTGTTCATTTCAAAACGTGAAGTCAGTCTCTGTTGCTCCTACAATCCAGGGAAATGCCAGGCCGTGGAGATCGGCCCACCGACAGATTCCAGGAACAAATGCGCGTGGTGTGAACGGCCAGTATGAAGGCTTTCACGACTTTCGGAATCCGACCGACACCAGCCATTCCAAGCATTCCGTGATGGATCTAGAAGCGGACTCTTGCAAACCCATCATGGCAAAAGCCCTGCTTCCCGATACAGAGCCAGCCGGATTGTGGTCACGCTTTACGCCTGCGATGTGCTTCCATGTTCCCTGGGCCGCGACTTGACGATCGCAACCGTGATATCGCCTATGGTGATAATTATAGATCCTGCCACGACACAAAATCTCGGTTGCTCGCCAAGAAACAGAAAGCCGATCAGGCAGGCAAAAATCAACAATGAATAATCAACCGGGCCGACAATCGAGATGGACGCAAGACGAGAGCCCCGTACAACGCAATATCGCGCCGTCACTGCGAGCAGCCCGAACGGGATAAAGGACATCGCACTTGATGCCTGCGGTTTCAGACGCGGTTAACCTACGGAACAATTGTTTGCGACTTAGAGCGCTGGAGGCCTGTTGTCCGATCGCTCTCTGGATACGTTTCGGCCACCTGAGCCGGGGGATACGAAATCCTGTGCTCATCAAGCGAGCCGCGAATTTGTTCCGCGACGAAGATTGCGTGCTCGGTAACCTGCGGCAACCCCATCAGCTCTCCAAAGGTTCCGCGCGCAAGCGGCCCGGCAACAAACAGTGAAGTGGTGCTTACGCCTGAAGCCGATAGGGGATTGGATTTGGCATCGACCAAAATGCCAAGTCCGGTCGGACAGGGTTGCAACAGACCCGCCTCCTCAAGGTCTCGAAGCAAGGCTTGGCTTTGAAGAATGCCGCCATGAGCCGGGCCCGTGGTGACGACGATTGCATCGACATCAAGCACTTCGTTAACGCTGCCGCGCCGGGGTCGCAACATCACCCTGTAGCCAGCATCAATCCGCACCACGGATGAGAGCGAGGCAGCCCGAACATCCATTTGGCCGCTTGCGGTCGCCTGCTCCACAGCAACCTCGACCTGCGGCGCGATGCGAAAGCGATGCACATCCCAGATTGGTCGCAGGTGCCGCGCTATGCGCCGCCTCTCAACGACTGGCAGGTTTTTCCATATTTCGTTACCCTGCCCCCTCAGCGCATCCACGACGCTATGCCATGTCATGCCTTGTTGTTCTGCTTCCCGCAGAAGGTGGCGAACGTGATGAAGCAGCT
The DNA here is from genome assembly GCF_000092025.1 of Agrobacterium fabrum str. C58. Lineage (NCBI taxonomy): Bacteria > Pseudomonadati > Pseudomonadota > Alphaproteobacteria > Hyphomicrobiales > Rhizobiaceae > Agrobacterium > Agrobacterium fabrum. The sequence continues at coordinate 510,361 of NC_003064.2, forward strand.
TGCTTGCAGAGTTGAACGGCTCAGACAGGAAATCGCCGAAAGGCCCCTGCTCTGCCGGTCCATGGCCGCGAGACCGCAACCCTCTGCGAGAGATAGACGTTATCTGGCCGACATGTCCGCGCCTCTTGAGAGAGGCAACCACATCGGCAGATGTCAAGCCGTTTCCAACGATGAGAACATGGTCTCCACGCTCGACAACGTCGATTGCATCGGCCACGGTGACATCCGCAATCAGCTTTGGATCATCTTTAAAAGGTTGAAGCACCCGAGGCAGAAAGGGTGGAGGATGGCTGACGGCCAGCACGACAATATCTGCAATGAGCACCGTCCCGTCAGACCCGATAATCTCGTAACGGCTCCCTCTTTGTGAAACGGAAATCGCTTTTGTCCGCCAGTGCCGGATACGGCCGTCATCTAAAAACGGTTGGATCCGTGCAGAGACGTAGTCGCCAAAGACAGACCGCTTCGGATAAGGCGAACCATCGTGACCCATCAGCTCGGTGTCATCATCGGCGGAAACACCATTAAGATAACTCTCGAAGTCATCAGGTATATCCGGAAACAACGTCATTCTTGCTGCGGGGACGTTGACCCGATGCGCTGGATCAGTGGCGCTATAAGCCAAGCCACGGCCCAGTTCCGGTCGCGGCTCGATGACCACGACGGACATATCAGCCGGAATTGCCTTGCCCGCAACCAGATGCACTGCCATCGCAGCGCCTGTAAAGCCGCCGCCGACAACGGCCACGGTTACACGGGCAGACGCTATAGGAACAAAAGAACTCATTGCCTCTGTGTTCTCCCCTAGGAGAGCTATGCGCTATATGACAAGGTAATAAGCGAGATGCCAATAGGCACTTCCGCTTCCTGCTCATGATATCGCTCGTTATTATGATAGCCGCTTGCGATGTCGCAAATGTTCACCCGGTTCAAAATACCTTGAACGGATCAACCGAAAGCAGATTGAAACCGGTCGGCATGTCACGTTCTTCTTCTGCTGAGGTGTACAGCTTCGCGAGGGAAGGCTTCCGGGTCAATATCCTCTCAAGATTACTGTTCTATTTTTCTTCGGTTCCCGGCAAAGCACTTCGCCCTAAAGCGTTTCGATTGAAAATTGGATCGAGGCGGCTTCCACGCCATTTGTTCAATCTCTTTCATTGGTTTGGCCGAGGTAGCTAAAAGAATGCGAGGCGGGCGCCTTTGCGCGCCCCGGGTTCCAAAAGTTTCTCAGCTCCAGGCGTGAAGAGGTGGCTTCTCGCCATTGAGGAAATACTTGCCGAGGATCGAATATTTCCACCGGACCGGATCGTGCAGGGTGTGGGTACGGGCATTGCGCCAATGGCGATCAAGATGATGCTCAGCAAGCGTGGAGCGGGTGCCAGCTAGCTCGAAGAGCTTGTTGGTGGCCGCAATCGCGATCTCGGTCGCGAGGATTTTCGCCTCCGCCGTAACGACCTGCGCCTCGGCGACCGTTTCAGCATTCGGGTTCTGGATGGCGCGGTCGATGGCATAACCGGCTTTCTCAAGCAACGCCTGAGCCGCATGCAGGCGTAGCGTCAGATCGCCGACGGCCTGGATCGTGTAGGGATCATCCCAGGCATGATCGACACCGCTATCCACCCAGGCACGGCTCTTGGTGCGGACAAAAGAGACGGTTTCATCAATAGCCGCCCGCGCAATCCCCGTATCGACCGCGACCTGGATGATCTGGAAGATCGCGCCATCCGCCGTCGGCTCGGCATAACCCTTGTAGCCGGGAACCAGATAGGTCTTCGGCACTTTGACGTTGTTGAGGATCACCGTGCCGGATAGCGTCGTGCGCTGGCCAAAGGACGACCAGTCGTCGATGACGGTCAATCCGGGTGCGTCCCGCTCGGCGATAGCGTACCATGCACGCCCTTCATCATCGAGCGCGACGATCGGCACGAGATGGGCGAGAAGTGCGCCGGAGGAATAAAATTTCTGTCCGTTGACGATCACATGGTCGCCGGCATCCACGAACTTCGTCTCGAAATCCGCGGCCCGCTTGGAGCCGAACTCGGAAAAGGCATTACCGAAGCGCGTACCGCGCAGCACCTCTGCGAACAGCAACTTTTGCTGGGCCTCGTCGGAAACCGTGCGGATCGCCGCAACGACGCCGAGATGGTTCTGCGCAATCTGGCCAATGGAGGAATCGGCCGCAGAGACAATCTCGATCACCTTGGCCAGTGTTGCATAGGAGACCTCCGGACCGCCGAATTTTTTCGGTACGTTGATCGACCAGAGGCCGCTTTGCGAAAACGCATCAAGTTCCTTCACCGGCCAGATACGGTCGCGGTCACGAAGGGCAGCGCCCGGCGCGATTTCGGCGGCCACAATCTTCGCGACTTCGATCGCCTCGGCATCACTCCTGATGATGTGCGCGCGCTCGGTTGGCCGCGGCACGGCCGGAACGCCCTCGACGGCATCCTTTGTATTGACGTTGGAAATGGTCATTTCATGTCTCCTCTTCGATCTGGTTTTCAATGAATATACGCGGCGGCAGATGCCGATGGTTTCTCGCCGAGATAAAAAGCCTTCACATCATCCCGCGCCCTGAGTTCGGCAGCCGTGCCCGAAAGCACGCTGACGCCATTCTCCAGAATGACGGCCCTGTCCGCATAGTTGAGCGCCACCGCCGAATTCTGCTCGGCTACGAGGATCGACAGGCCTTCCTCGCGATTGAGGTGTTTCAGCGTGCGGAAAATGTCCTGCACGACACGCGGCGCAAGCCCCATCGATGGCTCATCGAGCACCAGCAGCCGGGGTCGCGACATAAGCGCCCTGCCGATTGCTGTCATCTGTTGCTCGCCGCCGGACGTGAGGCCGGACAGAACCCGGCGTTTTTCCTTAAGTCGCGGGAAGTGCGTATAAATTTTCTCAAGATCAACCGCGATTTCGGCACGTGAGGCGGAACGGCCGAGACCGCCGGATACCAGGTTCTCTTCGACCGTCAGCGCCTTGAAACAATGGCGGCCCTCGAGCACCTGCACGAGACCGAGACGGACGAGGCGTGCCGGGGTTTCGTGCGTGACAGCGCGGCCGTCGAACAGGATATGGCCGGCGACCACCTGCCCTCGTTCAGCTGGCAAAAGGTTCGAAACCGCCTTCAGCGTCGTGGTCTTTCCCGCGCCGTTCGCACCGAGAATGGCGAGGATTTCCCCTCGCCCAAGCGAAAGCGTGACGCCATGCAAGGCGGTGATGGCATGATTGTAGGTCGCATGGAGACCCTCCACCGTGAGCAGCCTGTTATCCTCGGTCATCTCGATCTCCTTGGTGCTTTTCGGATGTCGTGGCCGGACAGGAGGAAAAGCCCTTGCCCGGCCGCGCAAGCATCAATTCGTCACGGAAGCCGCGTCTTCCGAGGTGCGAAGCTTGATGCCCTTTTCAGCCGCATAGGCTTCCGACGACTTCTCGATGATCGGGCGCAGCAAGGCCCAATCCGGCGCGATCCAATCGGAAACCACGTTCCACTTCTTGCCGTCCCACTGCTGGAACGTCACATAGCCGTTGCCTTCATGGTTATCCCAGGTGACGTTGATTGAGTGGAAGAGATCCCTGGCGCCCAGCGCCTCGACGCGGGCCGGATCCAGTTGCAGATGCTCGAAGCCCCAACGAACCTCGTCGCCGGTAAGCGTCCGCTTGCCGAATTTGTCCTGGGCGATCCGCACCGCCTCGACATTCAGGATACCATTGACGATACCGAGATTGTGGTAGACGGAACCGATGCGGCTCTTGTCTTCGAGGTTGCCCTTGCCTTGGTCATAAAGCGTCTTGACGATCTCCTTGACGACCGGATATTCGGCACCCGATGCCTGGGTGGTTATGGCGGTATAGCCCTTTGCCGCGGCGCCGGCGGGAATGACGTCCTCTTCCGAGTTGGACCAGACATTGCCGATGATGTGATCGACCGGGAAGCCGGTCTTTGCGGCCGTCTTCAGTGCCACCGGGTTCATGACGCCCCAACCGCGCAGCACGACGTAATCTGGCTTGGCACGGCGGATCGTCAGCCACTGTGACTGCTGCTCATTGCCCGGATGTGGAACTTCGATCTGCTGCAGATCGAAGCCATATTTCTTAGCCAGCAGGTCGTAGATCGGGATCGTTTCCTTGCCGTAGGGAGAGCCGTGATAGAGCACGACAATCTTCTTGCCCTTCAGACCCTCAAGTCCGCCTTCCTTGGAGGCGATGTAGTTCACGATACCGGAGGTCTCGCTATAGGGGTTGAGCAACAACGGGAAAACATAGGGAAAAACGCGACCGTCGGTCGAATCCGTGCGGCCATGGTTGATGGTAATGAGCGGCACCTTGTCCTGCGTGATGCGGTCGATCATCGCATAGGCGATGCCAACCGAGAGCGGGTTCCAGGCTGCGATACCGTGATTGCTCTTCAGCCGTTCATAGGCCTCGACGCCGCGTTCGACCTCGTACTGGGTTTCGGCCTCTGACCACGTCAACTTAACGCCGTTGACGCCGCCGTCCCTGACATTGATGAGGTTGAGATAGTCGATGAAACCACCGAAGAAGCCGGTGCCGCCGGCCGCGTAGGGGCCAACGCGATAGCTCTGCAGGGGAAAGTGCTGCTCGTCCGCCATGGCCGGGAAGGCGATGGCTGAGAGGCTGATGCCGGCGGCGAAGGCTGCGGCCTTGATCTTGGTATAAAGGGTCATATCTGGACACACTCCGTCTGTCGGCTGGCGCTTTGCCATCCGCGTTGGTTTCAGGACTTCAATGGCTGTCAGGCTTTTCTTGTTGGAAGCCCTTTAGCCTTCGGGGCCGGGCTTCGAGGGGTTCGCGCCCGCCTGATGGCGGCCGCAATGCGTGACTTCAAGCGATCCCACAACGACACGAGGCCGTCGGGCTCGAGGATCAGAAACAGAATGATCAGGGCGCCGATAACGATGCGCTGCGTCATGTCGAGCACCCCGGAATCGAACACGTCCCCCAATAACAGGGAGCCGAGCCGGGAGAGGACAAGCGGAAAGACGACGATCAGGGCCGCACCGAAAAAGGCGCCTCGGATCGATGCAAGCCCGCCAATGATGACGATGAAAAGGATCTGGAACGAACGGTCGAGATTGAAGCCAGCCGGCTCCACCGTGCGCAGATAGGCAAAGGCCCAGATCACGCCTGCAACGCCGATGATGAAGGACGAGATCGCAAAGGCGAGCAGCTTCGTGCGCAGCACCGGAACGCCGATGATGCGTGCGGCGGTCTCGTTGTCGCGCACTGCGATGAAGTTACGGCCGGTCTGCGACGACACCAGGCGGTAGGCGAGGAACGTGAGGGCCGTGACGGTCGTCAGCGCGAAGAGATAACGCCCGACCGGTCCCTCGAATGAAATCCCGGCCAGCGACAACGCCGGTGCATCGATGACGCCTGATGCGGATTCGTTCGAGAGCCAGCTGAATTTCGTCAACGCCCATTGCACGAAGAACTGAGCGGCAAGGGTCGAGACGGCGAGATAGAAACCACGCAGGCGAAGGCTGGGCAGGCCGAAGACGATGCCGATGATTGCTGCCGAAAGACCGGCGAGCACGATCGAAACGGTGAGCGGCAGCCCATCGACCCGCAGGTCGAAATTGTAAGCCGCGAAGGCACCAACGGCCATGAAAGCGGCCGAACCGAGCGACACCTGACCCGCATAGCCGGTGAGCAGGTTGAGACCGACCCCGGCAAGGCTGAGGGCAAGGAACGGCAGGAGGATTGCCTCGAAGAGATAACTGGTGCCGACGAACGGCACGACAAGATAGGCGATGGCAAGCACCACGACCGTTCCGGCACGGCGTGGCAGCGAACAAGGCAATGAAAGATCGGCTGCAATAGCGGACATCTCAGACCCTTTCCACGAACTTTTGACCGAACAGGCCGGAGGGACGGATCAGCAGAAAGGCAAGCGCCACGACATAGGCAAACCAGCCCTCGATGCCGCCGCCGAAATATTCGCCGATATAGACCTCGGCGAGCTTTTCCGACGCGCCGACAAGCAGACCACCAATGATCGCGCCGAGAATGGAATCGAAGCCGCCGAGAACCAGCACCGGCAGCGCTTTCAGCACCACCAGCGACAGCGAGAACTGCACGCCGACGCGCGCGCCCCAGAGCAGTCCCGCAACCAGAGCAACGAGACCTGCCGCCGCCCAGACGCTCGCCCATATCCAGGGCAACCTCAGACCGACAGCCAGAGCCGCGAACTGGTCATCGGCGACAGCACGGAAACCGAGGCCAATGCGGGTATAACGGAAAAAGGCCGAGAGAGCCGCCACCATGCCGGCCGCGACGAGCGCGGCAAAGATGTCGAACTGGCTGATGAACACCCCGCCGACATCGAAAGGAATATCCTCGATGCCGAGATCGAGGCCGTGAACCTGCGTCCCCCAAAGGAGTTGGGCCGCACCCTCGATGATGTAGGAAAGACCGAGCGTTGCCATAAACAGCGTGATCGGCGGTTTGTTGGTGAGCGGCCGGAGCACCACACGTTCGATCGCAATACCGATGACCACCATGATGGCAAACGTAATCGCGAACGCGGGGGCAAAGGGTACGCCACGTTCGACAAGGCTGACGAAAGTCAGCGCGGCGAACAGGAGAAGCGCTCCCTGCGAAAAGTTTAGAACACCCGATGTCTTGTAGATCAGCACGAAACCGATCGCGACGAGCGAATACATGACCCCGGAGAGCAGCCCGCCGATCAGCACCTCGATAAAGAAAAGCCAGTCGAACTCGGCCATCAGATCCCCTCCCCATCTTCATTTTCCGGCGCAATGCCGAGATAGGCGTCGATGACACGTTGGTCGCTGGCGATCTCCGCCGGCGTGCCGTCGGCGATCTTGCGACCGTAATCGAGCACAGCGATACGGTCCGAAAGCCCCATGACCACCCCTACGTCATGTTCGATCAGCACGACGGTGATCGCATATTCGTCGCGCGCGAGCCGCACGTAGTCGGCAAGCTCGTTCTTCTCGGTTGCCGTCATGCCGGCCATCGGTTCGTCGAGCAGCAGGATGCGCGGTTCGGCGGCGAGCGCGCGCGCAAGCTCCACCCGCTTTTGCAGGCCGTAGGGCAACGTGCCGGCAAGCCGGTCGACATAGGGCGTCAGGTGCAGGAACTCGAGGATGCGCCCTGCCCGTTCGCGGGCATCGGCCTGTTCGCGGCGTGCGAGCGGCAGACCGGCCACCTGGCTCAGAAAATTTGCGCGGCTGACGTAAGCCCGTCCGGCTGCAACATTGTCGAGAACGCTAAGGCCCTTGAACAGTGCAAGATTCTGGAACGTTCGCGCCACACCGAGACGGGCGAGCTTTTGCGTCGGCACGGGTCGATAGGCTGTGCCATCGATCGCGACATAGCCCCGATCCGGCCGATAGACGCCGGAAATGACGTTGATCAGCGAACTCTTGCCGGCACCGTTAGGGCCGATGATGGCACGGATTTCGCCATGCCGCACGGCAAGGTCGATATCCTGTAGAGCGGCGATGCCTCCAAACGAAAGGTCGATACCGCGAAGTTCCAGCGCGAGCCCTTCAGCCTGGTGCGGCGCGCGGCGATCATGTTCGACGCGCTCGCCGTGGAGGGCGACGTACTCGCGGATGTCCGCGGGGACCGCCACCTCGGCGCCAAGACTTGCAAGCAGAAAATTCGATGCCGACATCGTTCAGTCCATGCTCCGCCCGAAAGGGCACAGATTTCCAACCGCGAAGGCTATCAGGCCCCGCGTTGCGGGCAGCGGCTTAGGGCCGCTGCCTCTCCGGTTTGCTAGTTATTCGGCGGCGATTGCCGCGCCGACTTCGGCCTGCTCCAGCGCGCGTACGAGCGGAATGACATGCTTGCCGAAGTATTCGACTTCTTCCTGAAAATGCAGGAAGCCTAACAGAATGAGATCGGCACCCGCGCGCTTCAGGTTGACGATGCGCTCGGCCACCTGAAGCGGCGTACCGATCAGGTTGGAGCGGAAGCCGTCATTATACTGAACGAGATCTTCGAAGCTGGACTTCGCCCAGTTGCCTTCACCTTCGGGAGAAGACTTGCCGGCGTTCTTAACCTCATGGCCGAAGGCATTGACCGCTTCGGGATTGGCCTTCTCGATGATCTCGGCGAGCACGGCCCTCGCCTCTTCCTCGGTCTCGCGCACGATGGCGAAGGCATTCACGCCGACCTTGACAGAGTGGTTGTTTTCCTTGGCCTTTGCACGGATGTCGTCAACCTGCTTGGCGATCTCCTCCGGGGTATTGCCATTGGTGAAGTACCAGTCGGAAACGCGGGCGGCCATATCGCGGGCCGCGCGCGAGGAACCGCCCTGGAAGATTTCCGGCTGCGGATCGATCGGCTTTGGCTTAAGGGAATAATTGTTGAAGCGATAGAAATCGCCGCGGAAGGTGAAATTTTCTTCCGTCCAGATGCCGCGCAGAGCCCGGATGAACTCTTCCGAACGGCGGTAGCGCTCGTCGTGATCGAGCCACGGTTCACCAATGGCGTGGAACTCGCCGCGGAACCAGCCACTGACGACGTTGATCGCGACCCGACCGTTGGTGAGGTGATTGATCGTGGCAATCTGTTTTGCGGCGAGCGCCGGATTCCACGGACCAGGCAGGATGGCGGCGATGACCTTCAGCGTCGTCGTCGATTCCAGAAGAGCGTGACTGAAGGACACGGATTCATGCTGGAATTCGGCGCCGTAGCCGGCGGTGAAGCGGATCTGGCTCAGCGCGTAATCGAAGCCGCTCGCTTCAGCGATCTGCGCGAGCTTGCGGTTGTAATCGATGGTCCAGCTGGTACGCTGCTCGATATTGGAGATGACGAGGCCGCCGGAAACATTCGGCACCCAATAGGCGAATTTCACGGGCTCGGCATGGTGTTCAGTCATGGAAATCTCCTCTTTCCTGATGTTAGTTGGCGACCGCCTCGTTCGAAACGACGCGAAGGGCCGAATGGTGATCTGCGGCAGCGACATCTCTCGCCGGTAGAAGATCGATCAATTCGGCGACGGCGCGCTCGATGCGCGCCTCAACCTCCGGGTTCGAGAGCGTGTATCCGGTGAAATCCGCCTCGACGGCGTAGACTGTCGTTGGCACGGTAACGGCGCCAAAGAAGCCGAACAGTGGCCGGAACTGATGCTCCAGCATGAGGCCATGCAGCGGCGTACCGCCCGTTGCCGCAAGGACCACGCGCTTGCCTTGAAGTGCACGGAAATCGACGAGATCGAAAAGATGTTTTAACGCGCCGGTGTAGGATGCACGGTAGACCGGCGAGCCGACGACAAGCACATCGGCAATTTCCACGGCATCAATAATCCTGCGGCCAGCCTCATCAAGTTGATCAGCGCGAAGAGCCCTGAACAGGATCGGCGCTGCCACAGCCAGATCGATCGTATCCACAGAGACGCTTGCTCGTCTTTCGATCGAGGCCAGGATGTCCGAGACAACACGCGCCGTGCGTGACGGTTGTTTTACGCTGCCGCTTATACCAAGTACGTTCATCGTTCGCCTCATCCTTGTTGCCTCTAATTTCTATAGTTTTGATAGATAATCAAAGATGCAAATTCCAAATTGAGGGCACTTTGAGAAAACCAATCTTGTGAATTTGCTCTCCGGCGCAATGGGCTGAGCGGCGAACTGTTTTAATACCTCGTCATCCGCCGAGCGGGTTCGTCTAATTTCGCGGTTGTGAACCCATGCGAACGTGTGACTCGCAATTATCGGCCGCTGCTTTGGCTTAATCGGTAGTGTGAGGAGCTTTTCCGGTCACTGCCTCTCTCAGCTCCAGCGCGGCGGAGACCCGATATGATTTTTGAGCGCTTCGGCAAATGTCCCGAATCTCGTAAATGCCACCTGAAGTGCGTGGGGAAGGTGGGTTCCGAGAGGCCTTCATTCCACTCTTCGCCCGGCGAAAAGCGTATGAGATCACCCCGCGTGGACGGAGGGCCCAGAGAGCCAGTTCGGCAGGAGCGACACACCCATCCCGGCGTCGCAGCACCGTTCAGCACTTCAAAATTGTCAGACTGAGACGCTCTCGAATGCCTCGCCTGTCGGCGCGCCTATGAAGCTTGTCGGGGAGACGATGTTAGGCGTGGTTGCGAGCTTAAGCTGCCAATTAGGGCGGTATACCCACTTACGGCCACATCAGAAGCCTATCGCCGGATGGAGGCTGGCGGATTGTTTGGGAAGCTGGATTCCGGGACCAACATCGAATTGGAACTCAATTTGTCTGCTGTCGCTCGTGCACCAGGAATCATACGTGATTTATCTCCGCCTCAATGACACAGATCACGCCGTTCTTCTCGTAGAACAATTTTGTCTCCCCGTTCAATTCGGCCGATAGCAGCCGCTCGACAAGTGTCGAACCGAAGCCTTTTCGCTGGGGTGACATGACCTCCGGACCACCTCGCTCCTCCCAGACTACCCGGAGGCGTTCACCATCGGTCCCCTGGCGTTGCCACGAGATGGATACTTGGCCTTCAGGCACAGACAGGGCACCATATTTGGCTGCGTTCGTTGCCAGTTCATGAAGCGCGAGGGAAAGCGACACAACTGCTCGTGGCGGCAAAGATACGCCCGGTCCGCTTATTTGAAAGGATTCGGCAGGATAGGGCGACAGGGCCTGCTGCAAGACGGCTCTTAAATCCGCGTGCTGCCAATCGGCGTGCACCAAAAGGTCTTGCGCTCTGCTGAGCGACCCTAACCTGCTAGTGAAGGCTTCCATATCCTCGTGATTTGCCTTGTCGCGACCGATCGTCTGTCTTGCGATTGCGGTCACTGTCGCAAGGATGTTCTTGACGCGGTGGTGGAGTTCATTCACGAGAATGGATCTCAGCCGGTCGGCATCCTTACGGGCAGTAATGTCGTGCGCCGTCTTGGAAGCGCCGATAACCCTTCCGTTGACATCACGGATCGGGGAGACACTGAGAAGCACTTCGACAAGCCGGCCGTCCTTGCGAAGACGCTGCGTTTCGTACGGCTCAACGATACGACCCGCCTTGATCTGTCTCAGGATTGTCGGCTCCTCTTCTTGCCTATCATCCGGCACCAGCATCAGTACAGTCCGGCCAACGACCTCATCCTCCGAATAACCATAAAGCTTTTCCGCAGCTGCATTCCAGCTTGTAATGGTCATGTCGAGATCGATACCCAAGATCGCGTCATTGGAGGAAGCGATCATAGATGCGAGGTGCCTTTCGACCTCTTGGGCGTGCCGTCGCTCGCCGATATCAGCGGATATGGCAACAGCTTGCGACATGTTTCCCTGATCATCCCGGATTGCAGAGACCGAGTTCAAAACCCACACCAAACTGCCATCACCACGGACGTAACGCTTTTCGATCTCGAAGCTCTCTCCGGTTTCGACCATATGCTTGAACAGGCGCTGGTTTTCAGGCAGGTCTTCGGCAAACGTGATGTCTTGCATCTGGATGCCGATTAGCTCGTCCCTCCGCCGCCCGACAATCTGGCAGAAGTGGTCGTTCACGCTGATCAGTTTTCCGGTCAGGTCGCCAAGAGCTATTCCTACGGCTGACTGCGCAAAGATGGCCCTTAGACGTTCTTCGCTCTCTCGCAGAGCGGCATCCGCCTTCACCCGCTCGGTCGTTTCATTGACGATGCAGAACACACCCCTAACGATGCCGTCCTGATCCGTGACCGGAGAATACGAAATATCGAAGTACACCGTCTCGGGGTAACCGTGTCTTTCGATATAAAAAGGCCTGTCTTTCGCGGCGATCGTCTCTCCCTTATCGAGAACGCGTTTCAGCAGCGGCTCGAGGTCATCCCAGAGTTCGTTCCAGTATTCACGCGCCGGCCTGCCGAAGGCATGTGGATGCTTGTTGCCGATAGTTGGCGCGTAGATGTCGTTATATAAGGCAACGAACTCTTGTCCCCAGAACATCACAATCTGCGCTTGCGACGGAAGCATGATGCCGATAGCGGCGTGCAGACAGGCGGGCCACTCTGATCTCGGGCCAAGCGGTCCTGATGCCCAGTCTGTCACATCGAGAAGACTGGCTACGGGGACTGCATTTGCGGGCTCATTAACGTTATTCAGGATGAGAATCTCCACTTCAGGAGTGACAGGCTGCAACTTATAGAACTTTCCGGAGCGAGCAAGAAGTTCGCCACGATTGCAGCGTGTTTCATATGTCCGAGCGCTGGCATGAGAAGTAGCCAGCGCGGAGGGTCATGCCTCAATCGTCAGGACTTGCAGATCGAAGCTTTATAAAGCCGCACCGCAATATGGGGTACCAATCATTATCGGGACCGCATGCATGTTCTCGTCAAAGACGGTATAGTCGTCCGTCATAGTCTACGACAGTCGATGGTGATCAGACTGGAGGCAGTGCACCACACGGCTTTGGGATCATGCCGACGGACGGCGGCTGCCAACCCCTCGCCAAGGAGACGCTGAACGGCGCCTAAGAGACGCGCTCATCGAATGATGATCGCGCCGTCTACGCCAATACCTACGACAGGTTCGGCTATTGTCAGATCACACGGAAACTGACATCATCCTTTCGCGGGCTCTAATGGGTCGCTGATAATCCACGAGCAGGGTAGCTCTCGACCGGAAACGGGCGGGAGCTTTTTTATTTTTAGGTGGCGATGATGAATTCAGAAAGCTGGCGGGTCGGTGTGCTTTTCTCCGAAACAGGCGTGACCGGAGCCGTGGAAAAAACCCAGAGGTTCGCGACCTTGCTGGCAATAGAAGAAATCAATGCAGCCGGCGGCGTGCTTGGCCGAGCAATAGAGCCAGTCGCCTACGATCCCCAATCGACACCCAATCTCTATAAAGAGCTTGCGATGAAGCTTTGCGATGAGGATCGGGTCCGGGTCGTATTCGGTTGCCATATGTCCAGTACCCGAAAAGCCGCTTTGCCTGTCATCGAGGCTCGTGATGCATTGCTGTTCTATCCGACCCTTTACGAAGGCTTCGAATATTCCAGACACTGCATCTACACGGGTGCAGCACCTAATCAAAATTCTGTTCAATTGGTCGATTTCCTGACCACACATTACGGAAAGCGCGTTTTTCTAGTGGGGTCGAACTACGTCTATCCTTATGAATCGAACCGGACGATCAGTGACCTCTTTCTTCAGGTGGGCGGACAGGTTCTGGACGAAATGTACGTCCCGTTGAACCTCAAAACCGAAGACATCGCCAAGATCATCCGTCACATTGGAGCTGCACAACCGGACGTCATCTATTCGACGATCGTCGGCGACGGTATCATTCCGTTCTACACGGCGTTCAAGGAGGCGGGGTTTGATGCGGCGACGATGCCCATCGCCAGTCAGTCGACAAGCGAGGCCGATGTGATCCGCATGCGGCCGGAGGTGGCCGAAGGTCATATTACCGCTGCACCCTTTTTCGCCTCGCTGGATACACCCCGCGCTCACGCTTTCGTCTCGGCTTACCAGAAGCGATATGGCAAGCAGATGCTGCCGACCGCTCCGGCCGAGGCGGCCTATTTCCAGGTCTATCTTTACGCAGCAGCTTTGCAGCGCGCCGGCAACGATGGGCTGGAGCAGCTTCTGCCGGCTCTCTATGAGGTGGAGTACGATGCACCGCAGGGCGCCGTGAAGATAGACCGTCTGACCAACCACACCCATCTGTGGCCAAGAGTGGCAAGAGTGAATGCGCATGGCGGCTATGACATTGTCTATGATCCGTCGCTGCGGGTGGCACCGGACCCGTTCATGCGGGAATATCGTCCGGACTTGACGCAGAATTTCCACCATCGTGTTCAGGTCTGAGAGGGAGCGACGATGTCTTTCGCCCTTCTCAGAGATCTGCGGGATCTCAAGGTTCTGGTCATCCACCCCCGGACATCCGAAGGAGAGTTCCTTGTCGATCACCTGCGCCGTATCGGTTGCACCGTCAGTTGCCTCTGGCCAGTGCCTGCCGAGCTGCCGCACGGCACGGATGTCGTCTTTCTTGCCATGGAAGATGAGGCGCGGCCGGAAATCGAACGCTTGCTGAAGTGTCTCCCCAATCCCGCTCCGACCATGCTCGCCATCGTCGGTTACGAAAACCCCTCGACGTTGCAGATCGTTCTGGAGAGCGGCGCGCTCGCCATTGTCGAGAGACCGATCAAACCTTTCGGCCTGCTGACCAATCTCGCCATCGCCCGCAGCCTCTGGCTGGAGCGCCAAAAGCTGGTCAAGGAGGCGCGCAAATACAAGCGCAAGGTACTGGGCGACCAGAAGCTCGCCCGGGCAAAAGCCATTCTGATGGCCAATCGAGGTACCAGCGAGAATGAAGCCTATCGTGAAATGCGCGAACAGGCGATGGCCCGGCGCGTGCCGATCGATGAGATCGCCAATTCGATTATCAGTGCTGAACAGCTCTTGCGCCCTCCCCAAAAACATGATTAGTTTTTCATGTGTTCCAAATGAACACCTCCGACACATCCCTTCGTTTTGCGAAGCCATGTGTCGCTGTTGCACGCGGCAAAAGCCGTGATGCGGTGATGGCAAGGGTGCCCGCAGGCTGTGACAAGCCTCGCGGGTTTTTTGTTATCTGCTGACAGTGACGTCAGCCCTCCAATATTTTCGGCATGAAAGCCTCGCCATAGAGCCGGGCAGTGCCACTGCGTGCGCCAATCAAAAAAGGGGAACCAAGATGGTGTTCAACAGACGTGAATTTCTGAAAACCGCAGCCACCGCTTCCGCCGCACTTGCCCTGCCGGCGCTGGGCGGCCGCGCCTTTGCAGCCGACGCCATCAAGGTCGGAGCGCTTTATTCGCAGACGGGTGGTCTTTCCGTGGCCGAGAAACTTCTGGCCAATGGTGTCATGATGGCCGTGGCCGAAATCAACGCGGCCGGCGGCGTTCTCGGCCGCCAGGTCGAAGTCGTGGTAGAAGATGGGGCTTCCGATCCGAAAACCTTCAGCGAGAAGGCTTCCAAGCTGATCCTCAAGGACAAGATTTCCACCGTATTCGGCTGCCACACCTCTGCCAGCCGCAAGGCGGTGCTGCCGATCTTCGAACGGCGCGGCGCAATGCTGTTCTACCAGACGCATTATGAAGGCTTTGAATGCTCGCGCAACGTCGTCTATTCCGGCGCCGTTCCAAACCAGCAGCTCTCCAACTACATTCCCTGGATCGTCGAGAAGCTCGGCAAGAAAAAGTTCTTCATCGTCGGCTCGAATTATGTCTATCCGCGCGAGATGGCCAAGGTTTCCAAGAAGCTGATCGAAGCGGCGGGCGCCGAATGGGTGGCGGACGAATATCTGGAACTCGGCCACTCCGAATGGGCCGTGATGGTCAGCAAGATCAAGGAATCAGGGGCGGATGTCGTTCTTTCCAACGTCGTCGGAGACTCGATCATCGCCTTCTACCGCGAGTTCAAGAACCAGGGCCTGTCGCAGGAGGATATTCCGATCTGCGCGACGGTGACATCCGAGATCGAGATAGCGGCCATGGGTGCGGAATATGCGGCGGGCAGTTACACCTCTTTCCCCTATTTCATGTCGATCGAAACGCCTGAAAACAAGAGCTTCATCGAACGCTTCAGAACCTTCGTCAACGATCCGAAAGCCGTGACATACCATTCTCTCGAGGCGGCCTATTTTCAGGTATTCCTGTGGAAGCAGGCGGTGGAGAAATCCGGCGACCTGTCCGCCGACGCGATCCGAGCCGGCATTCGTGGCCAGACCTACGATGCGCCGGGCGGCAAGGTGACGACCGACCCCGACAACCTGCATTGCTGGCTAACCCCACGCATCGGGCAATGGCAGCCGGACGGTCAGAGCAAGGTCGTCAATGCCTATCCGGCGCCGATCAAACCGCTGCCCTATTCGGCCTATGGGGAGACGGAAAGCAATCTGTTCTGCACCACCAACGGTCTCGACGCAGCAAAGCTCAAAGGCTGACCCCTCCCCGCGTGGTCCCGCCGAACCATGTTTGGCGGGACAAAGTCTCGGCAAGGCGGATCTGCGTTTTTTGTCTGCTCGGCACCAACCCGATTTCGGCAATGGTAAGAAGCAGAACAAAGTCTGGTCCGCCCTTCTCACGAACGGTGGCGTTATGCTCGACATTCTCTTTATCGGTCTCAGTCTCGGCTCGATCCTTCTTCTGGTGGCACTCGGTCTCGCCATCACCTACGGCGCCATGGGCGTCATCAATATGGCCCATGGCGAAATGGTCATGATCGGCGCTTATGTCGCCGTCCTCTCAGGTATCTGGCTGAAAACTAGCCTTCTGCTTGCAATACCCCTGGCTTTTGTCGTGACGGCGTTGCTCGGCCTGATAATCGAGCGGGTGGTTGTGCGGCGACTCTACGGCCGCCTGCTGGACACGCTTCTCGCCACCTGGGGCATTGCCATCCTTCTGCAGCAAGCCGTAAGGCTCGAACTGGGCCTCACCTTTTTAGGCATTCATATAGAAGGGCTGGGAGCTGGACTGCAAAATGTGGCCGTGCCTTCATATCTGCAGGGCACTTTCAGGTTCGCCGGCGCCGACATCAACGCGTATCGCACCTTCATCATCGCGGTGACCGCCGCGCTGACGCTGGCGACATGGTTCATCCTCTACCGGACGACAGCCGGCATGCAGGTGCGCGCCATCATTCGCAACCCGAAGATGGCTGCGGCCTGCGGCATCGATGTAAAACGCATTAACGCGCTCACTTTCGCCTTCGGTTCCGGTCTCGCCGGTGTTGCGGGGGTCATGATGTCCGGCTTCAAGACCGTGTTCCCGGATATGGGCACAACGATGGTCGTGGACGGTTTCATGGTCGTGGTAACGGGCGGCGTCGGCAGTCTCTTCGGTACGGCCCTGTCTTCCGGGCTTCTCGGCGAAATCAACGCGCTGGTGGCCATCGGCACGAACGACATTCTGGCGCGCGCCGTCGTTTTCGGGGTCGTCATCCTCGTCATTCTCGTAAAGCCCAGCGGGCTGTTCTCCTTCAAGGGGCGCTGACATGAGCAACGAACGGAAATTTCAGATCGCCGCCTATGTGCTTTTCATCGCGATCATTTTCGCGGCCCCCGTTTTCGGCGACGAATTCTGGCTGAACCGCATTTCGAAATATCTGGTCTACGGGATGCTCGGCGTCGCCATTGCGCTGACCTGGGGATATGCAGGCATTCTCAATCTCGGTCAGGGACTGTTTTTTGGTCTTGGCGCCTACATGCTTGCCATGTCGCTGAAGCTGTCGAGCCTGACCAGTCTGCAACAGGGGTCGGACAAGCCGGTTCCGGATTTCATGCTCTGGAATGCCGAGCCCGGCGCACCGACGGAACTCTGCTGCATCAACAAGGGCTCCTTCCTCTGGCTTCCCTTTCAAAGCCAGTCGGTGGGGCTCGTGCTTGGTGTCCTGCTTCCCGTGCTGATCGCCGGCGCGCTCGGCATGCTGGTTTTCCGCAAGCGCATTTCCGGCGTGTTCGTGTCGATCATCACGCTGGCACTTGTTCTGCTCGTGCGTCTTGTCGTGGTTGACGCACAACCGGTAACGAACGGCTTCAACGGACTGACGGACCTTGGCTGGTTGATGGTCGGCGGTATCGAATTCGACCCCTATAGTCGGGCAACCTACTATCTGTGCGCCGCCTGCCTGTCGCTGACACTCATCGGCGCACGTCTTGTCGTGGAAACCCGAGCAGGCATGATCCTGCAGGCCATCCGCGACGATCAGGTTCGCGCCCGTTATCTCGGTTTCGACGTGTCGCTCTACCAGGTGTTCTTCTTCGTCATTTCGGCCGGGATCGCCGGTGTTGCCGGCATGCTTTATGTGGTCGTCGCGGAGTTTGCCTCGCCGACCTTCATGGACCTGTCTTTCTCGGTGACGATGGTCGTCTGGGCTGCCGTGGGTGGACGCTCCTCGCTGCTCGGCGCCTGCATCGGCGCGATCCTGATCAACATGATCGAGGCAGAGGTCAGTGAAACCGAAGCGCTGGTCGAGGCATGGAAAGCGATCATCGGCCTCATCTTCGTTCTCGTCGTCCTGTTCATGCCGCGTGGCCTTGGCGGCGTTGCGCATGATGTGCTGCGGACGTTCACTAGACGGGTCAAGCCAGCCGTGGCGCCTTCAGCGTTGCAGCAACAAAGCGAGGCATTGTGATATGAGTGCAATTGCATTGACCGTCGACGGTCTCAGCGTCGAATTCGGCGGCTTCAAAGCCGTCAGCAATGTCAGCATCACCGTCCGCGACGGCGAATTGCGGGTGTTGCTCGGCGCAAATGGCGCCGGCAAGACAACCCTGATGGATCTGATCAGCGGCAAGACGCGCAGCACGCAGGGCAAGGTCTTTGTCTACGACACCGACATCACCAACTGGCCGGAGCACAACATCGCGCGTGCCGGGATTGGCCGTAAATTCCAGATCCCCAGCATTTTTCGCGATCTGACCGTGCGGCAAAACCTGGAAGTGGCCAATTGCCGCAATCCATCGGTGTTCGCCAATCTCCGGTTTGGATTTTCCCCTGCGGAAGCGAACCGCGTCGATGAGGTGCTTGCCCTCACGGGGCTCGAAGCGGAGAAGGATGTGACGGCGGCCTATCTCAGCCATGGCCAGACGCAATGGCTGGAACTGGGCATGCTCATCGTTCAGGATCCCAAGGTGATCCTGCTGGACGAGCCGACGGCCGGCATGACCCAGGCCGAAACCCGCAAGACAGCCCAGATCATCAAAAACCTCAAAGGTCGCCACACCATTCTCGTCGTCGAGCACGACATGGGGTTCGTTCGTGAAATCGCCGAGTACATCACTGTTCTCCATCTGGGAGAGGTTCTGGCCGAAGGAAGCGTCGGGGATATCGAGCACAATCCGAAGGTTCGGGAAGCCTATCTCGGTTCGAAAGGAATTTCCTGATGCTGACCTTGAAAAACGTACACAGCTATTACGGCCGCAGCCATATTTTGCACGGTGTCACGCTTGACGTTCCGACCGGCAAGGTGACGAGCATTCTGGGCCGCAACAGCACCGGCAAGACGACCCTGTTGAAGACCCTGATGGCGCTGACCGACGGCATGACAGGCGAAATGCATTTGCAGGGACAAGATATCTCATCGTCGCCGACGCATATGAGAGCGCGGGCGGGTATCGCCTATGTCCCCCAGGGCAGGGAGATCATCCCGGATTTCAGCATCCGCGAAAACATCCTGATGGGTGCTTTTGCGCGTGCCGACCGCAAACGTGAAATTCCAGCACTCGTACCGGAACTTTTCCCATATCTGATGGCCAACCTCGACCGACCGGGCGGTGTGCTTTCCGGCGGCCAGCAACAACAGCTCGCCATCGCCCGCGCCCTGGCTGCGGACCCGAAAGTACTGCTGCTCGACGAACCCAACGAAGGCATCCAGCCCTCAATCGTCGAGGAGATTGAAAAGATCATCATCCGGCTCAATCGCGAGATCGGCATGACGATCGTCCTCGTTGAGCAAAACGTAGCGTTTGCGCGGCATGCCTCTCACCACTTCGCCATGCTGGAGAAGGGAGGCGTGGTCGCCGCCGGTGCCATAGACGCGCTCTCCGACACGCTTGTCCATCGACATATGGCCGTCTGAGAAGACGGATCATTTATTAAAGACAATGGGAACAATCATGACACCGACACAGAGCTATACCGCCGCCGCTATCCAGTTCGAACCGACCATGTTTGAAAAGGCGCGTAATATCAGCCGGCTGACAGCCCTTTGCGAGGAAGCGGCACAGGCAGGCGCGCGCCTGATCGTTACGCCCGAAATGGGAACGACAGGCTATTGCTGGTTCGACAGGGCGGAGGTCAAACCATTCGTCGAGACCATTCCCGGACCGACCACCGATGTTTTCCATGCCATTGCCCGTCAACACCGCTGCTATATTGTTGTCGGCATGCCGGAGGTCGATCCAGAGAGCGATCTCTATTACAACACGGCCGTACTCATCGGTCCCGATGGCGTCATCGGCCGGCATCGCAAATCACACCCCTATATCGCCGAGCCGAAGTGGGCCGCCAACGGCGATATCGTGCACGAGGTCTTCGAAACGGAGATCGGCCGGATTTCAATGCTGGTCTGCATGGATCTGCACTTCTTCGAGACGGCGCGGCTCGAAGCTCTGGCCGGGGCCGACATCATCTGCCACATCTCCAACTGGCTGCAGGAGCGCACGCCCGCTCCCTACTGGATCAACCGCGCCTTCGAAAACGCATGTTATGTCATCGAAAGCAACCGTTGGGGGCTGGAAAGAACCGTGCAGTTTTCGGGCGGAAGCTGCCTGATCGAGCCCGACGGAACGGTTGTCGCATCAATCGATACCGGCGACGGAATTGCCTATGGCAAGGTCGATCTCGCCCGCGCCCGCCGCCGCGAAGTCTTGAGCGAACCGGTCTTCAAGTCCCGACGACCTGAGCTTTACATGAACATGATGACCAACAGTTTCACCTGGAATCCCGGCGATTATTTCCGCCTCTACGGCTATCAGCCAATCCCGCGCGGACGCACGTCGCGTGCGGCCGTTGCCCAGTTCGCACCAACCTCGGTCATTGCGGACAATATTGCCCACATCACACGGCTGGCAACCGAGGCAAAGGCGACAACGGCACCGGACATTCTGGTTTTCCCGGAACTGTCGCTCACGGGGCTTGACGATCCACACACGCGAGCAGAGCCGCTCTCGGGACCGGCTGTGTCGGTCTTCGTTCGTCTGGCCATGAAGCTCGGCCTCTATCTCGTTGCGGGTTTCGCCGAGGCGGACGGAGACAGGATTTACAACAGCGCGGTCCTTGCCGGGCCCGAAGGCCTTGTGGGCAATTATCGCAAGACACATCTCGGCGTCGCCGACAGCTGGGCGACGGCTGGGGACGACTGGAAAATATACGATCTTGCCATCGGCCGGGTGGGTCTGGCGATTGGCCACGACGCGCTTTATCCGGAAGCCATCCGTTCGCTTTCGCTGATGGGGTGTGATCTTGTCGCGTGCCCTTCAGCAATCGCCGGCAATTTCACCGGCAGCCACGCAGGTACGAAGATCCCGCACAACTATCCTATTCCAAAGGGTGCCGATCCATTCCACTGGCACGCCCTGCGCGTACGCGGCGGCGAAAACAACGTCTATTTCGCCTTCGCCAACGTGCTGGATGCCGCACGGGGTTACCAGGGGAAAAGTGCCGTGTTCGGCCCGGATTCCTTTGCTTTTCCGCGTCAGGAATCGGCAATTCTGGATGAGGAGGGGATTGCCGCTGCAGCCGTCGATACCACCAATCTCGATACGCCTTACCCAACGAACATCGTCCGGCGAAAGGACCTTGTCGTCATGCGTCAGCCGCATCACTATCAGCCGCTCGTCAAATGGCATCAGTAAAGGCGGCGGCATCTCCATATTCGCGACGGTCCCGCAGATCATTGCGGGACCGGGCTGCATCACACGGGCTTCAGAGCCGAAGACGCGGCCCGGCTCGCCTTCCCTTGTGATTTCGGACGATGGGGCGGTCAAGGCGGGGCTTGTTCAGCCCGGCTTGGCCAACCTTGCAAACGCTGGCGCTGGAGCGACGATCTTCGCCGGCGTTGTCGCCGATCCACCGGAATCCATCATTTACCGGCTGCGGCCCGGGCGATCGGCCACCCTGCTGCCAGGTCTAGCTCGACAATAGACAAGACCACCCAGCGCACCGTGGCCGCCGAACAGTGTGATTTTCATATTTCACCGCGCACTGTCGATAATTGCGCCACCGTCCGGCGTGAGGCTGTAGCCAGTCATGAATTGAGAATCCCTGCTCGCAAGGAACAGCGCCACCGGGGCGATGTCATCTTCGGGCGAGCCGAAACGGGCGAGTGCGTTGGCTGGAGGAGGAACGTTTTTTGTCAAGTCTCCTTGAGGTCGCTGATCAGTGTCGGCACCAGTTCTCCGACGGTCGGGTGGATCGGCACTGCCCATCTGAGTTTTTCAGTGGTTGCCCCGAGGTTCATGGCGTCGAGAACGCCGTAAACCGCCTCGTCACCCCCGACGCCGAGAAAGGCGGCACCGAGCACTCGATCGGTATCAGCCTCGGTGACGAGCTTCATGAGGCCGAGCGTCTCACCCTTCTCGACGGCTCGACCGACGCGGTTCATAGGCCGGGTCGCGACCTTGATCCGGTGGCCTGCCTCCTTCGCCTGGCGCTCTGTCATGCCAACACGCCCGAGTGGCGGATCGATGTAAAGGCCATAGCCGAGGATGCGGTCTGACACTTTGCGGTCGCCGCCATCGAGGAGGTTCGCGGCGGCGATCTCGAAATCATTGTAAGATGTGTGGGTGAAGGCCCCTCGCCCATTGCAGTCGCCGAGCGCCCAGATGCCTTCGACATTTGTCTGAAGTCGTTCATCCACCGTGATGTAACCACGCCGATCAGTCTCGACGCCAGCTTGGTCGAGGCCAAGATCGTCGGTATTCGGCTGGCGTCCGACGGCGACCAGGACATGGCTGCCGCGGACGTCGCCCTGATCAGTCCGCACGGTAATCTCGGCGCTATCCGTGGTCACGGACACGATCTTATGGCTCAAAAGGACCTTAATGCCATCCCTGGTCAGAATATCCGCGATGGCTTGCGAAATATCCTCATCCTCCCGGGACGCCAGATACTGCCCGCGCTCGATGACCGTAACCTGTGCGTCGAAGCGCCGATACATCTGCGCGAACTCCAGTCCGATGTAGCTGCCGCCGAGCACCACCAGGTGCTTCGGCAACTCTTCGAGCGCGATCACCGATGTGCTGGTAAGATAAGGCACATTTGCCAATCCGGGGACATCGGGGATGTGTGGTCGCGCGCCCACATTAATGAAGATCTGTGGTGCAGTGTATAGCGAACCGCCCACCGACACGACCTTCGCGCCCACGAATCTGGCATGGCCATAGACGACATCCATCGTCTCCAGACTATCAAACCATGATGCTAGGCCGCTTCTTGCGTCAAGCGTCACCTTCCTCGCACGAGCTGCCACGGCTTTCATGTCTACAACGGGCTCACCATCAATCCTGACGCCGAATTCCGATGCACGCCGTGCGACCTGCGCGGTCTTGGCGCTGGCGACCAGGGTCTTTGTCGGCATGCACCCGGCGTTCACGCAGGTTCCGCCGAGAAATTTCCGCTCGATCAGGACGACCTTGCGGCCCATCGCCGCCATGCGTGCTGCGAGGAACGGTCCGGCCTGTCCCGCTCCGATGAAGATCGCGTCGTACTCTTTCATGGCACGGACACCGCAACGAGTATCGCAAGGGCGACGGCGAACGCATCTTCGAGCAGGGCGGCAGGAAGATCACGGCCGAACCGGTTGGCGAGATAGGCGCGAACCGACGCACCGCCCAAAGTTCCAATTACAGCGCCAATGACACCCGTAATGAGGCCAATAACCACTGTGTTCCCAGTCGCGCCGATAGCAGCTCCGCTGAGGGCCCCCATCGAGATACGTGCTCCGAACTGCATAGGCACTTTCCGTGAAGGCGTGCTGGGAAGCTGGTCGGTGATGAGTTCTGTAACGGCAAGCAACGTGAAAATCATCGCGGCCCAGAGCGACCCCATGAATGAAAGACCGGTCTGCGAGATGTCTAACCATCCGAGATAGGCACCCCAGGCAATCGCGGTGGGAGCGGTCATAGCGCGCAGACCAGCGACAGTCCCTATGAGAATTGAGAGAAGAATGAGCATTCAAGTCCCCTGAAATTACGCAAATCAAGAACGTGCCGCGGTTATTGGCCGGCGGACAGATGGCCGGGGTTCCTGAGACACCTCCGGAGGCGTGCGCTCCGAAGGCCGTAGGTCACCACTGACTTGGTCCGGATTGATCATCCATGAGGGTATCATTCCCGGGCGGTTTGGTCGACTGATGAGAAGTGCCAGCCGTTCCGCTTGATGTTCTTGAGGCAAAGGTGTTCATTTACTTTGCTCGATTGCGATCGTTGCCGTCCTGCCCGCAATCAGTCGAACATTGTTCGGGACGTGATCGATTTCGATCCGAACCGGAATTCTCTGGGCCAGGCGTACCCATGAGAACGTCGGTGCCACGCTTGCCAGTGAGCCAGCAGTATCGCTTCTCTCCCGATCCTCGATCCCGGCGGCGACACCGGCAACATGTCCGATGGCCGATTCCGGCTCACCCATGATGTCAATCTTCACCCGATCACCGATATGAATCCGTGGGAGTTTTGTCTCTTCAAAATACCCCGCGACGTAGACGGATTCTTTTTCCACCAGTACGCCAACGGCATTCCCGGCCAAGACATAGTTCCCCTTGCGTAGGGAGAAGTTCGTGATCGCTCCAGATGCCGGTGCTCGCACAGTTGTGCGTTCAAGGTTCAGTTTAGCAAGATCGCGGGCAACCAGCGCAGACTGATATGCTGCTTCTGCCTGATACATCTGGGTTTCCGCGTGCTGCCGTTCTCTCACGCTGGCAGCCTCTTTCGATGCGAGGCGTTGATATCGTTCAAAATCAACTTTGGCCGCATCCGTCCCGGCCTTGGCCCCTGTTACCTGCGCTTCTGCCTCGCGAAGAGCAAGTTCGAAACGGTCTTTTTCGATACGAAACAGGGGCGCGTCTTTCTCCACTAGCGCGTTGTCTGAAACGAGAACTTCAGTGACAGGCCCGGATATATCAGGTGCAAGTCGGACGATGTCTGCGCGCACATGAGCATCACGTGTCCAGGGTGTGCCTATATGGAAAGACCATAAATGCCAGCCCATAACTGCTGCGCAGCTTGACATGGATAAGGTCAAAAGAACTCGACCCGAGATAAACACGAGGTTTTTCATATTTGAAGCCAGTTGATAATCGCTGAGACGCCACCGACAAGGGCGATGTACAGTGCGAAATTGAATAGCGAGCGATGCCAAACCGCTCTGTAAAACCCGACCTTGCCGAGGAGTGACGCGAGAACGCGGAAAGCACCATACGCAAATAGGGCGAGCGCTGCGAACGAAGGCAGGAAAATGCCATAGAGATCGAGTTGTCCGATCAAGCAGCTCTCCTATTTGGAGACGGTGTTTTAAGCGTCGGCGCATCAGCGTCCGGAGCAATGCAAACACGAAGGGCAACGGCGTGCGACAGAAGCTCAATATCCACCGCCGTCCTTGCCTCGGCGGAAAGGATCAGATCGTCTAACGCCCTGACAGCGTTTTTCAGGCGTTCACCGCGTCCAGCGCGCGGCTGT
This sequence comes from Agrobacterium fabrum str. C58, assembly GCF_000092025.1. Taxonomy (NCBI): domain Bacteria; kingdom Pseudomonadati; phylum Pseudomonadota; class Alphaproteobacteria; order Hyphomicrobiales; family Rhizobiaceae; genus Agrobacterium; species Agrobacterium fabrum. The sequence continues at coordinate 535,465 of NC_003064.2, forward strand.
TGGTATAGGGTCCTGATCGTCGGAAAGATCGGTTTCGCAAGGACCTGGAGACCGCCCGACACCGTTTCAATGCGCTCTAGCATTGCTGTCAAGTGAAGCCCTGCCCGGAGATCCCTAAGAAGGTCACCATCCCAGATGTCTGAAGTCGTTGGAACCTTTGCAGCTCTGGAGGCAAAAAGGCCGGCAATATCGGTCATGCGGTCATAGGTGACGTGAGCGTTCGAATATTTTCCGGCGGCTATGTTTGCCACATGTTTCCGGGTAACCGAAAAGAATCTTCGTGCGTTCGTCTCTGCACGCACAGATCGAAAGATGCCGCAGACTGTGATCGTCCAGACCATTGCGAGGATGGTCGCAACCGCGGCATTCGAGAATGTAACGAAGTCGGCACGCGGATATGCCTGGAGCGTGAGAAGAAGAGGAAAGTTTATGCAAAGCCCCATGCCAACGATTGCAAGCGAAGGCACCGCGAGACATATGCCAGCTGGAACCAAGAACAGCCCAAGAGCTGCGATGAGGGGCACAAAACCGTCAATTACCGGAAAAATCGTGAAATTGTAGACGAATGCCGCCATGACTGAACACATTGTCACACCAACAAATTTGCGCATGGCAGGAACCGGGTCGTCCATCGTGGCAAGGAGGCAGCAAAGCACGCCCGATATCTGGGTGAACGTCATTCCGTCCGCCCAGCCGCTTTCGATCCAGAAGAAGATCGACGTCGCAAGGCAGACCGCGACCGTCAGCGATGATAGCAATGCCATTCCGATATCACGATGCTGCGCGCGGCGCCTGTGGGGAACACGGACTACTCTTGCGTTATTTTCCCCTTCCATCGATTTTAGGAGAGCGCGGCACTCATCAGCAAGGCGAAGAATATTCCGCACGGTTCGGGCGGCGTTGGCAAGGAGAAGTTTTTCCCATGTATGACGCGTGGTGGCGGAGGTAAGCGCATCGATTCTGCTGTCGAGGATCTCCGCGGAGCCTCGGGTGTGTGAAGCCGCATCTGTGATTATTGCCAATGCCTGCGTCGCGCCGGAGGTGTTGAGCTTGCCCAGTGATCGTCGCAAATCCTCCATTTCGCTCAGCAACGGTAGAAAGGCAGCCATCCGGTATTGCATTGATCTTACCAGCGATACCGCCCATCGATATCTGGATCCGTCATACTGAAGGTGAAGGTTGAAAGACCGTAGGTCGGCCGCGTCTGCAGCGAGGGCGTGGCGTTCGACCCTGCTTTGGGTTTCTGACAGTTTGCCGGCTGCTGTCGCTTCGAGGAGTGTTCGCGCCCTGTCCATCCATCCATCAATCCGACTAATAAGGACGGCTCCCACATGAACCGGGAAAACAATGTGGCTCACGACCGAGGCGCATATGATTGCAAGCCCGATCTCCTCGACGCGGGACACAACAGTATCAAACGTGTTCGCTGGAGCGCTGACCAATGGCAACCCCGCGAGAAGCACCGTGTACCCCGCAAGCAGTGAAACGTAACTGCGAGGTGTGCGATCAAGAAGACTGATAAAGGTGCATGCAGCGACCCACAGGACGATCGCACCGGAAAGAAGTATCGGCTCGTTTACAAGATTCGGGACCATGATCAGCGTTGCAAAACTGCCGACAAGTGTACCGAGTAGCCGAAAGACCGACTTCGAAGAGATCGCGCCGGAAAGCGGATGAGCAACGATGTAAACAGTCGCAACCGCCCAGTACGGCCGGTCCAGATCGAAACTGATGGCGATAAGATACGCCAGCATGGCGGCAAGGAATGTCTTCAACGAAAAGATCACGTTCCCGCTTGTGACAACCGGTCGGACGCTCAAATGTCATCTCCCGGTCGGGCCCTGTTCCGGGTGGTGCATTGCTCAGCACTCGCATCGCTGTCCGCCAAGCCATAGATCCCGGGTGGAACATAACAAAAGAGCGGCGAGGCGAGGCAGGCGTGCACATAGAGTTCCGCCAAGTCAGCATCTGAAACATGCGACGCGACCGCCTGCTGACTGGCAAACAGTGCACGGATTTTCGAATAGAGTGCGTTTGCAATTTTTTTCAAAACAGCACTGCGGGCAGCGATGCGCTCCTTTCCGGACGGAGGAAAAACGCAGATTCGGTAAAGCCCTTTCTGCGGCAGGCGAATTTCAGTCTGGACTATATCAGCCCACCATCGATCGTCGTGGTTTTGACTTGCCATGATCATTCTCCGAACTGTTACCCGGAAACCGTATCGACAAAAGACGTGAATGAATTTAGATATCCTCTCAAATGATCACTAAATCCAACAAGGCGCGGATATCGCTTTCTGGAGCCCTCGCTGACCATGACCTCGAAAACTCTAGTGCGGCTGTGCGCTCCGTGAGGATCGACGTGTCGCAGAATGAACGCGAGGCTCCCGAACACCAACATCGCAAGGGGCAACTCGTCATGCCCCTGCGGGGAGGCGTGACATGCAGGGTTCCAAGCGGCATGTGGATGGTTCCACCTCATTGCGGTGTCTGGGTTCCGGGAGGCATGCTTCACAGCAATGTTGCCACCGCCAATGCGCGACTGTTCTTTCTGTTCATCGAGCCAGGGGCTGCCGATCTGCCGAACCGGTGCTGCACGCTCTCCCTGTCCCCGCTCGTCAGGGAGCTTATCATCGAGTTGGCAGATCAGTCAGAAGTTGCGACCGCTGACTCGGAACTCATGACAACACTCCTTCTATCGGCCTTGTCGCGGATGCCGGTGGAGCATCTTCATCTTCCACTGACGGATGAACCCCGGCTCGCGCGCATCGCATCGGAGTTGGCGGACGATCCTTCCGATCGCAGCACGATGGCGCAATGGGCAAGACGGGTAGCAATGAGTGAGAATTCGCTCGCACGTCTCGTTCAGCACCAGACCGGCCTGACCTTCGGCCGTTGGCGTCAGCAGTTGCAATTGATCATCGCAATCCGAAGCCTTGCATCGGGGGCAACGGTACAGCAGGTTTCAGGCGACCTTGGATATGAATCGGTGTCTGCGTTTATTACCATGTTCAAGAAAGCGCTCGGCACTTCGCCATCAAGATATTTAAGGAACTTCGACCGCTAAGCGTCACGAATACGGGCAACTACCTCAGAGGAGATGAAGCATGTTCACCCACGTCATGATCGGCAGCAACAATCTTGAGCGTGCAAGAGACTTCTACGATGCGACCTTCGTCGCGCTCGGCGGTAAGCCCGGAGAAATCGATGCGAGAGGCCGACTTATCTATGCTCACGAAGGGGGGCGGCTGATGATCACGAAACCGATCGACGGTAAGCCGGCGACCGCAGCCAACGGTGGGACGATCGGGATCGCGGCGGCAAGTCCTGACCATGTCCTGGCGTGGCATGCCGCTGGCGTCTCGCACGGCGGCACGGCAGTCGAGAGTCTGCCTCTGGAGCGTCCTACCGGGGCATTTGTCGCATATCTTCGCGACCCTGACGGCAATAAACTGACGGCGCGAACACCACCGACAAAATGACACGGGTTGCTATTGCCCGCGTGATGTCTCGCCGCCGAATGACCTTAATTGAAAGGTTGCGGGGACACGCGCCAAGCTCCACTATGGCGCCTTCGGTAGCATTAAAAACGGGCGCTGCCGCTGTGGGCTTGAATGTCCGTGCCCGCAATTTGAAAGGAGGACACAATGTCTTCCCGCGTCCACACAATCGGCTTCAATCCCGCCATCAATCTCATTCTCAATCAGATGCTGCACAAAGCTGAATATGTCACTTCGAGGATGAAACCGCTCTCCGGTCCACTATCGAGGCAATCGCATGCTGTGCTGCACCGGTTCTTGTCTGGTGTAATGTGCCCGGCCGATGCCGATCTTCCATCGGGCCCTGAGCCCCTATTCGCTTTCGGACGTCCTTAGTCTCAAAGGCGAACCGGCGTCGATCGCCGTTGCCGCCACAGGGCTATGAGCGTTGCGGCGCAACCGGTCCTGTAAAAGCGTGCATCATGGCCGCCGGATTCTCTCAGCCTGAAAATGGCAACAAGGATACACTCGTCCATATCTCTGCCGTCGAGTGCGCTGAAATGTGCGAGCTCCTTGGCGATCGGAGGAACTGCAACCTCCAGTCAGCCTGACCGGCCTCGCTCGCTGACGACCAAATTTGATGAGCGCCCGACAAAGCTTGCCGGAGCGACCGGGTTGGCACGCTAATAGGCCATTTGCGCGCGCAGACGCGGCGTGATCCAGTTCAGGAAGCGTCGCACTTTCATTGGCATAGGATCGACTGGCCCATGGACGACATTAACGGGCAGCGGTTCAGGCGCGAATTCGCTGAGGACCTCCTGCAAGGCGCCGGACTTAATCTGATCGGCCACCTGGTAGGAGAGCACGCGGATGATGCCGATACCTGATACTGCCGCCCGAATTGCCGCCTCCGTCGTGTTGACCGCGAACCTTGCTCTTGGTTCGACGTTGAAGGCGGTCACGTCGCGGCGGTAGCGCACTTCTGGTGCAGTCGCAAAGCCTTGGAAACTTATTCCGTCGTGTCGAGCGAGATCGTCGGGTTGAAGCGGAACGCCTCGGCAAGCGAGATAGTCGGGGCTGGCGCAAACCACCCGGCGTACGGCGCCGACGCGTGTGGCGATCAGCGCGCTATCGGCTAGATGGCCAATGCGCAGGGCGACATCGACGTGCTCATCTGCCAGACTTATCTGTCGATCAGCCAATGTCAGCCGCAGGTCGATTTCCTGATGTTCCCTCAGGAATTCCAGGGCAATCGGCAGAACATGGCGTTCCCCGAAGGCAATCGGTGCGGTCATATGCAGCCCTCCACGCAGCGCGCCATGGGCACCGCTGACCTCTTCTTCCGCTACGTCCAGTGCTTCCAGGATACGCCTTGACGCAGCGACATAGTTTCGTCCTTCATCCGTCAAAGTCAGGCCACGGCGGGTACGAAGCACCAGACGGGCACCGAGATGCTTTTCAAGGTCGGCGACCTTGCGACTGACCGTGGCGAGCGGCGCATGCAAGCGCCGGGCTCCCGCCGATAGGCTGCCGGCATCGACCACGGCAAGCAGCACCGACATCGCATCAAATCGATCCATCTTATCCTTCCATAATTTGAGAGGAACATTCCTGAAATTCCACGATACCCTATCCATTTTGGATATCCTAGCTTTCATGATGTCGAGGGAACGCCGCCAGTCGCCCTCCCAAGGTCAGGAGAAAGTTCATGCCCCTACTCTCACGTCGCACCTTTGCCAGCGCTCTTCCCCTTGGTTTGCTTGCGGGAGGACTAATCGGCGTCGGAAAGGCCATTTCCGCAACACCGGATCGTGCTGTCACTCTAGCCACCGTAACGCCGCTGGCGCAGATCAGCATTGGTCGCTTTACTGTGACGGCACTGGCGGACGGCTATGCAGACATGCCGTACAACTTTTTCCCCGGGCGCGAGCCGGGTGAAGTCGAAAAGGCGGCCGCGGTCGAGTTCACAGCCCGGAAAAGCGGGGTGCGCTTTCTCTTTAACCAGTATCTCATCGATGACGGCCAACGCCGTATTCTAATCGATGCTGGTGCAGCGGGCTCAATCGGCCAGACAGGCAAATTGCCCCAGGCACTCGCCGCTCTTGGTCTGCAGCGCGACCAGATAGATGCGGTGATCGTAACTCATATGCACCAGGACCATATGGGAGGCCTGATCGCCGGCGGCAAAAACAACTACCCCGGTGCGGAGCTTTATATCGATGGTCGCGACGTCAAGCATTGGACTGACCCGGCAAAGCGCAGCGGTGCACCCGTGTATCTGCAAACCAGCTTTAGTATGGCAGAAGAGGTCGTGCGCCTGTACCCGCGGTTACAGGCCATTGATAGAGAGCGTGATATCATCCCCGGTGTCTCGATCGTCGATTTGACGGGCCATACGCCCGGGCACATCGGCGTGCGAATAGAAGATGACGGCAAAAGCCTGATCATGGTTTCGGACATGATTTTTCCGGTGGTACATCCAGCAGCGACGGATGTATTCTTCCTGTTCGAGCAGGACCGGATAGCAGCCAAGGCAATGCGCGACCGCTTTTTTCCACGCGCGGCCTCAGAAGGTGCGCTCATTGCTGCTACACATATGCCGTTTCCGGGGCTCGGCCGGGTCGTTTCAGACCGTGGTGAGATGCGGTGGGAAGTCGCGGATTGGGCGTTTCAGGATTGAGGACAGATTCGTCCGCCGGGAAGAGGTGTATACCATGAGCAGATATCTGGATATTGCCACGACACCGTCTGTCGCCGTCGCGCAGCAGCACTATGGCAGCGCCGATCAGTGGGCACGGGTTGCCGCACGCGGTAGCGCAGATGAAACTGCCCAGAGCCAGCACCTCGGCCCGGCCGAAGCGGCTTTCATACGGGAGCGCGACGGTTTTTATCTTGCCAGCGTCTCTGAAAGCTGCTGGCCATACGTCCAATATCGCGGAGGCCCGGCCGGCTTTCTGCTCCCGCTTGGGCCCACGCTATTGGGCTTTGCGGATTTTCGTGGAAACCGACAATACATCACTACGGGAAATGTCAGCGTCAACGACCGCGTCTCTCTGTTTCTCATGGATTATGCTCACCGCCGCCGACTGAAAATCTTCGGACATGTGCGCGTCATTGACGCAAACGATGACCAGGAGCTGGCCGCGCGCCTGACGATGCCGGATTATCCTGCACGGGTGGAAAGACTGATACTGATTGCCGTGGAGGCATACGATTGGAACTGTCCTCAGCACATTACACCTCGCTTTACGTTGGCGGAGTTGGAGCGCTGGAGATTGGAGTGACGTGGATCGCGCGGCTTTCTTCCTGACACCCTCGTGCCCATCGTGATCACTATCAAGGCGTTGTGCGCCGGTCGGAGTTGTCAACAAGCGGAAGAGCAAGCCCCCGGCGTCACCAAATAGTGCTACTGGCCTTATCCAATATGACAACCCGAAAATCGCATTGTCGGGGCGGCCGGCGGGCAAGGTCGCAGCGTTTGCCTCCAAAGCCAGCGCTCATGGGTGCGTACATGGGGCAGGAATGTTGGACTTCCCCAGCCACCACGCCTTGGAATCTGGGTGCAAAGATCGTCAGTGTTCCTCTTGAATGGGGCCTGGCAAAAGAACGTGTCTGCGCCTTGGAAAGTTCGGCCAGCACACACCACGTTCTCGGCACGCTCGAAAACGCCGACAGGATTACCGCCAAGCCTGAAGTTTGTGATGCTCTCCCAGCAATTTCTTCTCACCCTCGTTGTGACGTGCAGCGAAAACCAAGATGTGCACGAAGTTCCCCGTATTTTTGGCACGGAACAGCAGCACACTCGAGAATCGGGTGGCCGTCGGTGAACTCTACAAATCCGGGTTTTGCGGTGCCGGCACCTTCAAAAGCCTAGCGGCGCTCCAAGATCGCCTCCAAAACGGGCGGCGACGTTCACTAAGCCAAGG